>JBCCZL010000485.1:0-7855 GCA_039187775.1 Myxococcota bacterium
CCCCATCCAAAGGACTCCCGGGTGGCCGGTGGCTGATTTGCTTCGCTCGCTCATCACTCGGAAGCACGCTGCGCGTCGAGGTAGCTCTGAAGCACGAGGGCCGCCGCCACTTGGTCGACGAGGCCTCGCATGGCTTTCTTCTTTTTGCCAGCCGCCCGAAGGCTTCGCTCCGCCTGGGTGGAGGACAGCCGTTCGTCCCAGAACACCGGAAGGATCTTTGTCGCCTCAGCCACGGTCGCCCCGAACGCGCGGGCCCGGCGGGCCTCGGGCCCTTCCCGCCCGTCGAGACGGAGCGGGAGGCCGATCACGATGGCATCGACGTCTTGGGTGGACACGATGTCAGCGAGCTGGCGAAAAAGCTCGGCCTTCGGCGTTGCGGGGAGGGTGCGGAGCGGAGACGCGAGACTTCGGCCCTCGTCGGAAAGAGCAAGGCCCACTCGAACAGAACCTGGGTCGATGCCAAGGACGCGCACGCGCGGAAGGTAGCACCCTCCCCGGGAGACGCCTGCCCCTTTGGATCTCGAGCCGCGGCCTTGGGGCCAGTTCGTAGACGCCGAGGAATAAGGTGCTCAGGGGTGCGATCGGCACCGTCGCGAAGCTGGATCCACACACGGGCCTTTTGCAGCGAGCTGCTAGGCTCTCCGAGAGGACATCATGCGGATCCTGGCGGCGGACATCGGCGGAACAAAAACTCTAGTCGCGCTCTACGACGGTTCGCGGGAGCTTCGTCGGCATCGCTTCGAGAGCGCGGCCTACCCGTCGTTTTCGAACGTTGCCGAGGAGTTTCTTCAGGGCGATCCGATCGATCGGATCGGCATCGGGGTCGCCGGACCGGTGAACGGAGGCATCGCCCGAGCGACCAACTTGCCCTGGACGTTGGACATCAACGCGATCGGCGCTCGCTTCTCGGCCGACGCCGCGGCGCTCGTCAATGACTTCGCCGCCGTGGCCCTGTCCCTCGAACTCCTCCAAGCGTCCGACCTTCGACTCCTCCATCCGGGGGATGTCGATCCCGAGGGTCCACGGGTGGTGCTCGGCGCGGGCACCGGCCTTGGCGCGGCGGTGGCGGTGGGTCAAGGCCCGACCACTCGGATCTTGGCGGGAGAAGGCGGCCACGCGGATTTCGGTCCGGTGACCGAGGACGACCGGTCCCTCGCCGACTTCGTCCGCGAACGCGAAGGTCGCGTCACTGTGGAACACCTCCTCAGCGGCCCCGGGCTTCGGCGCATCTACGACTGGGTGGTCGACACGACGCGCGCGCCCCACTCCGAAATCGCCGAGAAGCGCTTCTCGGCCGAAGACGCGGGCAAAGTGATCGGCGAGCTTGGCGACTCCGAACCGGCGTGCGGCTATGCGATCCGGACATTCGCCCGGATCTATGGGTCCGAAGCCGGAAACCTGGCCCTCCGAGTGCTTCCCCGCGGTGGGCTCTTCGTCGCCGGAGGCATCGCCCCCCGGCTCCTCCCCGCCCTCGCGGAGCACTTCGTCCCGGCGATGGTCGACAAAGCACCGATGCGCAAGCTCCTCGAATCCCTCCGCGTCAGCGTCGTGACCAACACCGACGCGGGGCTTCTCGGCGCCCGAAACGCCGCGCTCCTAGGTGGAGCGGAGAGCCTCAGTCCTGCGGAGCGAAGATAAACGGGAAGCGGAACGATGCAGGTCCACCGTCGGGACCCGGATTGAACCGCATCGTCCGAAGTGACGTCCCCACACAGTCTGCCAGGTACTGGGAGCCGGTGGTGTTCTCGACCGCTCGGACGCCCCCCACGGTGCCGACTTCGGCGATGGTGAAGCGCACCGAGACGCGGCCCTGAAGCGTCGGATTTCGCGTGATCTCGCGCTCGTAGCACCGGCGGATCGCACCGACTCGGCGCCGAACCTGCTGCGCGACTATCGCGGCATCGAAGTATCCCGCGCTCGGCTCCTCGATCGGTCCAGAGAGCCTCACCCTCGCCACCGGATCCACTTCGCGAATCGGCTCACGTCCTTCCACCACATCGCGGGTGACCACGCGGTCGAGCGCTCCGATATCATCGCCTGACGGTCGATGATCGCGACCATCCCGAGGCCGAAGTGCGGTCGGCCGGCGGTTGGCCACCACCGCCCCATCCACCTGCGCGAGAAGATCCGCCGCGTCGGTCGAGGCGACATTTTCGCGAAGACGGTCGAAAGCGGTCCCGCCGTCGGAGTTGTCGAGTGCCCCGATCTCGAGGAGCGCCGCTTGAAGGACAGACGCTCGGTCCACCAACGACGGCTGCGGACGAATGCTCGGTCCCGGACGCGTGGGTCGCTCGCCGCGCGACGCGTCGTGGCTCGGCCTCGAGTCGGCGACGTCGTCCGAAACGTCGTCCGAAACATTGTCTGAAACATCGTCCGCATCCGTCGCTTCGGGCTCCGGCGCGTCCGGAACCACCGCCGCGGGGTCCACCGAATCTTCGGGTGGCGGCTCCGGCTCTTCGAAGATCGTGGTGAGCGCGTAGTCCGGGACATCGACGATCGAAGCCTCGAGGGGATAGTCCGAAGCCTCGAGAAACAGGAGAAGTCCGCAGAACACCAAAAACGTCGTTGCCACGACCGAGGAAAAGAACCAGTCGACGCCTCCAAGAAAGCCGCCCCGGACCGCGGCGGGCAATGCGGGGCGCGGCCGAAGCGGCATCGGATCGACGAACTGAAAGAGAATCGTCGTGTCCCCCAACATCAGCTTCCCTCGGGCGCGGTCGCCGATCCGAAGTTCGCTCGCTCCCGACGCATAGCGCTCGAGAGGCTTCGCCGCGCCGTCGTCGAGCGCAAGCTTACCTTCGAGGCCCGGCAAGAGCTGGAGCACATACCCGTTCCGCCACTCGAAGAGGGTGGCCCGCTCGATCGCGATCCCCGGCAGCGTCAGCGTGTTTCGCTCGACCGAACCCACGGTGACTGGCTCCCGGTGGGACAGCACCCGGTCGTCCACGATCCGTCCGGCTTCGATCACGCCAATCCGAAGCTGGCGCTCAGCGCCCTGTGGACTCGGGGCTCCTCGGAAGCGCGCTCCGACCGACAAGCTCCGCATGGCGGCGGTCATGGCCCCCCGTTGTTCCGAGCTCTTTTCGTGATTGGTCTGCATGCTCTCACCCATCCGCGTTCGAAGGTAAGACACCACCTCCGCGGCAAGGTTCCGCAAACAAATCGGGGAATTTCTGAACCGCTCCCGCGTAACCGGGGAGCGCTCGGGAATCAGGTTCCTGCGGCTTTCGCCGCCCGCTCCTGGGTCCGCTTCATCAGGAGCGGCATGATGTAGGGAAAGCCCACCTTCAGCGTGTCGAGGTCGGGATCGACCTGACCGATGAGCCAGAACGCGAGCACGCTTGCCCGCTCCACATAAAACCAGCCGTCCGGATAGCGGATCGAGCGCATCAGCTCGCGAAGGCTTCGGCGCTCGACCTCCGGATCGACCAGGCTGCCGAGCTCCGAGGTCCGAGCCCGCATGATCGCGCCTGCGGTCCGATCCTCGACCTTGAGGAGTTTTCGAAAATAGGTGAGGACGGTCTTTTCCACGAGCTCACGATTGCCCCGTTCCGCGACAAACCCGATCCGCTCGAAGCCTTGCAGCACCAGCGCATCGGTCTGCTCGAAGAATCCCTGAAGCACATCGACCATCCCTTCGACCATGATCGGGTCCACTTCGCTGATCGCGCCGAAGTCGAGGACCACGAGCACCGGCGTCCCGTCGGAAGCCTGGTCGACGAGGAAGTTTCCTGGATGGGGGTCCGCGTGAAAGAACCGGTGCACGAAGAGACTCTCGTAGAACGACTGAGTGAGGCGCTTGGCGACCCGCTTTCGGTCGATGCCCTGCGCTTCCATCGCTTCGAAGTCGTTGATCTTCACCCCGTCCATGAAACTCATTGTCAGCACTTCGCCAGTGGTGAGCTCCTCCACCACCGAGGGAAACGCGATGTCTTTTTGGCCCTCGAAGTTCTTGGCCATCCGGGCCATGCAGCGGGCCTCGTGGAGGTAGTCGGTCTCCCGCTTGAGCAGGTCGACCAACGCGTCGTGCACCACCTCGATGTTCTCCACCGGAACGAAGAACGAATACACCATCACCGCGAGCCGAATGACCTTCATGTCGGTCCGGATGACTCCGCGAATGCCTGGGTAGAGGAACTTCACCGCGACCTTTCTGCCGCCGGGCAGCCAGGCCGCGTGCACCTGACCGAGCGAGGCCGCAGCGAGCGGTTCCCGGTCGATCCGGTCAAAGACCTCCTCCGGATCCTTGCCAAGGCTCTTTCGAAACGCATGCGCAAGCACCGAGTACGGCTGAGGCGGGACCTGATCCTGGAGGACCGAGAGCTCGTCCGCGTATGCCCGCGGGAGAAAGCCCCCCATGATCGAAAGCACCTGGCCGAGCTTGATGTAGACCCCGCGGAGTCGAAGCATGCTGCGAAGCACACGCTTCGCGTTCTTCCGATCGACCGCCTTCTTCCGCGCCTTGACCCAGGCTGGGAGCTCGAAGGTCTCCCGCCCCGCCTCATCGAGCTTTCGACGGCGAAGCCACCGTCCCAACGCGAGTTGGATGAGGTAGCTCGCGAGGACGACCCCAAAAATCCAAAGTGCGCGAACGAGGCGCACCAGAAGGCCCATGCGCGGATCCTACCTCGGAAAAATCCCCGCCGTCGAACTGCATCGTTCTCTGAAAAATCGGCGTAGACTTCCCTATGGCCAGCCGAAAGGTCGAGATCCTGCGGGAACGGCTCAACCGAAGTCTTCGCGGGGGAAAGCTGGAAGCGTCGCTCCCGCTTTATGAGGAGCTTCAGGCGCTGGACCCCGACGAGCCGCGGTGGCCGCACCGAAAAGGGGACCTACTGCAACGTCTCGACCGAAAGAGTGAAGCGGTGGGGGCCTACGAGCGGGCCGTCGACCTCTACGCGGCCCAGGGCTTCCTGCCGCGCGCGGTCGCGATGGCCAAGGTGGTGTTGGGAATCGATCCAAGTCGAAGCGACGTGCTGGCGCGGGTGGATCCGGCGACCGCGAAGCGGCTTCACGACGAGCGCCGGCCCGAACCCTCCGCCGCGGTCCAGGCGGCATTTCGAGCCGAATCTTCGCCAGATCTGTCCCAGACTGGATTTCGCAAGCTCACGCCCCACCCCGACACGAGCACCGACGAAGTGCGCTTTGAAGACGGGCCCTCCATCGAGCTTGACCTCAGCGAACTCGAATTTGTCGACCGCGAGGTCAGCCTCCCTGAGTTCTTCCTCGAGGAAGAGGACGAAAAGAGCGCGGAGGAGCTTGCGCTCCTGCCCGGTCTGCCGCTTTTCGCGGAGCTTCCCCAGGAACATCTAATTTGGCTGGCCCAGGAATCGGAGCTGATCCAGCTCGCCGACGGGGCGCCCCTGATCCGGGCGGGTGATCCCGCCGACGCTCTCTTCGCCATCGTCGAGGGAAGCGTGGGGGTTCACGTTCCCGGAATGCCCGAGGGGGCCGACGCGATCCTCGCGGAGGGAGACATCGTCGGCGAAGCATGCCTGCTCGACGACGTAAAGCGGCGCGCCGATGTGTTTGTCCAAGGGCGGCTCTCCGCGCTTAAGCTCAGAAAAGGGGTTCTCGACGAGCTCGTTCGACGGCATCCGCCGACCGGCACCGTGCTGTTCGAGCTCTACACCCGGCGAGTGGTCGCGAATCTCCTGTCGACGTCAGAGCTCTTCTCCGCCTTTGACGCGGAAACGCAAAAAGAGATCGCTCGACTGTTCGAGGCCCGACGGGCCGACGAGCGGCAGACCTTGATCGAAGCGGGGAAGCGTTCCGATGGGCTGTACATCCTGCTCGCGGGTCGGCTTCTTCTCCGTGCCCCAGAGGAAATGCGCAAGCTCGAGCCGGTGACGGTGGTCGGCCAGCACTCCCTCATGGGTGACGGCATCGCGGACTACTCGGTCAGCACCGAAACCGACGCGCTCCTCCTTCGACTCTCGTCGAGCGCGTTTGGCCGGCTCGCCGCGCTCTACCCACCGGTCCTCGCAACCCTCAGCGACCTCGCCAGTCGAAGCCACGAAAAACTTCGGGCGGTGTCCTTGGCGCCTCGCCGTCGTTCGACCCAGGAGTACTAGCGCTCATCCGTCGTAGTGCGCGGTAGCCCCAAGGATCCGAGGGCCTCCTCGATCTCTCCCAAGATGTCCGCGTCATCGATGGTGGCGGGGACCGTCGGCGTCGCGCCATCGGCGATCGCGCGGATCGTTCGGCGGAGGACCTTCCCCGAGCGAGTCTTCGGCAACCGACGCACCACCGTCGCGATTCGAAAGGCGGCGACCGGGCCGATCTGTTCGCGCACCCGGGACACGACTTCCGCGACGACCGTATCGTGCGACCGGTCGACGTCGGCTTTCAGCACGATGAGCCCCAGCGGGAGCTGCCCCTTGAGCGCATCCGCGATCCCGACCACCGCGCACTCGGCCACATCCGGGTGGCCCGCCACGACTCCCTCCATGGCGCCGGTGGAAAGGCGATGCCCCGCAACGTTGATGATGTCGTCGGTTCGACTCATCACCGAGATGTAGCCCTCATCGTCGATGAACCCGGCGTCGGCGGTGTGGTAGTAGCCGTCAAAACGCTCGAGATATGCCTTTCGGTATCCCTCGTCGTCGTTCCACAGCGTAGGAAAGGTCCCCGGCGGCAGCGGAAGCTTGACCACCAGCGACCCGATCTCGTTCGGCCCAAGCTCCCTGCCGTCATCATCCAGCACCCGAACGTCGTAACCGGGCACCGCAATGCCGGCGGAGCCGGGTTTGACCGACTGGGGTTCGAGGCCCATCGGATTGCAAACGATCGGCCAGCCCGTTTCGGTCTGCCACCAGTGATCGATCACCGGAACATCGAGGTGCTTTTCCGCCCATGCGAGGGTGTCCGGGTCGCAGCGCTCGCCTGCAAGAAATAGCGTGCGAAGCGCCGACCGGTCATGGGTCCGGACGAGCTCTCCCCGGGGATCGTCGCGCTTGATCGCCCGGAGTGCGGTTGGCGCCGTGAACATCACCGCGACACGATGCGAGGCGCAGACCCGCCAAAACTCCCCGGCGTCGGGCGTGCCCACGGGCTTGCCCTCGTAGAGCACGGTCGTGTTTCCCGTGAGCAGCGGTCCGTAGACGATGTAGGAGTGTCCGACCACCCACCCCACGTCGGAGGCCGCCCAGTACGTCTCGCCGGGCGAAACTCCGTACAGGTATTTCATCGACCAGGCCAGGGCAACCGCGTGACCCCCGTTGTCGCGCACCACTCCTTTCGGGCCACCGGTGGTTCCCGACGTGTAGAGCACGTAGAGCGGATCCGTTGCCGCCACAACCACCGGATCCACCGGCGCCGACTGCTCCACCTCGGACCAGGCGACCTCACCATCGATCGGATCGTGATGCTGCTCGCGTGGAAGCATCACCACATGGCTCGGAGCATGGGAAGCCCGCGCGAGCGCATCGCAGAGGAGCGGTGAGTAGGGGACAATGCGCTGCGCCTCGATGCCGCAGGAGGCGCCGATGACGACCTTCGGCTTCGCGTCGTCGATCCGGGTGGCAAGCTCTTTGGACGCAAAGCCTCCGAACACCACCGAGTGCACAACCCCAAGCCGCGCGCACGCCAGCATCGCCACCACGGTCTCCGGGACCATCGGCATGTAGAGGATCGCGCGATCGCCTTTTCCTACCCCAAGGTCGCGGAGCCCTCCGGCGAACGCCGCGACTCGGTCCCGAACCTCGCGGTAGGTGAAGCGACGGGTCACACCTGGTGGCAAAGCCAGTGCGGGCGGCGCGCCACCGCGCGGCGTCCGCGCCGATGCCGCGCGTGCGAATGCGGTCCCGCTGCAACCGCCGCCGCCCGTTGAGGTCGCGTGTGACCACTCGGTGCC
>JBCCZL010000486.1:0-7850 GCA_039187775.1 Myxococcota bacterium
CCGGGTTCACCCATAATTTACTATGGCGATGAAATTGGAATGGGAGATAACGTTTTTCTGGGAGACCGACACGGCGTTCGCACGCCTATGCAGTGGAATTCCAATATGAATGCCGGGTGCGCTTCGGGTCGTTCTTGATGTCTTTGAGCGTCACCCGCGCTCGAGGGATCGAATGCGAGAACCACGGGTTCTTCCCCAGAAAGAACCCGAGCTCGCAGTGTTCGAAGTCTCCCCGGGTGTAGGTCCCAAGCATGCGCTCGCTGACCCAAAACTCGCCGGTCTTCTCCTGAGCCAGCGCACTCGAACGATAGCGTGAGCCCAGCGCACGCCGCGTGGCCGATGCGTATGCGCCAGGAAGGTGATTCCCCTGTCCCCCGCCGCCGTAGTAGAAGATTGACGTTCCGCCGTGGGTGTCGCGAACCTTCTTGAGACGCGCCGTCACCTCGCGGATCGCCTGGTCCCACTCGATCTCTTCGAAGGAACCATCCTCCCGCCGCCGAAGGGGCTTCATCAACCGATCCCGGCCGTTCTGATAGTGGTCGAGGCGCTGCGCTTTCTCGCACGCATAGCCCTGGGACGCGGGGTGCTGCTTGTCTCCGCGGATGCGCATCAGGCGCCGGCCGTCTTCGCCTCCGAGCTCCACTTCGATGCCGCAGTTGCACTCGCAAAGGATGCAGGCGTTCTTTTTCCAATCGGCGGCGGCGGGCGAAGCGGGAGTCGTCATAGAGACAGCATGCCAGCCGACTGAACCCCGGCCTCCTTCAAAACTGCAGGGCCGCCCGCCAAGTCTGCAGGCAAGAGAAACCTTCGGAAACACAGACGCTTCATCCCAAAACGATGGCCCTCGGCACCCACCTGGGAACCGAGATGCCATACACCGTCCGATTCGTCCGGTTGCGGGGCCCAACCTTCGCCGCGTACGCAAGATTATGCGGGCGTTTGGATTCACCACCCGATGGACCCTCCCGCTCCTCGTCGCGCCAGGCGTTCTCGCATGCTCCGCGTCGATAGACATGCCGGCGGACACCGACGGGAGAGTCGACGCCGACGGCGGTATGGTCGATGCGGTCGATGGGGCTGCCGATGATGCGCGCACCGACGGTTCGTCTCCCACCCGGAGAGTGCGGCTGAGTCCGATCGAAGACGCCTATCTCGAAGGAGATCGCGGGTTCGATGAGGATGTGGTTCGCGTGGCTCCGGCGGCTCGCCGGACCTTCCTCAAGTTCGACCTCTCGGCGATCTCGGGGACGATCGACGAAGCGCACCTCACCCTCACCGTGGATCCGAGAGACACGGGAGACGGCGAGTTTGCCTTGTTCCTCGGAGAACACAGCAACTGGGAAGAAGCGCGGCTGACCGGCGCCACATCTCCGGAAGCGGCTCGCCAAGTGGGCGCATTCTCCGGGGTGGTCGACGTCGGACGCGCGGTCACCATTCCCCTCGACGCAGAACATCTATCCTCGTCGTCGCTCACCCTGATCGTCGAGCAGCGGTCGGGTGATGACGCGGCATTTGCCTCCAGCGAGCACCCTTCTCTCGCCGGTCCACTGCTTTCTCTTCAAGTTGGCGAACCCCCCGCAAACGATGGGGGAGTCGATGGGGGTTCGGACGCGGGCATGAGCTCACCCCCGCTGGCGTTCCCCGGAGCGCTCGGCCCCGGCGCATACAACCGAGGCGCGGCCACCGACCCGGCGTCGGCTCGCGTGGTGTTCGTCACCAACCTGAACGACCGCGGGCCCGGGAGCCTCCGCGAGGCCATCGAGGGCAGCTCGGTGGGAGACAAGAGCGATCGCTTCATCGTGTTTCGAGTCTCGGGGACGATCCAGCTCTCCACGAAACTAAGAGTGTTCCAGAGCAACCTTACGATTCTCGGTCAGACCGCTCCGGAAGGAGGCATCACCTTGACCGGGGCGGCCGATCTGGAGTTTGGGGAAACGAGCAACCGCTACCGCAACGTCATCGTGCGCTACCTTCGATTCCGCCCCGACTATCCCTCGGTGGAGGCGGATGCGGTGTCGTTCCGCAACATCACAGGAGGAATCGTCGACCACTGCTCCTTTTCGTGGGCTTCGGATGAGGTGAGCAGCGCTTCGTTCGCCACCGATGCCTTCACCTACTCGTACAACATCTTCGCCGAGGGAAAGACCGGTCAGATCATGGGCTCGTCGGACACTCCGTCGATCGCCGGCGATCTCGGCGCTTACGCGAACCTCTACTACAACGTGAGCCATCGTCACCCGAACGCGAACACCAGTGGCAGGTTCGATATCGTCAACAACGTGATCTACAACTGGAACTTCCGATTGACGCGGACCATTGGTGGCATCCGCCTCAATCACATCAACAACTACTACTTTCGCAATCGCTCCAACGACTACGCGGGGACTCAAATGAAGGTGGATGGCCGGTTCATGCCCGAGGACATCGCCATCTACACTGCGGGCAACCTCGTGCTTCCGGGAATGCTCACCGATCCGGCCGCCGACAACTGGTCCATGTGGACCTCGTTCGGAACGTGGAGCTTCAATGGAGAATCGTACGAGCTAGAAGCTTCTCGGTCGCTCCCGCGAAGCGACTTTCAGACGACGGCCCCCCACCCTCCGATCGGTCCGACGTCGGTGTGGCGCAGTGCGCGCGACGCCTTCATGAACGTGACTGCGCACGCGGGAACCAACGCCACCGTCGACGGCGCGGGGCGGGTCCGCCGCGGATGGGATTCGGTGGACACCTGGTACGTCACAAATGTTCGCAATGACACGCCCGACCCCTACCGCTACGACAATCGCGCTGAACTCATCGCGAAGGCGCATTACCAGGCGTTTCAGAACGCCGTCAGTGCCACGCCGCTCGCAACCCACCCCGACGATTACGATAGCGACTCGGACGGAATGCCCGACGTTTGGGAGCGTGCCACCTTTGGAGACCTGAGCACGTCGGCCACCGACGACTCCGACGGCGACGGCTATCTAAATCTCGAAGAGTACGCAAACCTCGTCGACCGCTAACCCAATCCCTGAAGAGAACGCGCTGAAGAGAACGCCTTGAGGAGAACGCCTTTGAGGAGAACGCCTTGAGGAGAACGCCTTGAGGAGAAACGCCCTACAGGAAGAGATGGGGGAGGGGCTTGGTTCGCTCGGCGGCGGTCAAGAGTGGCCGGTAGTAGTCCTCGAAGTTTCGCATTCCGTCGCTGTACTCGCCAAATCCACGATCGCCCGGCGTCTGGTAGTCCGTTTCGCCGAGACCGAAGGCGCCGAGGATCGACACTAGAAGGTTGTTGTAGGGCCGTCCCACCCGCACTTCGTTGCCGTTGCCTCGGCGCACGGTGTCGCGCCGATCGTCGATATACGTATCGCCTCATTCCCAGCGTTTTGGGATAGATTCGTGATTCTATCAATTCGCGGCGGAGGGGGAGCCGCGTCAAAAATCCGCATCGTTGCCAAACATTTGCGGGCTGGCCTTGTCTTTGCTCAACAGCCACGGGGACGCGGGCCAGTGCGCACATGCGGGAGGCAAAGATGGGATCGCTACTGAAACGACTCTGGGGACCGGTTGCGCTTGTCTTTGCCGTGTCCACGCTGGGGTGCGACGAGGCTCCGACGACCTCGTCGGTAGGCAAGCCGATGCCGACTGCAGCCCCGCCCATCGTTCGGCCGCCGACCGTTCCACCGGAGCCGCTTCGACACACCGGACCGCGGCTCTCCTCCACGGTGGCTCTCGCTGTGCTCCAAGGACGGACCGTGGCGTTCGTCGCCGACACCGACAACGAGAGCATTCTGACCGTCGACATCGAAGACGGCGCCGTCCTCCAACGAACGTCGGCCGACGGTCGGGTGTCTTCGCTTCTTCTCTCCGACGAAGGGTCGCTCTTCGCAACGGTGGCCGACCGCCATACGGTGCAGCGCTACGAAAGCCATGGCCTTCAGGCGCCGCTCGCGCGGACCGCCGAAACCACTGTCGCCACAGAACCTCTTTCACTCACCTTGGCCGATTCGTCGCTGTTTGCGGTGAGCGGCTACGGCCGCGCCCTCACGGAACTCGACACTTCCGTCGAAGGGCTTCCCGCCAAACCCTCGGTCACGCTCCCGCCCGAACCCCGAGCCGCGGCTGCGCTCAACGGCAAGATCTACGTGACACACGCCATCGGCGCGACGGTCAGCGTGGTGCAAGACAAAGACGTTCGCGTGATCGACGCCTATCGCAACGAGCACCTGCCACGACGGCGGCCCCATCGGCGACGCTTGAATCGTCTGCCTCCTCATCCCCAACACTTCGAACTCACCAGCCCGTTCCAAAAGCCCGACGGTCCGGTGATGCCATTCAACGGAGTTGGCAACCGGCCGCCCGCCGAACGCACCGCGACCCCGGAACCGCAGGAAGTGCCGCAGGCCGAGCTCGGTCCGCAGGAGGCGTTTTTCCGCGCCCCTCCACCGGCTCCCCCGGGATCGATTCAGCGCCTCGCCAACCACACCCATGCATGGCTTGTCCGCCGAAATGGGAAGCTCGTTGCGCCCACGGTCTGGGTCCACACCGGGCCAGAGCGAATCAGCTCGGGTTATGGCTCCACTTCGGTTCCCACCGTCAAGAGCGGCGTGCTGGAACTCGATCCAAGTGAAGAACTGCTCACGTCTAGCGTGAACGCGCGCCGTGAGTTCTGTCCGGTCCCTCGCGGGGCGGTCGTCACCCGAGAGGGGCAGTTTGCGGTGGTTTGCGACGGCACGGGTGAGCTCCTTCACTACGAGCGGCTCGAGAACGACCGGATTCAGCTCCGCACGACCGTCCCGATCGGCGATGGGGTAAGCGGAGTCGCCTACGACCCCACGGGAGACCGTCTCATCAGCTGGTCGCAGTTCGACCGCGAGCTCACGGTCGCTCATGTGGCGTCGTTCGACACGCCGGAGGCGGAACCCGAGGATCCGGAGCAGGCGCTGGAAATGGCGCTCCTCGGAAGAGAGCCCGTCATTGCTGGCGTCGTCCGACATCGCGTCGAGGGCGAAGCGCTGGACCCGGTGCTTGCCCTCGGGCGACGCCTTTTTCATCAGTCGAGCGAACGCATTTCGGGCGACGGTCGAAGCTGCCTAAGCTGCCATCCGGGCGGTCGGCAAGATGGCCTGACTTGGTCGAGCCCGATCGGCCCGCGGCAGACGCCCATGCTTGCGGGACGGCTCACCGATACCGGCCCGTTCGGCTGGGACGGGCAGGCCCCGACCCTGAAAGCCCACCTCGCGAGCACGATCGAGCGCCTTCGCGGCTCGGGGCTCGAAGACCACGAGTCCGACGCACTGGTCGCGTACATCCAGTCGATGGAGGGCCCGGTTCGTCCCGCGTCGAGCGACCCGCTCGTCACGAGGGGTCGCGAAGTGTTCGAGTCATCGGACACCGCGTGCACCGACTGCCATCACCCCGGGCAAAGTTTTGGCGGGCCAAACCACACGATCGTCGAGAGTGTGGAATCGAATACGCCCTCGCTTCGGTACCTCACCGCGAACGCTCCGTACATGCACGATGGCCGGTTCGATACTCTCGAGGAAGTCCTCGCGCACACCGACAACGCCATGGGCAGCACCTCGCATTTGTCAGAAAGTGATCGGTCGGCACTTCTCGCGTATCTGCGGACGCTCTGACTCCATTTGGGGCGTCTATCCGCAAGCGGATGCTATTCTTCGACTGTGCGAATCTGCGTGCTGGTGGGGGCACTCCTCGCGGCGAGTCCGGCAGTCGCCCAGGACGCCGCCCTGGGGAACACCAACGATGAAGCCGCGCGGCGGATCTATGCGCTTGGCACCGAAGCATTCGAGGCGGAGCGGTTCTCCGAGGCGGCGAACTACTACCAGCGAGCCTACGACTTGAGCCCTCGAGCGGAACTGCTCTTTAACCTCGGCGCGGCCCAGCAACGCGCGGGCGCGATCCCGGAGGCGGTCGCTGCGTTTGAGCGGTTCTTGGAGGAGACTCCCGACGCCCACCCTCAGCGACCCGAAGCCGAAGCTCGTCTGAGTGCGCTTCGGCTCCGCCTCGCCGAGGCGCAAACGGTTGAGGAAGAGTCGGTGCCGGTGGCGACGTCTCGAGAAGCCACGAGCACCGCCGAAGGCCCCGGTGCGGCACCGTGGGTATTGGTGATCGGCGGAAGCGCGGCAGCGATTGGCGGAGTTGGGGTTGGCTCTCTCCGACAAATCCAGCGTCGAAGGCTCGGCCAATGGCACGTCCTGGGTCGACGTCGAGTCGCAGGCAGACCGCGTCGGACCCTCTTCGATCGTCGGGATCTCGCTCCTTTCGGTCGGCGGAGTGGCCATCGCGAGTAGGCTCCTCTGGGCGTTGCTCGGCGCTTCGGAAAGCGAGGGCCCCATGGTCGGGCTGAGCCCCGGAGGCCTGAGCGTTCACAGCATGTTCTGAGCGCCGGCGAGGTTGCGCGCCACGCAACCGCACGTCCGCGCGGAGTCTCAGACCGTGCAACCGCAGACTGCGGGGCCCGAAAGAACTCCGTTGGCATGCGGCCTGCGAACTCGGAGGTGCAGCGAACCAACGAGGGCACCACATGCAAAACCGAAGAAACGGGCGTTTGATCAAGAGCATGTACAGAGCGTTGCTCTTTTGTGCGGTGCTGCTTGAGTCGGGATGCGGTCGCATCGGGATGGACACCCTCGATGGATCGGTTCCCGACGCCAGAGGCGTTGATGCGGCGCCGGTGGAGGAGCCGATGATCGATCCCCCCGATGCGTCTCCCGACGCGGCGATCGACGCGTCGGTGCCGGACGCGACGCCCGACGCGGCGGTCGTACCATCGGAGCTCTTGATGGTGCATTTGTCGACCACCGCGCCGTTCGGACCGGCCGCAGTGTCGGAGACCTTTGCCTACCGGCCAAGCGAGGACCGCTGGGTGAACATGGACCTCTCCCCATCGACCCACGTCGCTCACAACATGGTGTTCTATGGAGGAGAGCTTCTGTTCCTCGGAGGCACCGACCAGCTCGAGGTTCTTGACGATGCGGCTCGAGGCCGGGGCGCCGGCGACCTGGAAGCGCTTCGCGATGTGTTGGTCGATCCACTGATCTATAGCGAAGCGGTCGTCTTCGACGGCGCGGTATGGCTGTTTGGCGGCCGAGTAACCAACGAGGTCACTGGCTACACCGACCGGATCTATCGGAGTCGGGATGGGGTTGTCTGGGAGGTGGTGGGCACGCTGCCCGAACCGCTTCAGCATCACGCCGTCGCAGTGCACGCCGGCCGGCTGATTCTTGCGGGAGGTGTCCGCGCCGGCAATGTCACGACTGACAACACCTACGTTTCCGACGATGGGATCAGCTGGCAGGCCGGCGGGGCGCTTCCCCGGACCATCGGCGACGGAAACCTCGTCAGCTTTCGCGGGCGCCTTCTCTTGCTCGGCGGCTTCGGCAACGACCGACCCAACGCCATTGCGGTGTCCGATGACCATGGTGCGACCTGGATCGACTCGGGGACGATTCCCGAAGCACGGATGATGAGCGCCGCGGTCGTCTACGACGACGAGATCTGGCTCCTGTCCGGGGTCCAGGACCTGACGGCATTCCCCGTGATTCCCCGCCAGGAGGTCTGGTCGAGCCCCGACGGCTGGTCCTGGAACGCACGCGCAAGTCTTCCAATCGAAGCGGTGGCGACGGAGGCGGTGGTGGCGACGGAAACGGCGGCGCTGCTTCCCTGGTAGGGGCCGGCAGAGGCAGAGGCAGAGGCAGACGCAGAGGCAGAGGCAGACGCAGAGGCAGACGCAGAGGCAGAGGCAGAGGCAGACGCAGAGGCAGACGCAGAGGCAGACGCAGAGGCAGAGGCAGACGCAGAGGCAGAGGCAGACGCAGAGGCAGAGGCAGAGGCAGAGGCAGAGG
>JBCCZL010000487.1:0-7798 GCA_039187775.1 Myxococcota bacterium
CGGACGCCGGCGTGCTCTCGCGCCACAGCTCCGAGCATGACGGCCGCTCCGTAGAGTACCGCCTCACCGAGAAGGGACTCGAACTCTACCCAGTGATGATCTCGCTCAAGCAGTGGGGCGACAAATGGCGCCCCAACGGCCGCGGCCTCCGCCTAGACCTCCGCGACCGCAAAACGGGCCGCCGAATCGCCGGCGCCCAAGTCCTCTCCGCCGAAGGCACCCCCCTCGACCCAAGAGACGTCGAAGTCCGCCCAGGCCCCGGAGCCGACCGCTCCACCCGCTCCCTGATTGCTCATCGGGGACACGCTCCCCCCTCCCAACCCCCCGAAGACTAGGCGTTTTTCGAGCAAAGATCGCAACATGCTGTTCTGAGGCACCCTCACAACCAGGGTCGTCGATAAGGTGCGAGTGCCGCGTACCGCCCGAACCGTGCTCGTCGGCGAGCCCCACCACGTGGTGCTTCGTGGCAACAACAGACGGCGACTGTTCTCCTACCCCCGCGACTACCTCGGCTTCCTCAAGTTGCTCCTCGAGTCGAAGAGACGCTTCGCGGTTGATGTTCACGCGTTCTGTCTCATGCCAAATCACGTGCATCTGCTCGTAACGCCGGACGACGCTGCTGGGCTGTCGAGCGCGATGCAGCGCGCCGCTCAGCGTCACGCGCAGCGGAGGAACCGCTTGTACGACAGCACGGGAAAGCTCTTCGAGCAGCGCTTCTACTCGAAGCCAATCAAGTCAGATGCGCACCTCGCCGTCGCGACCGCGTACATCGACTTGAATCCCGTCCGGGCGGGGATCACGAGCACGCCGGACAAGTATCGGTGGTCGAGCTTTCGGGTGCAGGCCGGGTTACGTTCTGCGGCACCTGGAGCGAGCGAGCTTTGGACTCCGAGTCGTTGGTACCGGGCGCTGGCCGACGCCGACGAGGAGCGATGTGTGAACTACGGCAAGTGGGTCGATTTCTGCCAAGCCATCGAGCGCTGGTCTGAAGTTCGCAAAGACCCTCCCGCCCCCTCTGGGCCCGCTCCGACGAGGCCGAGCCGCACCCGCGCTGCCCAGTGAGCACGAACGCGAGGTGCTGGCGGTTTGGTGCACTCCGAAGGGTGCGTTGCAGCGCTGCGATCTTTGCGTTGGGAGCGCTGTGATCTCGGGGGGTTGGGAGGGGGGAGCGTGTCCCCTACCCGATCAGGTTGAGGATTTTGCCGGGGACCCAGATGGTTTTGCGGATCGTTCGGCCCACGAGCTGGGTGGCGACGTTGTCGACTGCCATGGCGGCGGCGAGAGCCTGTTCTTCGGTCGCCGTCTTCGGGAGGGTGACGCGGCCTCGGACTTTGCCGTTGACCTGCACCGGCACCTCAACTTCGTCGTCCTCGCAGAGGGCAGGGTCGTACTCGGGCCACGGCTCTGACTGGACGCTTGGCGGGTGGCCGAGCATTTCCCATAGCTCTTCTGCAAGGTGGGGTGCGAAGGGGTGCACGAGCAGCGCGAGTGCTTCGGCGGATTTTTTCGGAACAGCATCGAGCTTGGTGAGCTCGTTGGAGAGCACCATCATGGCGCTGATCGCGGTGTTGAAGCGCATACCCTCGATGTCTTCGGTGACTTTGCGGATGGTTCGGTGGACGAGGCGCTCGGTGGCGTCGTCAGGCTCGGTGCTCGCATCCGCGCGCGACACCACGGTGTACACGCGATCGAGAAAACGACTCACCCCGGAAATCGAGCTGGTGCTCCAGGGTTTGGCCGCCTCGAGGGGCCCCATGAACATTTCGTACACGCGCATCGCGTCGGCGCCCGCCATCTCGACGATGTCGTCCGGGTTGACGACGTTGCCGCGGGCCTTGCTCATCTTCTGGCCGTCCTCGCCGAGGATCATCCCCTGGTGAACGAGCTTCGCGAACGGCTCCTTCACGGGCACGATGCCGGCGTCGTAGAGCACCTTGTGCCAGAAGCGCGCGTACAAGAGGTGCAGCACCGCGTGCTCGGCGCCCCCCACGTAGAGGTCGACGGGCAGCCAACGCTTCGCAAGCTCCGGATCGCAAAGCACGTCGTCGTTCTTGGGGTCGAGGAAGCGGAGGTAGTACCAGCAAGACCCCGCCCACTGCGGCATCGTGTTGGTTTCTCGCGCGTACCACTGGCCGTCGCGTTCGAAGAAGCGCCAATCGGTCGCCCGCGCCAACACACCGGCAGGGTCGTCCCCCGGCTGGTAGTCCTCGAGCTCCGGCAGCCGGAGAGGCAGCTCGCTTTCGTCCACCGCGATAGGCTCGTCGTACCGGATGGCGAACTCGGCACCGGCGCGTGGGTCGCCGTCGGTGTCGACGGGGAAGCAGATGGGAATCGGCTCCCCCCAGTATCGCTGTCGCGAGAAGATCCAGTCGCGAAGTTTGTATTCGACGCGCGCGGCGCCCTGCCCGGCCGCTTCGAGGTCCGCCGTGACCTGCGTCTTGAAGGCCGACGTCTCGAGGCCGTCGTACTTGCCTGAGTTCACGGCGGTGCCGGTCTCGGTAAACGCCTCCTTCAACGGCTCGCCGCTCGGCTTCCCGTCGCGACTCACGACCTCGACGATCGGAATCCCGAGAGCCTCAGCGAACTCGAAGTCGCGCTGGTCGTGCGCGGGCACGGCCATGATGGCGCCCGTGCCGTATCCCCAGAGCACGTAGTCGGCGATGTACACCGGGACTTCGGCGCCGTTCACTGGATTGATCGCGAAGCCCCCGGTAAAGACGCCCGTCTTTTCCTTACTGGCCTGTCGGTCCCGCTCGCTCTTGTTGCGCGCCACATCGACGTACGCGACGACTTGGTCACGCTGCGGCTCAGTGGTGATCGTCTCGACGAGCGGATGTTCGGGCGCGAGCACCATGAAAGTTGCCCCGAACAGGGTGTCCGGTCGGGTCGTGAAGACGTCGATCACGCCGTCGTGCCCTGCCACCTCGAACTTCACCTCGGCGCCTTCCGAGCGCCCGATCCATTCTTGCTGCATGATCCGGGTGCTGTTCGGCCAGTCGACGAGGTTCAGGTCTTCGAGCAAGCGATCGGCGTAGGCGGTGATCTTGAGCACCCACTGTCGAAGCGGCACGCGTTCCACCGGATGACTGCCTCTCTCACTAAGTCCGTTGATGACCTCTTCGTTCGCAAGAACGGTACCGAGAGCCGGACACCAGTTCACCGGCACTTCGTTCTGGTAGGCGAGCCCGCGCTCGAACAGCTTCAAGAAGATCCACTGCGTCCAGCGCACGTACTCCGGCGACGTGGTGTCGATCTCGCGTTCCCAGTCGTAGCTGAACCCGAGCATCTTGAGCTGCCGCTTGAACGTCTCGATGTTGTTGGCGGTGGTGGTCCGGGGATGGGTGCCCGTTTTGATGGCGTGCTGTTCGGCGGGAAGGCCGAACGCATCCCAACCCATCGGGTGCAGCACGTCGTAGCCGCGCGCACGCCGATACCGAGCGACGATGTCGCTTGCCGTGTACCCCTCCGGATGCCCGACATGAAGCCCCGCGCCGGACGGATACGGAAACATGTCGAGCACATAGGCCTTCGGCTTGCTCGAGTCCTCGGCCGTTCGAAACGTGGCGTGTTCATCCCAATACGCCTGCCACTTCGGCTCGATCGCTCCCGGGTCGTACCGCGTCATCGCGCCAGCCATAGCACCCGACTAACCCTCGGGAAAAGGCGCCTGACCCCTTTTCTTGGTGGCGCTCCAAGCGAAGGGGGCGGTGATTTGGGACCAGTAGCCTCTCGGGAAGTTTGGAAGGGCCTCGATGCCGATGTCAGGCGAGGCCGCTCGGTCCTTCGGATGGAAGCGCGTCCCGAACACGATGTCCCACCAGATGATGTTCGCCCCGTAGTTCGTGTTGGCTTCCTCGAGGCGCTTCGAGTGATGCCAGCGATGCAGCTCGGCCATACTGAAGAACCAGTTCAACGGACCGAGGCGGATATCGATGTTGCAGTGCTGAAACATCCCATGCACCGCGGTGAACAGGGCGTGAAGCGCGATGACAGCCTCCCCCGCACCGAGCAAGATGAGCGGGGTCACCGACAGCACGTACTGGGAGAACAAATCGATCGGATGAAAGCGCCCCGCGTTGAGCCAGTAGAGTCGCGGCGCACTGTGATGGGGTGCATGAAACCGCCACAAGAGCTCGCTCTCGTGCATCAGGCGGTGAATCCAATAGGTTCCAAACTCGCCTATCACCAGGGCTAGAAGGAGCTGCGCGATCAGCGGCCAGTCGACGGGCCAAAGGGTCATGCCGAGGCTCTCCGAAAGCCACGTCGCGCCCGCGGTGGCCAGTCCAACGAACGCGACGGTGTAGAGCTGCGGGATCGCCGCGTTGACTACGTTGTGGATGAGGTCCGTCTTCACGTCGCCTTTCGAACGCTGCCATTCCTCGTGGAGCGGGTGCACGCGTTCGAACACGAAGAGGAGAGCGACGACGCCTGCAGTAATCGCCGTCGCCGTGAGGACGGGATCCCAGCCCGCCCCGATTCCATAGAGCGCCAAGCCCAGCGCACCGCCAAAGACGGCGGGGAAGACGCCGTAGGTCAGGGTTCTGTCGACGAGACTGCGCGCGCTCACGGGAACCTCGTGGGTGTACCGGATCGCGCGCGAGATGCCGACGATCCCGTTGACATAATTACTATTACATAATAACCGGCACAAAATCGGAGACGTAGAGATGGGCCGGAAGCACCGACTGGGGCGCAGAGAATTCGTCGACACGGGACGCCTTCACGGTGCCATGCTCACCGGTACTCGCGAAGCCGAGCGGCTGCTCGGTCGCGAAGGCCTCGGTGGCGAGCTGGAATCGGAACTCTTGATCCAGCTCGGCTGCAACGAGGAGGCGTAGCCGCGGTACCCAATGCCGAAGATCGTCGACCACGAACAGCGCCGCACCGACATCGCACGCGCGGCGGCCACGATCATCGCGACCCGCGGAATCGACGCGGTCACGATGGTGGGAATCGGAGAGGCCGCGGGCATGACGACCGGCGCCGTCACCCACTACTTCGAAGACAAAGAGCAGGTCATCCTCGCCGCGCTCCGATGGGCGGACGGCGCCATGCAGGCTCGCGCGGCCCGCGCGTTCGAACAAGAGAAGGACGTGGTCTCCATTGCCCTCGCCGCCCTTCCCCACGATGCGGAGAGCCGGGTCGAGTGGTTGGTCTGGGCAGTCTTCTCGGACCGCGCGACACGAAGCGAGACCTTGATGGTAGAGCAGCGGCAGCGCGACGAGGACTGGCACGCCCTGGCGCTCTCAGTGCTCTCCGACCTCGCGAAGAAAGGCCATCTCGATCCCAACATCGACATCGACATCGAAGCGAGCATCGCCGTCGCCCTCATCGACGGCATCGGGTTTCACGCCGCATGGGACCCAGGCACCTGGCCCGAGGAGCGGCAACGGCGAGCCCTCGAGCAGTACCTCGATCGCTTCGCCCCGCGACCCGGCTTACGGGACTGAGCTCGGCCTGTCACGGCGGCTCGGCAGGCGCTCGTTTCGGCTGAATGCTCCCCGTGCTAGCGTCGACGGGTGACGGGACCGTCACCACCCTGCTCAACCGCGGTTCGGCCGTTCATGCTCGCTTGTTGCCTTGGCATGTGCGGATGCTCGAGCGACGGTGGCTGGGGCAATCCCGAGCGCGTGGTCCGCGCGGACGACTTCGACGCGCCGTCGCTCTTCGGGGGTTCTAGTCGAACGGCTCTTGCCGTTTGGCGAGAGTCCAACCCAGACCCGGCAGTCGAGCGACAGCTCGAGTCGGGGCTCATAGGCCGTTGGCACCGGTCGGGCGGTTGGCGAGAGTTCTCCGTCATCGACGACTACGCGGGTGACAACTTCAGGGAGCCGATGGCAGCTGTGAACAGCGCGGGTAGCGCCTTGGTCACCTGGCCCGTGCTTGGACCAGCCGACTCCGAAGACGCTGCGCGCATTGGAATTTTCGCGAGGCGGTACGTCGAGGGAGAGGGATGGGCGGAGACCGAACAAGTTGGCAGGGCGTTCTCGGGCAGGGGATACGCGCCGCCGCGGGCGGCGCTCACACCGACGGGCCGAGGCTTCGTCGTCTACGCCTCCGAGAGCGGACGTGAGGTTCAAACCTTCGTCACCGAATTCGACCCGGAGGAAGGTTGGCTCGATCCGGTCGGGTTCACATGCGACGCATGCTGGCTGGGGGCCGTGCAGCTGTTCGCGGTTGGCGCATCGGGTGCCGACGAAGTCACGGTGGTCTACTCGAGCATCGACTCCATCCACGTCCGCCGGTACGCGAGAACTACGGGGTGGTCCGAGCCCCTCACATTGGGGGGGGCACCGCTTGGATTGCCGGAACTCGCGATATCGGCCGCGGGCGTCGTCTGGGCGTACTGGCCTACATCGACTACGCGAGAGCTCGTCTGCCCCAGCGTTACGAAAACGACGCCCTCAGGGTGGGAAGACCTCACGGTCTTGGCGCCCAACTGCCAAGGCGTCGCCGGAGCCGTCGGCGCCTTCGGTGCATTTGCAATCGACGACTCGGGGGGCGCGATCACGATCTGGAGTGAGACCATCGAGGGCCGGGCGGAAACGCGCTTCAGCCGGTACGCCGAAGGCTCCGGCTGGTCTACGCCTGAGGTGATGCCCGTCGGCCAAGGTTTCGGTGGAACGCGGATCGCGGTCACGATGCTCCAGGATCAGCGCGCAGCCGCCCTCTGGTACCGTCTGCGCGACAGCATGCCAGCCACCACGGCGACCCGGGTGTGGGGAAGCTACTTCGAGCCAACCGAGGGATGGGCTGAACCCACGCTGATCTCACAGGACGGCCCAACCCTGACGCAAACCAACCCTCCGGAGATCGTCGGCTTCCCCAGCGGGCGCGCCCTCGGCCTCTACCGAATCACGTTGGAGCGAAACAGGAACGGCGTTCCAATCCCCGTCACCTTCCTGTGGTCGAGTGAGTTTCGCTAGGCTCGACGGTCACGCGATCGAATACCCACCGTCGACGTTGATCGTCTGACCCGTCATGAACTTCGCGGCCGAACTGGCGAGAAACAGCACGGCCGGGGCGATGTCGTCCGGCTGTCCCCAGCGCTTCATCGGGGTGCGGTCCATGAACGGCTTCTCGACCATCTCGATGCCCTTCATGAGTGACGTCATGTTGGTTTCGATCAGACCCGGGGCCACCGCGTTGACGCGAATCCCGTCGGCAGCCCAGGTGGCCGCGAGGTTCTTCGTCATCTGAATGGTTGCCGCCTTGGCCGCGCTGTACCCGGGGACGAGTGGCACGGCGAAGTACGCGCTCATCGAGGCCACGTTGATGACGCTTCCTCCGGCGTCGAGCGCGCTCTTTTTGAGTGGGTCGCGGACCCCCGTCGCAAGCCGGTACGCACCAAAGAGGTTGATCCCCACCGACTTCTCGAACGAAGCCGGATCCATCCCTCCGGGAAAGTTGACGCCTGCGTTGTTCACGAGGACGTCGAGCGCCTCGACCGAATCGGCGAACGCGTCGATCGCGTCCGAGTCGGAGAGCTCGAGCTGCCGATAGGCAAACTCCGACAGATCAACGTCATAGGCCCCCGCGTCCGGCTTCGTCCCCGTGACGGTGACCGACGCGCCGGCGTTCGAAAACGCGCTCGCGGTCGCATAGCCGATTCCGTTGGAGCCCCCGGTAACCAGAACCTTCGCGCCCGAGAAATCGAAGTTCGCGGCGTTGCTCATGCGCCCTCCCCGTCGATGTCGATCATCACTTTGCCTCCCGCGTTCGGGTCGGTCGCGACGGCCAAGCCTTCCTCGAAGCGGTCGAGCGGGAACCGGTGCGTGATCATGGGAGACAGGTCCCA
>JBCCZL010000488.1:0-7794 GCA_039187775.1 Myxococcota bacterium
CGGGCCTCGAGAAGGAAGAAATCGAAGACGTCATCCTCGTGGGTGGCATGACTCGAATGCCCCGCGTTCAGGCCTCGGTTTCTGAGTTCTTCGAGCGCGAGCCCTGCAAGGGGGTTCATCCGGACGAAGTGGTGGGTCTCGGCGCCTCGATTCAGGGCGCCGCGCTGGTGGACGACGGCCAGGACATGGTCCTCCTCGACGTGACGCCCCACGCGCTTGGCATCATGGTGGTGGGCGGCTATTTCGAAGAGCTGATCGAAAAGAACACAACGGTTCCGACCTCCCGCACCAAGGAGTTTACGACGGTTCGCGACAACCAGACCGCGGTGAAGATTCTCGTCCTCCAGGGCGACTCGCGCCGCGCGGAAGAGAACGACCTCCTCGGCGAGTTTGTGCTGACCGGTCTTCGACGCGCACCGATGAGTGAGGTCGTGGTCGACGTCACGTTCGAAATCAACGCCGATGGCATCGTGAGCGTATCCGCCAAGGATCAGGAAACGGGCAAGGAACAGTCGATCACCGTGACCGCCACGAGCGGGCTCACCGCGGATGAGCTCGAGAAGATGGTGGCCGAGGCAAAGGAATATGCGGTCACTCGCCGGGTCGATGAGGCGCTTGAAGAAGCCAAGCAAGAAGCCGAGACGCTCATCTCGGAGATCGAGCGTCTGTTCCCTGGAGTCGAGAAGGTGGTGGCGGGAAGTGATTTCGGCCGAGACGCGATCGAGAAGGCGCGAGGCGTGGTCGATAAAGCCCGGAGTCTCATCGAACAAGGCGATGCGGACGGTCTCAAGGAGCACCTCGAGGCCCTGTCCCGAACCCAACGGATGTTCAAGGGAGTGGTCGGCAAATCCGGCTAGCGCATGGCCCAGTCGAGGGACAAGGACGACGAGCCCGGGGCGGTGCGCGTCTCCAAGGTTCACGCCGTGGGTGGACCGCCCGAGCCGGGGCCGGCCCCGAAGGCGATTCCCCCGCCCCCTCATCGCGACGCGGATCGGCGAGGCGATGGTCGCGTGACGCTCGACTTTAGTGGCCCGCCGCTCAGCCTTCCCAACGAAGAATCGGGGGAACCACCGCCGAGCCTGCCGCCGGATGCGCCCGATGAGCACGACGAAACCCCGCTTGCGCTCGATCTCGAAGGATTGGAGGACGAGCGAACATCACAGCTGCCGATGCTCGATTCGTCACTCCTCGGCGAGGCGGAGAGTTCGGTGCCCCCGGCGCGATCGGTGCCTCCGGTCGATGATAGTCCGCACGATGCTTGGGTTCGGGACAAGCTCGCTCGTCGATCGGACGTTCACGCGGTCGAGGACTTGATCGCCGAGGCGACGGCCCTCGAGGCGGCCGAAGCACCCGTCGAACCCGCACCGTCGACCCCGACGCTCGGCATCTCATCGCTTCCCCTCGAGGAGGACGCGCTGGGCCTTGTCGAACGGCGTCGTCCCTCGAGTCAGGACCTCGATTTGGTCGCCGACATGGCCGACAAGTACGCCCTCGGGGATTTCACCGGGGCCCTTCGAGTGGCCGAGCTCGTGCTCGGCGGGCATCCGGATCACGAGGAGGCGCAGCAGACCGCGCGCGCGGCGCGGGTCCGGCTCGAAGAGCTGTACTCCGCCCGGGTTGGTGGGCTTCAGCGGGTGCCGGTGGTCAACGTTCCGGACTCGGAAGTCCGGTGGCTCGGCCTCGACCATCGGGCCGGGTTTCTTCTATCGCGCATCGACGGATCCCACACCGTGGAACAGATCGTGGATGTGAGCGGGATGGCGCGCCTCGAGGCGCTCAAGACGCTCATCGAGCTGTTCGACGCGGGCGCGGTGGTGTTCGAATAGTTCAGACGGCGTGCTTTTCGACGAGCCCGCCAAGGCGCGGGACCGCCGCTTCGACGTTGGCTTTCGCCTGCGGTCGGAGCTTCGCGTAGCTCTTCTTGATGATCGAGCGCGAGGTCCGCTCGGCTTTGCCATCGGTGATCGCGAGGAGCGAGTCGGCGACCCGGCCCGAGTTGGCTTGAAAGTGCGCGCGGACTGGCTTTTCTTCCGCGAGCGCCTCTTGGTAGATCGGGTCCAGGGCGACCGCGAATTCCGGCACCAGGTCGCTTACCACGCCTCGGATAAAGCCCTTGCCGATACCCTTCACCGCCTTGAACGCAGTCTTGATGGCGATGCCGGAGAGCCCTTTCTTGTCGGCCACCTCCTGATCGAGGATCTGCATGCAGTCGTCGATCACGACCTCTTTCTTTTCCGGACTGGTAAGCGCGTCTTCGAGGCTGGCCATCCGCGCGAGATAGGCCGAACGAAGCCCGAACGCAAGGTCCCCGTCGCGGGTCGGGCTCCTCGATGGCGTTGGCGCAAACTTCGAGCCGGGCAGGTCGCGGCAAGAGGCCCGTGCGTGGATCCAGCTTCGCCACGATGCCGGTCGCGCCCGCGATCCGGTGAGGAATAGCCGAGTTATTTTGAGGAGGCAGGGCCGCAGGCCGGTCGCGGGTGCGAGCGGTGTCGTCGCGAAGCTGGAGGCGCGTGCGGAGTTTTGCCGCAACCGGCTAGTCTCCGGGGACAGCCTCCCGGTATGCTCCGCCGCCATGAGCGATATCAAGCGGATAGTTTTGGCCTACAGCGGAGGTCTCGATACCTCGGTGATCTTGACCTGGCTTCGGGAGACCTACCGAGCCGATGTGGTCGCGTTCTGCGCGGATGTGGGGCAGGGGGAAGAGCTCGACGGGCTTGACGAAAAAGCAAAGCAAACCGGCGCGGAGAAATGCGTGATCGCGGATCTGCGCGAGGAGTTTGCCCGGGACTTTTGTTATCCCATGCTGCGGGCGGCCGCGATCTACGAAGGCGAGTATCTGCTCGGCACATCGATCGCTCGTCCCGCGATCGCCAAAGCGATGATGGACGTCGCGCGGGAAGAGGGCGCCGATGCCATCGCTCACGGGGCGACCGGCAAGGGCAACGATCAGGTGCGCTTCGAGCTGACCGCGATGGCGATCGACCCAAAGATTCGGGTGATCGCCCCGTGGCGCGAATGGGATCTCCGCTCACGGACCGACTGTATTGCGTATGCGGAGAAGCGCGGCATCCCTGTGCCCGTCACCGCCGAGAAGCCCTACTCGATGGACGCGAACCTTTTCCACATCAGCTACGAAGGCGGGGTCCTCGAAGACCCGTGGAACGCTCCCGATCCTTCGATGTTTCGCTGGACGAAGGACCCCAAGGATGCGCCCGACACGTCTCGCGAGCTGGTTCTCCAATTTCAGGAGGGCAACGCGGTGGCACTCGATGGTGAAGAGCTGTCCCCGGCGGAGATGATCCAGCGCCTCAACACGATCGGATCCGAACACGGCGTGGGCCGGGTAGATATCGTCGAAAACCGCTTCGTCGGAATGAAGTCTCGGGGGGTGTATGAGACTCCCGGCGGGACGATTCTCGCGCGAGCCCATCGTGCGATGGAGTCGATCACCATGGACCGCGAGGAGATGCGGATCCGGGACACCCTGATCCCGGAGTACGCGTCTCTGGTGTATCGCGGCTTTTGGTTTGCGCCAGAGCGGCTGGCCCTTCAGGCCCTCGTTGATGAGACTCAGAAGCGCGTCAACGGCGAGGTTCGAATGCAGCTCTTCAAAGGAGTCGCCTCAGTGGTGGGTCGAAGGAGTCCTGATTCGCTCTACGACCCGGACATGGCGACCTTCGAGGAGGACGACGTGTACCAGCAGTCCGATGCCACGGGGTTCATTCGACTCAACGCCCTCCGCCTCCGGCTTCGAAACAAAGGCTAGCCGCAGTTTCACTGGGGACCGAATCCCACGACGTCGGTGGGTTCGTATTTGTCCTCGAGGTCGCCGTTGCCGAGCCGGCCCTGCTGACCCCGGCCCCAACACCGCACTCGCCCGTCGGTGGTGACCGCGCACACGTGATTGTCGCCAGCGGAAATGTCGCTCGCGTTGTCGATCCCGAGCACCGGGCCCGGCGTCGAGACGCTTCGGCTCGAGTCGACTCCCCGTCCGAGCGCGCCCCACTGGTTCGAGCCCCAGCAGTAGATGTCGCCGGCGGAAAACCGAGCGCAGGCGAAATCCGAGCCGGCGGCAACCTCGGCCACCGGGCGCTCCGGGAGGTCGACCCGCTGTGGCGAAGCCCCGCCCGAAAACGAGGGGTCGCCGAGCACCCCGTTGCTGTTTCGGCCCCAGCAGAGGACCTCGCCGGACATCTCCACCGCGCAGCTGTACCCCTCGCCCAGCGCGATCGAGGCCACATTGCTGAGGCCCTGAACGGTCACCGGATCTTCGCTCGAGTTCGGCGTGTCCCGCCCCAGCTGCGCGTTTCCGTTGGATCCCCAGCACCGGACGTCGCCGCCCCCGGAAGACACGCAGCTATGGTCGTTGCCGGTAGCGATCCGCATGAGGCTTCCCCCCGCCGACACTTCGTGGGGCGTCGCGATACCCTGGTTCGCGGTAGCGCCAGTCTGAGCCCGTTCGTTGGCTCCCCAGCAAAACACCTCGCTGTCGGTGGTGAGCACGCACGTGTGCTGGCGGCCGCCGTCGATCCCGCGCGCATTTTGAATCATCGCCATTTGCGGTTCGGCGCGCGGCGCTCCGGCACTTCCAGTTCCATGTTGGCCGACAAGGTTATCGCCCCAGCAACGAACGCCTCCCCCTGCTACGATGGCGCAGGAGTGGCCGTCCTTGGGCTGCCCGTTTCCGCCGACGGCGATGGCGACGGCACCGCTCAACCCCTCGACCCGGACCGGCGTCGTCTGCTCAACGGCGTTCGTGATCGCGCCGAGCTGGAGCGTTTCGTTTAGGCCCCAGCAGTACACCTCGTCGGTGCTTCGCACTCGGGCACAGCTGTGGGCGCGTCCGGCCGCGACTTCAATGCCTCGGCGTTCACCGGGCGGATTCATGCCGTCGGTGCTGCCGTCGTTCTCGTTGGTGCAGCGGCCCTGATCGCAGGCGCCGGGACATCGGTCGGCCTCCGGTTCCGCGGTGAGGGTCACGGCGATCCGCTCCGCTTCGTCGAGGGGGAGCGTCCGTTCCTCACAGCCCGAGGCAAACCAGCGGCAGGAGCTGTCGGAGGCGCGGGCGAAGAAGCCGTAGGAGCCGGGCTCGAGGACGGGCGAGGCGGCCCCCGAGGCTAAATCGGAGCGAAACACCGAGGGGCCCGTACAGGAGCCGCTCCGGATTTCGACCAGCACACTCGAGGCCTGAGACTCGAGGGCATCGGGAACGTAGGTGAGTTCCCATTGGGTCTCCCGCTCGCTGCAGCCGAGCATCCCGAGCCCGAAGAACGTCATCGCCCAGGCTCGAAACCAAGGAGTTCGGGGGCTGGAGATTTCCGAGCTCATGTCCGGGGTGGGCGACCGGCCTGGCGGGCGACAATCCAAGCCTAAGCCTGCCCAAGCGATGGAGTGGGAGCAAGGAAGGAGCTTTTCCGCTGTAATATCCGGTCTCGCCAATACTCCCCGCTTCCCAGCCGGGTGGCGCTTCCGGCTTCGTGCTTGACGGCTCCTTGTCTGGGCCAAGCCCTTCGGGCTTGACGGCTGAAGGCTCCAAGAGACCATTGGCTGTGGCGAGCGGTCGAACGGGCGGAACCCAGGTGGCGGTGCGGGGAGACCGGCGTTCGCTCGCCGTCCATCGCCAGGCCCTCGTCGCGGTACGAGGGCCAGACACCGGGAGCCGCTGGGTGGTCGATGGCCCCCGGGCGGTGGTGGGCTCCGGACGAGGCAGCGATGTCGCCCTGGCGGATGACACGGTGAGCAGCCGTCACTGCGAGCTCAGCGTGCGCGACGGCCGGTACGTGGTGCGGGATCTCGAATCCACGAACGGGACCCTCGTCGATGGGGTCGATGTGGTGGAAGCATTCATCGGCTACGGAACGCGGCTCCAACTTGGAGAAAGCGAGCTCCGCTTCGAGCCGGAACTCGAGTGGGTGCTGCTCGACCAACTCGATCTCGGTTCGTTCGGCGGGCTCGTGGGAAACTCCGAGGCGATGCGGGAGATTCACGGTGTGCTCCGCCGCATTGCCAACACGCGGCTCACCGTGTTGTTTTGCGGTCAGAGCGGCACGGGGAAGGAGGTCGCGGCTCGCTCCCTCCACGCCGAGAGCAATCGGCGAGCGGGGCCGTTCGCGGTTCTTGATTGCGGCGCGTTGAGCGTGGATCTTGTCGAAGCGCAACTCTTCGGTCACGAACGCGGGGCGTTCACCGGAGCGGATCGGAGCCGGCTTGGGTGCTTCGAGTCGGCGCGTGGGGGCACGCTGCTCATCGACGAGGTGGGGGAGCTTCCGTTGTCGCTCCAGCCGAAGCTGCTTCGAGTGCTCGAACGTCGAGAAGTTCGCCGGATCGGGGGCAGCGCGTTCGTCGATGTCGATGTCCGAGTGGTGGCGGCGACCCACCGGGACCTCGAAGCGATGGTGTCCGCGGGGAGCTTCCGGGAAGACTTGTACTTTCGCCTGGCGGAGGTGGTGGTGCCCCTTCCCCCGCTTAGCGAACGGGTGGAAGACATACCGCTCCTCGCCGCCGGTCTCGTCGAAGAGGAGGGGCGCCGGCGGGGAAACCACTTCACGATGGCCGCGCCCGCCTGGGACTGGCTCAAGGGTCGGCCGTTTGCCGGCAATGTCCGAGAGCTCCGCACGCTTCTCCGGCGGGCGATGGCGATGGCTCAAGGTTCGACGATCGATGTGTTCGAGCTCGAAAAAGCGAACGCGCTCGGCGGCTCCGGCTACCGGCCGGTCGAGCAGGTGTCCGACCGAGCGATTCCCGTGGGCGACGAGACCACGATCAAGGGAGCCCGCGACCAGTGGCTCCGGGTCCTCGAACCGCGGTACCTGCGAGGCCTCCTTCAGCGCTACGGCGGGGACCTCGACGAGGCTGCTCGACATGCGGGCCTTCACCGAAAGTCACTCCTCCGGCTGCTCAACCAGTACGGTCTCCGAGATAAGGACTGACGCGTTCGCGAATCGTTCGGTCGCGTCGAGGGTCAGTCGAAGCGGACCGTGCGGCGGGTGGTGGCATTGGGGCGAATCCTCACCCGGACTCGCTTGGCGTCTCCGCCCGGTGCGCGGATGGTGAGTGAGTAGACCCCGGCGGGCAGCCGCTTTGAGAGCGGAGTCCAGCCGAACGAACGACCGCGGTAGAGCACCTCGGAGCTTGCCCCCGGAGTCACGAGATTGAGCTGACCGGGACGCAGGTCGGCGGTGGAGGTTTCCGAAGCGCGGTCGCCGGAGGATTCGTTCGTGTCGTCCGCGGTCACTTCGGAGACTTCCAGGTCGGGCGGTTCTGCGGCTGCGGGCTCTGGCGGCGGCTCGGGCGGCGGGCTGGCCGGGCCCTCGGACACTGGCCCCTCGGCCTCGGACACCGTCTGGGCCGCCCCGTCGTTGCCGCCAGAAACGGCATAAGCGGTGACCCCGGCGGCCCCGAGGAGCGCCACGGTACCGAGCGCGACCCACACCCGTTTGTGACTTCGCCGCTCCGGTCGGAGCTCCATTGCGTGGGCGACAAAGGAGCGCCGGCGCGCTTGCTCTCCGGGAAAGAGGGTGTCCATCCATTCCGAAACATCGGCCGCGCTCGCCGAGCTTCCCGCGGCCGAGAGGAGCTCGCGACCAAACTCTCGCGCGGACTCCTGCCGCTGATCCGCAGTGCGGCTGAGCGCGCGCTGGATTACTTGGTCGACCGCGTCCGAGACGTGAGGCCGCTCGCCTGCCAGCCGCGGCACCGGATCTCGGGTCACCGCGTACATCGTTTCGAGGTTCGTCTCGCGCCGAAACAGCGAACGTCCACTGAGCATCTCCCAGGCGATCACCCCGAGAGACC
>JBCCZL010000489.1:0-7789 GCA_039187775.1 Myxococcota bacterium
CCGTACACGTCGGAAAAGCACGCGGCTTCGTCCACCGCTTCGCCCTTCATCAGCAGATACGCCACCAGGCTTTCCACCCGGCCTTCCTTTCGGCGGCTCTGAGGCAGCGACTGAATCTCCGGGCCGTTTCCAAGAGCCCAAGCGAGGGCCGGAATGCGGCGCCGGAGCCCATCCACCGGAGCGCGCACATAGGCGACGGCGGTTTCCGGTTCGGGCGAGCCATCGCGGCGGGTCAGCAAACCATGAAGGGACCGGGGGATCTCTGTGGACTGGCCGAAGCAAAACGCGCGAACCCGGTCAGACTTAGGGGTGCGATCGATGACGCAGGCGTCCACCACATCGGCCGCCGTGGCGCGCAGCAACGGGACGGTGGCTCCGAGGAGGGTCGCGGTGGCTTCTGCGTTGTGGGCGCCTGCCGCGCAGCTTCTCAAGAAGGCGAGGAGCGCCTGGGTGATCTCGCGTGCGGGGCCGTTCGGTGCGCTCTCGACCAATTCCGCGGCTCGCTCGAGCGCGCCCCCGAGGGCGAGCTCCCAGGCAAGCCATCCGTGCCACGGTGCAGGAGCGGTATCGGCGAGCGCGCTCAGGATGCGAACCGCCAGGTGAGGGTGTCCGGTGACTCGGCGTGCTCGGGCGAGCACCAGGTGGGCCATGTACTCCGGTTCCGGAAGCCCCTCTACCCGCGCCATTCGGGAGGCGCGCCGAGCGAGTACGACCGCATCCTCGAGGGCGTCGTGTTCAAGGGCCGCGAGCGCTCGGAGAGCCGCGGCTTCGACCACCAAGGAGGCGTCGGCGTCCTGTCCGGCGAGCTCGCCCGCCTGTTCGGCGAAGGACCGCGCTTGGTCCGGGGATCCCGAGAGCAACTGTTCCCAGCCGCGGGCCCAGTGCACCCATCGGTCTTCGATCGACGCGCTCGCTAGCGTGCGTCGGAGCTGCGGTCGATCAAAGCTGAGAATCGCCGTGTAGGCTGGCTGAATGAAGGGCGGGAGCGCAATCGGCGCCGACACGCCTGCTATGATATGGGCCGTGTGGGGCACTCCCAAGGGCCAATCTGGATTCCGCCACCTGCGCCTTCTCGCGAGAGGGGGGATGGGCGAAGTCGAGCTCGTGGTTCGGATCGAAGGGACGTTCCGCCGGCTCTACGCCCGGAAGCGGATCCTGGGTGACCACGCGAACAACCCTGAGTTTCGCAGCATGTTCATGGAAGAGGCCCGGGTCGCCGGGCTGGTTCGCGACCCTCGGGTGGTCGGCGTGTTGGATGTGGGTGAGGACCGCGGCGGCATCTACCTGCTCATGGACTATGTGTCGGGAGTTGCCGCGAGCGACCTTCTACAGAAGATGACGGGCCGGCGGGAGCGGGTGCCTCTTCAGGTGGCGCTTCGGGTCGTCCGCGATGCGGCGCTTGGTCTTCATGCAGCTCACCAGGCCTCCGACATGGAAGGACGTCCGCTCGGGTTGGTCCACCGCGATGTCGCCCCGTCCAATGTCTTGGTGGGCTTTGACGGAGTGAGCCGGGTGACCGATTTTGGCATCGCGCAGGCGTTCGGGCGTACGCACGAGACCAGCACCGCGGTTCTCAAGGGGAGGGTGGCGTACCTGGCTCCGGAGCGGCTCGCGTTCGAAGACGCGGACCTTCGGTCAGACCTCTTTTCCTTAGGCGTGGTGCTCTTCGAGCTGGTCGCAGGGGAGCGCTTGTATGCGCGCGACACCCCGAGCCAGTCCGCGCGGGCGATTCTCAAAGACCCACCACCGGACCTCGCGGACTACCGCGATGGCGTGCCGCCCGAGCTCACGGAGCTTCTGTTTTCCTTGCTCGCCAAAGAGCCCGAGGATCGCCCCGAGTCGGCCGCGGAGGTCGCGGAAGCGCTGGATTCGATTCTTCGAGAACTTGAGATCGAGGAGGGGCCGGTGACCGTGCAGGGTTATCTGGCCGAGCACTTTCGAGGCCGCCTGGACGAAGAGCGTGCGCGAGTCCGCGAAGCCGCAGCAGTGACGCCGCCGCGGGCAACCCGCTGGTGGCTCGGCATCGGAGGTCCTGCCCTCGCGATCGCCGCGGGAGCGGCGGGGTTGGTGATGTGGTCCGATGTTTTGCCGAGCGAAGGCCCGCCTCCGGCGGAAACCCCGGCGGCCTCTGCATCGTTGAATCCCGAGCCCGAGGTGATCGCCGAACTCGAGTCGAACCCTCCTACGGCACCGGAACCAGAGCCATCGGGGAGTGAGCCATCGGAGAGTGAGCCGTTATCCGAACCGAGCACCGAAGCTGCCGACCCCGAGGAGCGCCCCACGCGACGTCGGCGGAGCCCACGGATGGTGTCGGCGCCGTCCAGCGGGGAACGGTCCGAAATGGCTTCGATGCAAGAGCCTTCCCTGTCGAAGATTCCTTCCTGGGAATGGTAGACTCACGAGCGATGGCGTTTCGCGTGTTCCTCTCGTTGGTGGGGCCGCTGCTGGTCACTTCGATGATGTCTTCGGCCAGCGCCCAGCGATCGAACGAGCCAACGGACGCGGACCGTGCGCGGCATCTCTTTGAAGACGGGCGCAACGCGCTCGAGCGCGGTCGATTTGCCCAGGCGATCGAACGCTTGGAGGAGTCGCTCGAGCTCTATTCGAACCCGTCCACCGCGTTTAATCTTGCGGTGGCGTATCGGGGAGCCACCCAGTCTCTCGAGTCGGTCGACCTACTGGAGCGGCTCCTTGCGGAAGAGTTTGGAGAGCTCCCGGAAGACCGACAGGCCGAGGTTCAGGCGATGCGAAACGAGACGCAGCTCGAGGTGTCGGGCCTCGAAGTTCGGACCGACGCGCGGAACACCCACGTGGAGCTCGATGGGCGAGCGGTCGATGAGGCCCGCATTGCGGTCGTGGAGCGAACGGAGGATGGCGACCTTCTTCAGATCGAGCTGAACGCTGGCGAACACGTGCTGGCGCTGAACGCGGAGGGCCGCCGCACGGTGCGCCGCTCGTTGGACCTGGCGCTTGGGGAGACTCGGCGACTGGAGGTGACGCTTCCTGAAGCGTCGTTGAGCGAAGTCAGCACTTCGGTGTTCCAGAGCCCATGGTTCTGGACGGTCGTGGGAGTCGTCCTGGTGGGTGCTACCGTGGGCGGCATTCTTCTCTTTGGAGAGACCATCGCGGACCCGGCATCCGACTCCACCTACGGCGTGATCGTCGCACTTCGCTGAGGTGGTTTGTGCAGCCCATCGAGGGGTGGGCCGAGAGGGTACCTGGATCTGGAAGAGACTACGACAGGCTCATCACGCCGTCGGCGAACTCGCCAAACCCGGTCGGCATGGAGACGCCGACGATCTCTGCAACGGCGGCGAGCAAGGCGTTGTGGCCGCGGCCCCCGCCGTCGACATAGCGTCCGGTGCGATGCGAGTTGCCGGCGTTTCCTCCAATGAGCATGAAGGGAACATTGTCGTACTCGTGATTGTAGCCGGCGTCCTTGAATGCGAAGATCAGAGTGTGGTCGAGGTCGGGGCCGAGCTGCTCGCAGAGGTAGGCCAGGTGCTCGGCATACCATCGCTCCAAGGTGAAGCGATCCGCCGATGTCGCATCCCGGTTCCCGTTGTGCCACGAGTGGACGAGGTCGTGCTCGCCGGTGTAGCGACCGGTCTGGGTGAGACCCGGGACGTAGCCTCGCGGGTGTGATTGGCCGGTTCCACCTCCACCCGATGTGCCGTTCTGCAACGTGGCAACGCGGGTCACGCCACATCGGAGGGCTTGGACCGCGACGTCGATCTGAGCCTTCATGAGTCGCGGATAGTCCGAGGAGTCGATGCCGCTGGCAGGAGCCGTCGGGTCGCACATCGCCGAAACGAAGGTCCCATCGTCGGCTCCTTCCTGAAGCGCACGCTCAAGGGACTCTACTTCGTCGAGATGCAGCTGAAATCTCCGGCGGTCGTCGGATGGAAGGGTATTCATGATTCGACTCATGCTCTCGCGAACGCCTGCGAGCATCCGGCCCCGCGTCAGCCGGTGCCGCTCTGCCGCTGGGTCCGGGCCAGTCATCGGCCCCATTCCTGGCATCACTCCGCCAAGGAGTTCGTTGAAGGCGGTGACCGGATTGTTTTCGGGGCTCACGGGTTGGCGAGGGCCAGAGTAGGTGATCCGGGAGGTGCCGTTGTTGTTCCGAACCCACGCGCCAAGGATCGCCGGCTGCACACCAAGGCGATCGGCGAGCACTACGTCGAGCGACGGACCGTTTGCCGCGTAGTTCGGATGCGATGATGAGCTGTTGATCGAAGAGCCCGTCAGCACCATCGCGGTGCCCTGATGGCCCCTTCGATGGTCGGCCCCGTACCGCCCGCAGAGGGGCATGTTGTCGATGAAGACCATCTTGTCTTTGTACCGATTGAGCGGAGACAGGAACTCCGGGAGCGTGAAGCCGGGGGTCGGCCGCCAGGTCCGCGCGTCCATCATCGAGTTCGGCGTGTACCAGAAGACCACTCGCTTCGGCGGATCCTGGGCGAGGGCGCTCGGGGCAAACCGGAGAAACGGCAATCCAAGGGCGGTGGCGCTCGCGCCTAAAAGGAGTCTACGCGTGGTTTTCATCCTCCCTCCGTTCCGCGGACGTAGCGAAGCGCGTCGCTCATGGCGATCGCGATCGCGAGTTCTCGAACCGAGCCGTTCATCGCATCGAACTGTTGAGCGAGCTGGTCGACGGTGCAGCTGTCCGCGGCGGCCTCTCGCCGGGCGAACGCGAACCGGAACATCTGCCTCGAAAAACACGCGTCCACGTCTTCGTTGGTGGAGAGGATCTCGGCGAGCTCTCCGACGTCTCGAAACTCGATTGCCCGCTCATTCGGGTCTTCGAACTCGATCCTTCCTCCGGTCTCGACCGGCTCCGAGACGAAGCGTCCGATCGCGTCGAACTGGCCGAAACTGGCTCCGATGGGATCCATGAGCCGATGACAGCCGACGCATCCTAGTTCGGCCAGCCGGTCGTCCACCTCGGGGATGTTCTGAGGTGGCAGGTCAACGTCGCCGCACAACATCTGGCGACGCACCAGGAGTCCTCGAATGATCTTTGACTCATCTGCAGACTTCGACGTCGCGGCGAGCAGGCGGGGCTGGGTGAGCAAGCCATGGCGGTCGTCGAGCTCGATGACTTCGAAACCGGACGCCGGGGCGGGAACATTCAGAAGCGATGCCATCGCGGCATCGACATGCATTCGGGGGCTTGTCAGGAGCTCGTGAAGGGTCCCGCTCCCACCGCGAACCACGCCTTGGGCGAAGCGCAGGTTTGACTCGCGCATTGAGTCTGCCAAGGCCGCGGAAAAGTCTGGGAACTCCATACGGTCCTTCTCCGTAGCTTCGGGATGGTCGAGCCAAAGCCACTGGGCGAAGAAGTGGCCAAGCCCCTCATCGACCCATTTGGGCGCGTCGAGCATGCGCTCGACGTGGCGAACACGGCCCGCCGGATCGTCGAGTTCGCCCGCGTCCGCGGCGGCAACAAGCTCGCGGTCGGGCATCTCGTTCCACAGAAAGAGCGATGCTCGCGTCGCCCATGCATAGGCGTCGAGCTCTCGGATCTCACTTTCCGCGGCTCCTTCCAAGACGTAGAGAAACTGCGGAGATGACAGGATCGCGGCTAGGGTTTGCTCCGCCGCGGCGTCGGCTCCGACCTCGGGCTCCAGGTCGTCGTAGATCGACACGAGGGTGTCGATCTCCTCGGACTCGAGCGGTCGCCGGAATGCGAGCTTTCCGAAGTTGGTCACCCATTGTCGGATGCAGGCGCTGTTTAGATCGCAGGGAAACCAAGCGGAACGGTTGCGGGGGAGCGCCTCCTGGGCGATGGCGTCAGCCGTGTCGAAATACCGGCCAACCTGGGCCCGCTCGACGGCGGTCGTGTTGTTGGACAGGTAGCTGTGGTTCTCCGTGTCCGGAGCAAAGTTCGACACGTCGGGGCGAACCCCGACCAGCATCTCCAGCGCGGCGACGTACTGGTCGTTCGTAATCCGGCGAAGGGGCGACGGCCCGACATGCACCATTTCCTCGACGCAGTTGGGAACTTCGTCGATCGGCGGCGGTGGTGGTCGCACATCGGCCCTCGACTCGGCCAACCCATCGAACTGGCCCGTGCACCCTGCCAACAGCAGTGCGATCGCGGCCCCGAACCACTGCTGCGAGAGCCGAATCACGCCCATCCCGTCCCGTGTCCAATCCATCAGGGTGCACAATAGAGCGGGGGTGACCGGCGGCAATTACACTTCTTTCGCGATGCCCCCCCGCGCCCAGGAGCGAGCGGGATGGTCCCGTCTCGCAAGCGTTTCGGAAGTGGGCGGACGGGCTCACGTCGGAATCCGTTGGCTTGACGGGCCCCCGAACACATCGCACGGTCCCGTCCCATGACTCGCGTCCGCATCGTTGTCGTCAACCACACCTACGAGGAGACCTTGTAGCGGCGGCGACCTGCGCACGTTGTGTTGGACGCCGCCTCGGGAGACCGAAGGCGGCTTTTTTGTGCTCACTCTTATGGCCCAGACATGGAAGCCGTGTTGTTCATAGGCATTCAGGCCACAGGCAAGTCGACCTTCTATCGGCACCGGTTCTTTCGAACCCACGTCCGGATCAGTCGGGATCTGCTCAGAACTCGCCACCGCGAGAACACCCTTCTCGAGACGTGTCTTGCGATTCGTCAGGCGGTCGTGATCGACAATACCCATCCGAAGCCGCGAGGAGCGCGCGCGGTACATCGTCCGGGCGCGCGCCGCCGGATTCGGAGTCATCGGCTACTACTTTCAATCCAAGATCGCCCCGTCGTTGGCGCGAAACCGGCTCCGAAAGGGACCGGAGCGCATTCCCGATAAAGGCGTGCTCGGCACCTACGCGCGGCTCGAGCTCCCACGCCGAGACGAAGGATTTGATGCGCTGTTCTTCGTTCGGATGACGAACGATGGCTTTGACGTAGAGGAGTGGCAGACATGACGTTCGATGAACTGGAATCTCGACTGCGGGCGTTCGAGACGGCGCTCGATCACGCGGTGCTCCCAGGGATCTTCATGGTGGCCCGGGTGGACGGCCGTTCATTCACTCGCCTCGTGCGTAAGCTCGAAGACTTCGAAGCGCCCTACGACGAGCGGTTTCGCGACTGCATGGTCGCGACCTTGCGTCGACTGATGAACTGCGGGTTTGGCGTCGTGTACGGCTACACCCAGAGCGATGAGATTTCGCTTCTGTTTCGACGGGACGAGCGCGCCTTCGGGCGGAGGCTCCGAAAGTACAACTCCATCTTGGCGGGGGAAGCGAGTGCCGCGTTTACCCACGCGCTTGGAGCGCCGGCGTCCTTTGACTGTCGGATTTCACAGCTTCCTTCTTCCCGGGATGTGGTGGACTACTTTTGCTGGCGCCAACAGGACGCCCACCGGAATGCGCTAAGCGGCCACTGCTACTGGCTACTTCGTGGCCAGGGCAGCTCGGACCGTGAGGCGACGAATCGGCTCGATGGCCTTTCGGTAGCGCGACGCAATCAGCTCCTATTTGAACACGGCATCAACTTCAACGAGCTCCCAACATGGCAGAAGCGTGGGATCGGAGTGTTCTGGGAGAGCTACGAAAAGCCTGGAGAAAACCCCCAGACGGGACAAGCGGTGGTCGCGCATCGACGGCGCCTCGCGGTGGACGCGGACCTTCCGATGAAGGACGAGTACCGTGCCTTCGTAGTCGAGAGGGTCGAAGCTGCCGAGGTTTCCCGAAATTGAATCTGGTCGTCGTTGGAGGGGAAAGAACGATCGGCGGTCACGAAGACTCGTCGATGATGTCCCAGGTGCTTCGTTCGTCCGGACGGATGTCC
>JBCCZL010000490.1:0-7774 GCA_039187775.1 Myxococcota bacterium
AATTGTCGGTGTTCGAGCGGTTGTAGGGATAGTCGTACTGAAGCCGCATTTCACCGGAGGCGGCTTTCTGCCGGTCGACGAACAGGTTCATCAGCTTGCTCGCGCCGATCTTTGCTTCGTACGTGACGTCGATGAGGTCGCCTTCGCCGGAGCACTCCTTGAGTCGCGCATCACGAAACGGCTCGGTCTTCCGGTGCAGGTACTCGTGGGTGTAGTCGCTCACATTCTCCAGCACCATCGAGTGGTGGGCTTGCCAGCGGAACTCGCAGGTGATCGAGGTCCAGCCGCTCCCGACCTCGAGCTCGGGAATCTCTGGAATCGGGGTCGACGCCGCGCGACTTTGATCGCCGAAGAACACCCACACGAAGCCGTAGCGAAGGCGAACCGCATAGCTAGGAATCCGAAGGTTGACGATGTCGTGGCCAAAGGTGTCGTGGGAGAGTTCGACGACGCGACCCGTCCCGTCGTACTTCCAGCCGTGGTACTGGCACACCAGTTTGCAGCCCTCGACCTCGCCCTTGGAGAGCTTGATCTGCCGGTGTGCACAGCGGTTTTCGAGGGCGTGAAACGCACCCTGCTCGGTCCGAAACAACACCACCGACCGCTTCCAGAACACGACTTCCCGCTTGTCGCCGGGCTGGAGGTCTGACACGCGGGCGACCACATACCAGTGGTTGGGGTCGAGGCCCGCGGCGCGCGCTTTCTGGCGCTTGTTCGTCGCCTCTTCGAAGCTCGGCGGCGGGGCCTGCTCGCGACCGTAGGGCCTGTTTCTCATACGACTCCCTTTCGACTGAGTTCGGGGGCTATCGCAGTTCGTCGATTTTGGCTATTAGAACTTCGCCGGCTCGAAAGGGCGGTGAAATTTCGGTGAAACTGACCCAGCCCTCCGGCTGGGGAGGAGTGGCTGTGACCTCCAAGGACGAAGCGAATCCCGCCCGAATCACGGTGATCACCGGGGCCCGTGGGTTTGTGGGCCGACACCTCGTGGACGCCTTTGCAACGCGAGGGGACCAGGTGGTGGCCGCCGACGTGGACGGAAAGCCCGACGATGTTCCCGGGCGGGACAACGTCCGCTGGGAAACCGCGGACATCCGTGACGCGGATCGCATGCAACAGCTGGTGGCGGGAGCCACTGCGGTGATCCACAACGCTTCGCTGGTCCATACGCGACGGAACAAGGAAGACCTCATCTGGGACGTCAATCATCGGGGGACCCGGAACATGCTGCGCGCGTGCCGAGAAGAAGGCGTCAAAAAGCTCGTTTACATGAGTTCGGCGAGTGCGGTGTATGAGGGCCGCGACATCGAGAATGGCGACGAGTCGATGCCCTATTCATCGATCTCTCAAGCCCCGTACGCGGACTCGAAAATCGCCGCCGAAAAGGAGGTGCTCGCCGCATCGGGGGTGGGAGGGGTCGCGACCTGCGCCCTTCGTCCCCACGTGGTGTTTGGCCCCTACGACCAGCGCCTGCTTCCCGCGGTGCTCGGCAAGGCCAAGGCCGGCAAGCTCCGCTGGGGGGTCGGCCGCGGCGACAAGCTCAGCGACTTTACCTACATCGACAATCTCATCGATGCGGTCATCGCCGCAGAAGAGCGCCTCGCGCTCGACTCGCCGGTCGCTGGCGAAGCGTACTTTGTGACCAACGGCGAGCCGATGGAGTTTTTCGACTTCGTGGGTCAGGTCCTCGAAAAGCTCGATATGCCCCAGATTCGCGGGCGAATCCCGTTTTCGGTGGCCTACCCGATCGCCGCAGCCAAAGAGGCTTGGGACACGCTCAAGGGGGGTAGCCTCGGCAACGAAGGCAGCTTAAGTCGGTTTGCGGTGCGCTACATGTGCACTCATCACTACTTCTCGATCGATAAAGCGAAGCGAGACCTCGGCTACGAACCGCGAGTCCCCGTATCCGAGGGAATTGACCGTACGGTCGCCCATCTTCGGGCGAGCGGCGCGGTATGACCGAGGAGCGGTTGGGGTACCGGTTGTCCGGCCGTCGCGTGGCGGTCACCGGTGCGACGGGGTTCATCGGTCGCTATCTCGTTCGGGCGCTCCAATCGCGCGGCGCGGAGGTCGTGGCGGTCGTTCGGAATCCTGACAAAGTTCCGGCATTTCAGAGCGCACCGGACGTCGAGCTCCGGCAGGCGGATCTTAGGGACCGACCGGCGCTCGAACGTGCGTTTCGCGGAGTGGACGCGGCGATTCACAACGCGGCACTCATTTCGGTGGGGCGGCGAAGCCGGGAAGAGCTCGTGGCGAGCAACGCCGAAGGGACGAGGAACGTCATGGAGTCGCTCGCCACCGCCGGGGTTTTGCGAGTGGCGCTGACCTCTAGCGCGCTCGTGTACCGGCCGCGGCGAGATCAGTTTTACCGGGTCGGCGATCCGATCTGGGATCGGCATGACCGTCCGGGGCGGACGCGCTTCTACGGACTCTCAAAGGCCGTCGCGGAAACCATCGCGGTGGAGTTCGCGGCGAAGGAGGGGATCCGGCTCTCGATCGCTCGGCCTCACCTGGTGTTTGGGGCGTTCGACCAAGGAAGCTTCACTCGGTATCTCCGGCTCCTCATGAAGCCGCCGGTCACGGTCTGGTTCACCCACATCGAGATGTCGAGCATCTATGCCGGTGACCTCGCGGAGGGGATGCTCCGGATGCTGGAGTCCGCGGAAGAGGACGGGGGCATTTACAACACGACCGCGCCGGGTCGGACGACCTGGTGGGATCATCTGCGGGCGTTCCGCGAAGCGGGAGGCCCGCGTCCTTTGGTGCTTCCCGTGCCCATCCCGGTCCGTCGGGTCTTTGACCCGGGGTCGTTTGGTCCCGACCTTGCTTGGTATCCCCGTCCGATGGTCGATGCATTTCGCGAAACGCTGGCCCTCGAGCGAGGCGAGGCGCCGGAGCACGACCCAGGCCGCTGCGGTCCCTGGCCGCACCGGGAGGCACGGTTCGCGCCTGCCAACGGCCCGCGCGTGTGATAGCGTCCGCCGCCATGGCACGGGTAGTGGTAGCGGGAGCCGGACCCGCCGGGTCGGCCGCCGCGATGGGTCTCCGCCGCGAAGGCATCGAGACGATCCTTGTGGATCGACGTCCGTTTCCTCGAACCAAGGTGTGCGGGAGCGGTCTGTCTCCCTGGACCCTCGACCTTCTTGATGAGCTCGGCGTGGGAGCGAAGGTTCGCAGCCGAGCCTTTCGAATCGACGGCGCGATCATCGCCGGGGTGGAGGGCGACGGCATCGAGCTTCGAGGTGATCACGAAACGGCGATCCTCCTACGCGAAGAGTTCGATGAGCTTCTGATGAATGAAGCGCGGGCCCGAGGGGCGGAGTTTCGCGAGGGCGTCCGGGTTCGGGGGGCGGTCTACGATGGGGAGCGCTTGGTCGGCGTAGAAACGGCCGATGGAGTGATCGAAGCCGACGGACTGATCGACTGCACTGGAGCGACGGGCAAACTCGCATCGACCCACCACCGATCCGGTCGCACGCTTCACACGATCCTCGGATGGTTCGAAGGGGTCGCCAATACCCAGGATGTCGTCGAGCTCTACTTCGACCCCACGGTGAAGCCACACTACGGCTGGGTGTTTCCCGAGACGGCGGAGCGCGTCAATATTGGACTGGTGTACGAGCCCACGGAGGACGGGCTCAATGCGCGAGAACGGTTTTCGGCGTTCGTCGAACGACGCCTTTCGCGTCGCATTCGGGGTGCGCAGCAGCTTGGCAAGCTGATGGGTCATCCAGCGCACGTGAGTTCTTTTCCGAGAGGGCTCGTCCGCGATGGTGTGCTGGTCGCTGGAGAAGCAGGGCGTCTTGTCGACGCAGCGACGGCCGAAGGGATCTACCACGGCTTGGTCAGCGGGACCGCAGCGGGGCGCTTGTTGGGCCAGCTTCTCGGCGAAGGAGAGGCGCCTACGGCGGCGAAGCTCGCCCCCTATCAGCGGATCGTTCAGCAGAAGCTTGCGGTGCGGATGATGCTCGGCCGATCCCTCATGACCGCGCTGCGATCCCCGGTGCTGGATCTTGCGCTTCGGCTCGGAGACTCGCGTCCGGTCCGAACCGTCATCACCAAAGCGTTCGCCGGCCTCTACCACGGCTGACCTGAAACTACGACGAAAGCCGAAGGACTTCGGAGTGTGCACCGGGCACACGGCTGGTCGAAGACGCGACGCGCGAGCCAGCGGCTCAAAGCGGCAATCGGCATGAATCCAACCGCGGGGCAGTCGGGGAACGCGCCTTCCGCGAGGTTCAGGAACGAGCCTTCAGCTCACTTCGGCGAAGAGAATCTGACAGTGGCCCTTCTCGGCTGCGCGAAGTCGCTCGCAGAGCTCCACAAGATTCTCATCGACGTCGACCACTTCGCCTTCGGTGGCTTCGCCGGTCTCGTCGTCAAATGTGCAATCGCCCAAGGCCACCCAGCGGCCCTGAAACTCTTCGTTGTCGCAGATTTCTTTCCAGGTCATAGCGGTCTCCGGCCCCCAACGGGCGCGGGCGGGCATCAAACAGCCCCTTCGTCTTCAAGCGAGATCGTTCTCCGAGGGAAGCTCTTGAGGGGAGAACAGTAAGCTAACCGGAACGCCGAGTTGGCGCCTGAAGGAAGGCCGCCTCGGGACGTCAGCCCAAGGCGCACATAAGATCTTCCCGTGCCTCTAGTCCTCGCGCAAGCGGAAATCGCGTTGGCTGTGGGATCGCGCAAGGCTCTCCTTTACATCGGGCGAACCGGCGCGATCTTGAGGCGGAGGTTCGCGCGAGCGAACGAGCCTACGGACTGCACCAATCGCCGAAGTGAATGCGGGACGGTCCGTCGGCGCCGACCGTTCGAAGGCTTCGGTAGAGCCGCTGCGCGCCAGCGCAGTTGCCTTGCTGCATGAACACACCGACCTGGTTGCTCGCTCGCCTCGCGAGTGCGCTTCGGGCGCGATTGACCGCTGGATCTCTTCGCCCAAGAATCGACTGCGCGGTTCGAAGCTGAGACACCGCCTGGGAGTAGTTGTTGGCGGCAACCGCGGACTCGGCCGCACGAGCGGCGGCTTCGCCGCGGGAACGGTCGCCGCTCATGGTGGTGTTCATCGGCGTGGTCATCATGGGCGTCGTCATGCCGGGCTCGACCATTGTCGGCTCGACCATTGTCGGCTCGACCATTGTCGGCTCGACCATTGTCGGCTCGACCGGTTCGGCCATCATCGTCGGGTCAACCATGTCCGTGTCCGGCGTGCTCGGCACCATCACGTTGGTGTTGGTGTTGGTGTTCGGCATGAGAATATTCGCGGGGTCGACCATCGCGGTGTTGTTTGGGTTGCTCGTCCCGTTGTTCGCAATGTCGTTGTTGACGGGAGCTTCGGGCGGCTCGGGATCCGAGTCTTTGCTCCCAATGATGACCGCGGCGGTTCCTCCACCGATCGCCACCACCAGGAAGAGGAGGACGGCCACGATCGCGATCACCTTCCCGGCGCCGCCGCCCCTCGTGGGAAGCTCCATCGACGCCGAGTTCCAGTCGTTGTACGACACCGGAGCGGGCGTCTGGTGCTGAAACGGCCCGGTTCCGGGGGCTGGCGTCGCGCCGGAGGGGTAACCGCCACCACCGGTGGGCATGGGTGCCGGCGTCCCGACAAGCGCTCGGGGCTGCGGCGGCGGAGTGGCCTGAGGTGCCGAGCCACCCATGCTCGTGGCCATCGTCCACGCGGCTTGCGGATCTTGGAACCCGGTGAACTCCTGGAGGTACTCCATCACCGTGGTGTGACGCTGGTCGCGGTTCTTGGCGAGCGCGCGCATCACCGCGTTCCGCTTGTTCTCCACCAGCTGCATCCCGCTCGGAAGAACGTCCACCGGCGTCGGCTGGGCCGTCAGATGCTTGGTCGCCCACTCCCAAGGGGTCTTTGCCTCGAACGGAAGCTGCCCCATCAGCATCTCGTAGGTCATGATGCCAAGCGAGTAGATATCCGACCGCGGATCCAGCGCCTGCCCACTGAACTGCTCGGGGCTCATGTACGGCGGTGTTCCAAGCACCATGCCTTGTTTGGTGAGTTTGGCCTGACTCTCGTCTTCGGCGTCGCTTCGCTTCGCGATGCCGAAATCGAGTACTTTGACGAAGTCGGCCTGTCCCGCGCGGTTCGTCAGGAGCACGTTTTCCGGCTTGAGGTCGCGGTGAACCACGCCCTGCTGATGGGCCTCGTGGAGCGAGCCCGCGATCTGCACGAGGATCTTGTCAACCCGTTCCGGCGGCATCGCGCCGCGCTGGAGTGCGTGGGCGAGCGATTCGCCCTCGATGTACTCCATGACGATATAGAGCGTCTTGTCGTCGAGCTCGCCGAAGTCGAAGAACTTGATCGTATTGGCGTGCGAGAGGTCGATGACCGTTTCGCACTCCCGATAGAACCGCGCGACGAGCTGCGGGTCGCCACTGAGCTCCGGGTGGAGGGTCTTGACGGCGACGTCCCGGGTCTTGGTGCCCATCCGCTGTTCGGCGAGGTACACCTTTCCCATGCCGCCTTCTCCGATCACGTTCTTGATCCGATAGCGGTTTTGGAAGATCTGACCCACCAAGGGGTCCGATCCTTCCGGAGCCTCCTGCTCCATCATCGCGCCGCACTGAAGGCAGAAACGAGCGTCGTCGGTATTGGAGTAGTTGCAGCGCTGGCAGATTCTAGCCATGGTCAGGATGCTTTGACCGCAAGTTTACCGGCGCCCTTGGAAAGTTGAAAGGTTCGGCCGGACCAAAGGAAATTGGGGAATCTGCGGATACCTCATTTAACGCGTGGTCGCCCCGATTCTTCCTCGATCCTCGGGTCTCCAATACCGAGGAGATCGCCCACGGAGCCGTGCCGGGAGAAGAGTCGAACCGGGCTAAGGTATGGTAGGAAATGCGAGCCCGCGGGACGACATGAAAGGCGAAATTCGCAACCCCACGACGGTTTGGCTGCTGGTGCCGCTCACTTGTGGGCTCTACTCGTATTACTGGTGGTTTACCGTCGCCGACGAGATCAAAGCCTACCTCGACCTCCCCGATCTCAATCCGGCGATGGAGATCGTGATCGCGGTTCTGACCTGCGGGCTCTACGTGTTTTATCTTCCTCTGAAGTACGGAAAGCTCATCGAAGCGGCCCAGCGAAAGGCGGGCATCGAAGCCCGCGACCAGGGTCCGGTCTTCCTCCTTTTAATCTTCGTGTTCTATTTTGGCTACGCGCGGATGCAGGCCGAGCTGAATCGAATCTGGGAAGCGCCGGAACCAAAGGACGCCGAGAGCGGCCAGCCGGGCGTGTCCCTGCTCGATCCGTCGGTGGGAGCACCGGCCGGTGAGTGAAAACGCCGTCGACCCACCCCGGCCGCTCTGGGCGCGAGTGTTTCGGGCGGGGCTGCCGTTGACGATTCTCGCCCTCTTGTTCTTGGTAGACGTCCCCCTTTGCCCGGTGAAGTTCGGCGTGGGTGCCCCGTGTCCGGGCTGTGGACTGACCCGAGCCACCGAAGCGCTCCTTCGCTTCGACCTCGCGGGAGTGCTCACCTACCACCCGCTCGTGTTCTTCATGCTGCCGCTCGTCATTTGGATGACGGTCCGGTTCGCGGTGGTCGAGCTCGGCCTGGTCCGGCGAGACTCCTTCGATCTCCTTCGCTGGTTGCCCTCCTGGTTCTACGTACTTCTCGTGACCGCACTGCTTGGCCTCTGGGTCGTGCGGCTTTCGGGAGGGCTTGGCGGTCACCCCGATCCGGTCGACTTCGACTCGGGGGTGATCATCGCGGCCTTTCACAAGCTCTTCGGTTAAAGCTCATCGAGATGAGCTTTAGACCGGGTC
>JBCCZL010000491.1:0-7772 GCA_039187775.1 Myxococcota bacterium
AAAGCCGGGGAGCACCCGACGCGCGAGAACCGCTTCGACAATGCGATTCGGTGCGCCGGTGTTTGCACCGACAATGAACCCATCGTCCTCGGTGAGTTCCCAGGTGTAGCGAAGCTTTCGACGGTTGGCTTTTGGCACTGGGCTGAGCCACACCCGGCAGCCGGGACGCACCAGCCCCTCCATTCGACCCGGGTTGACGCAATGGGCGTGAACGACTCGTCCATCGGCCAACCGCACGTCGGCGACAAATCGATCGTAGCGACCGACCAGAGCCCCCGCCACGAGCCGTCGAGGATGAGGAATCCGAAGAAGAGCCACGCAGGCCGAAGACGATGGGTCCATCCGGCAACAAACGGCAGCCCCCAAAGGGTTGAAGGGCCTGGAACCCCCAACCGCCGGCTTCGCGACTGGCCCCCTGAGACCTTTGCGCCATAAAACTCTTGCAAACGACAGTGGCACACCGTTTGCCACATGTAGGTTCTACCGCCCCGCGGAGGCCTCTCATGTTTCGATCGCACGTGTTTTCTGGTTCGCTCGTTCTCGTTTCGTTGTTTCTCGCGCTCGGCTGTTCCTCTGCGCCGATCCCCCCGGCGGGCGAAGAGGCGGTGGCCTGCGAAGGGAAGTGCGATGCCTTCGACTCGGTGCGGACCCTCTACCGCGATGGTCGCGACATCGACAGCGGCGACCTGATGAACGCCGGTTCACGGATCGCCACCGATGCACTCAACGATACCCTCGCTGCCGACTACTTCGGGGCCGAGTTCGATGCGCCAGAAATCTTCGCGCTCGACGCCGACGCAGTCCGGCTCCGAGAGAATCGATTCGAAAACACCCGAAGCCTCGAGCAGCTGACGACCGGACTCGGCGCAGCGTTCGGTGAACAGGAGCTCACCACTCAGGTCAACGCGATTCGCACGGAGCATCTTCGAACCAGCCGCGACGAGGTCTTTGCCGAGGCAGCGTTCCGCACGGAGGGCGGCCTCGGGTACGGCTGGAATCTCGATGTCGGGGGCCTGAGCGACGACGATGGGCGGGTGCGAGTGGGGTTCGCGTCCGGGGCGCTCGAAGGCCGGGTCATCAACGCGTACGACCGTGAATGGGAGGCCAACACGCGGTCGCTCCTCGACGCAACCCTCGCGGCGCGGGGGTTCTTGCTTCCCCGCGATGTTTCGGATCTCCGCGACATGAAACCCGGCGAGCTCTTCGCGCTTCGCGGGGACGGCTGGGTCGGGCTCAACGCGGGCGCGGGGGTTCCGATCCTCCTCGCCGAACCCGCCAGCAACCTTACCTACAACCTCGTGGTGTCCGGTGTCCTTCGAAGCCGGGTGGAGGGCACGCTGGACATTCAGGCGGTGCGGATGACCGGCGACGAGGTCGTCGTCGATGTCGGGATCGGCCGCGCCCGGGACTTTCACGCTCGGATCGCCGCCACCGACGGCTGGGGAGCATCGGGGCTCCTCGAGACCCATGTGGACATCGGTGGGGTCAGCGTCGACCTCGGCCGCCTTCTCGAACGAACCATCGAAAAGCAGCTCCGAAAGACCCTCGACCTCGTGGGCGCGGAAGCGGGGGTCGGTCGTCGTAGCTCCCGTCTCACGGTGGCTCGCTTCAGCTTTCGCCTCGACCAAGCCGGGGAGGAGACAGAGGCCGCCATCGCGCAGGCCCTCCGCGGGGATGTTCGTCTCGCTCAGCTTCTCGCCCAGCGCGGTGACGCGGGAGTGACCCAGGTGTTCGACGTCTTGCGATCGGGGGTGGCGACCACGTCCTATGCGGGAATCAACTTCCTCGGGATGAGCTTCTATCAAAAAGACGTGAATGAACACGGCGAGATCTTCATCTCGACTCCCGCTGAGGCGCGGACGATCATGTTTCAGCGGCGCCTCGCCGATCGACGCGGTTTCTTCTCGCGCTACCAGGTCGAGGACATCGCCATCGCCGGGCTCGCATACAACCATGCATCGGGCGGCGCTCGGAGCGAGGCGAATCTGTTTCTGCAGATCCAGGAAGGTGACGTCTGGCTCGAACGAGACAAGCTCCTCGACCACCTCGATGCGCTCCTCTGGGGCATCGGTGGCGAAGAAGCGTTTCACGTGCTTGAGGAGCGGGGCAACACCCTTCAGGCTCACGTTCAGCAGAACTGTGAGCAGCGCGCGTTTAATCCATGCTTCATCGAGATCCTCGAGACCGACTACGTTCAGACGGTCCGCCGCGAAGGACTTCGTCAGTTCGCCGAACGGCTTCCGTCGGAGGTCGACGCCGGTGAAGGTCGGGTCGTCGTCAGCTACCGCGGCGAGTCAACGACGGTGACGCCGCTTCGGGCGCTCCTCCTCGAGCTTGCCGATATGCGCCTCACCGCCCAGGCGACCTTCGAACGAGCCGCAAGCGTGGTCGGCCCAGAGTCGCGAATCCTGACCGATGTCCGGCTCACCGACCAAGCCCTCGACCACCTGTTTGCTCAGGTGTCGACCGAGGCGTTCGAGGCGACCGCCAACCGGTATCTTCGCCTCGTGCGGGTTCGGCGCGCCGACGGTTCGGGCGCCGCGCCACGGAACTCCGATGGAACCCACCTCGAGCGACTCTCCCACGACTTCGAGCTCACTCGTCGTCGCTACCGCGAGCTCGTCGACAATGAGCATGCCATCCTTGATGGCTACGGAGCGGCGGGCACCCAAGCCGTCGCGATCGCGGTGCCGGTTCGAAGTGGTTCCGTCAACTACGACGCCGCGGTCATCGAATCCCTCGTGCAGCGACGCGCCGCGCTGGTCCAGTCGCTCTTTCATCGGATGGTCGATACTGGAAACGATTTTCGGGGCGCGCGGGGCGAGCAGCTCGGCACCTATCTCCTCCTCGCCCTCACCCCTCCCGCATTGACCGACGTGCGCGTGGACATCCGGATGGACCTCAGCGATGACTGGTCGCAGAGCCTCGCTCAGTACCGTGCCTCAGGTTATCGAGGAATCGACGTGGCCGCGACGGGCGTCGACGCTGAGCTCGTGGGCGGCGGAATGTTCCAGCTCGACCGCCTCCTCGACGTCGACCAGCTGTAGGGTGCCGTGGATCGGGTTGTCGCTCCCGGCGTCCGACCTTAAGTTGTTCATCATGAGTACGGCTGCCATCGCCGACCCGCACGTTGCAAGGGTCGAAGAGCGCGCGGCATATCCCGAGCGCATCATCTACTTCGACGGGGTCTGCGTGATGTGCAACGGCATCGTAAAGCTCCTGCTTCGCCTCGACCGGAATCGGCGCTTTCGCTACGCGTCGCTCCAGGGCGAGACGGCGGCGAAGATGCGGTCCGAAGTAGAGGATTTCCCGGAAGGCCTCGATACCTTCGTGTACTACCGCGACGGCGAGATCTTCACGCGGTCTCACGCCGCCTTTCAGGGCGCGAGAGAGCTACCCTACCCGTACCGGCTGTTTTCCATATTCCGCGTGGTTCCGGCGTTCATCAGCGATCCATTCTATCGAGTGATCGCGAAGATCCGCTACCGCCTCTTCGGCAAGTACGAGTCCCCCGACCTTTGCCCCTTGCCCGAGCCAGAGCATCGCGGACTCTTTCTGCCATGACGTCGGTCGGGGGCGGTTCCGCTCGTGGATGAGCGCCCCCGGTTCTTTCCGTCGCTTTCCGGCGCCGCCGGAGTCGCCTTGCTCGCGACTCGGCCGGGCGGTGGACCGGTCACCTCGGTAGGCCCAGCCGTCGGTTTTGTGGCGTTCGTGGGCTACGGGCTTTTTCGATCTCCACCCCTCGCGGAAGCCCTCCTGGTGCTAGCCGCCCTCGTGCATGTTCCGCTGGTTCTCCGAGTGGTCGATGCGCCCAGGCGGGATGGACGCCGCGCGCTGACCTACGAAAGCGCGGTCGCGCTCTGGCCTCTCGCCGCGCTGCTCCTGTTCGTCGCGATTCAGCTCCCCCCCTCGGGAGCGGCTTTCGTACTCGGGGTTCCCTGGCTCCTCCTCACGGTACTGATGGCGTTCTACGGAATCGAACGATTCCTCTCTCGCGGCGTCCACCCCCTCTCGGAAACCGCGATCGACGCAGGCCTCGGATTCAGCGCGGTCGGAGGCGTGTGGACCATCGCCTACCTGGGAGGTCATACCCTTCTCGGCTTCTTCGACCTCTGGGTGCTTCTAACGGCGGTGCACTTCCATTTCGCCGGACTGTCGCTGGTCACGATCCTTGGCGTCGCCGGCCGAGTGCGCTCGACCAAGCTCCACACCGTCTCGACGTGGACCATCCTGCTCTCGATCCCCGCAACCGCGGCGGGCATCGCGCTATCGCCGCTCCTCGAAACCCTCGCCGGGGTGTGCCTTGCGGTGGGGTGTCTAGGGCTCACGATACATCTGTTCGTCCTCGGACGACGCCATCATCCGCTCCTGTATTTCTCAGGCCTGAGCCTCGCGGCCGCCATGCTACTCGCGGCTGGCTTCGCGCTCTCCGGCACCGTCAGCCTGCGTTGGCTCAGCATTCACGAGATGATCGAGTGGCACGGCATCACCAACGCGGTTGGGTTCGCGCTCTCGGCGCTCCTGGTGTTCGCGCGGACCCGGCCCGCCGCGCGGGGGCCAGAGCTCGGTCCTCCGTTTAGCCGGCTTCGGTCGAGGGGGGTGGTGGGCCCGAGGTTTCTCGAGCGGCAGCGCCTCCTGGTGGACCGCACGCCGCGCCCGCGAGGCCTCTTGGACCGCCTCGATGAGCTCGCTCACGATGGCCTCGACGCCGCCGAAGTCGCTCCGGAGATCCGGGCGTTCTATGAACGAACCGAAGAGTTCGATCTCCGAGTGATCCCCGATTGGCAGTTTGGATTTCGAACCGGCGGCAAAATATGGCACTGGCTCTCTGGCTGGGTGGGGCAAACCCATTTGCCGGTGAACCAGGGCTCAACCTCACAAGAGATCGGACCGTTGAGAAGACTGCGGCGGCAAAACCCGATCGTGAGCCGAATCGTGGCGATCGACGACACCGAAGACGGACGCGAGCGGGTGCGAGGTTGGGTTCGCACCTACGCCGACAAAGGAAAGGCGATGTACATTGCCGCCTACGCGACGCATCGCCATCGACGGGTGCCCTACATGAATATCGCGTTTCCGATGCCCCTCGGAAACCTCGCGAGCATCCTGCGGATGGACCCGCTCGGCCGCGAAGGCGGGGTCATCCTTCGAACCTGGGACCCGACTCCGGGCGCCGGGGACGCGGGAATCTGGTTTTCCACCCCGTGGATCGCGTTCAAGCTTCCCCTTCGAGAGTCGATCGAAGTCCTCACGCCCGCGATGCGCGATGTGCCTTCCGACCTCCGCGATGTGCCCTCGGGAACCTCTCTCGTCGCCCGCCACGACCTTTGGCTTTTTGGCATCAAGTATCTCACCCTCGATTACATCATCTTCCGCCTCGACGCCAACCCGATGACGGCCTGAGACGCCCCCTTCAGTTCGGGTCCGGGGAGCCGTTCATGGACCACGATGGTTCGGGGATTTCCACATGGGTAGCAGGACGATCGCTACCGCAAGCCGCCTTACCCCACCGGCCGAACGTTCGATTTCGCTTCTCTTTGTGGATGACGAGCCGCACGTTCGCCGGGCGTTTGCGCGCTCACTGAACCGGCGAGGTTTCGATGTCGTCACCGCGGGGTCGGGGATGGAGGCGATTCGGCTCGCCGAACGGCGGGCCTTTCCGGTGGTGGTCACCGATCTCCGAATGCCTGGAATGGATGGGCTCACGCTTATCGAACGGCTCCAGGCGATGCAGCCGAGCGCGGCATTTGTAGTGTTGACCGGCCTGCCGGACGTCGATCTTGGGCGAGAGCACCATCTCGACATCGCGATCTCATCGATCGTCGCCAAACCTTGGAACGACGACGAGCTCGAGGCCACGCTCCGCCACGCCATGGAGCTCCACGCGTCCCGGGCCCTCGCGGCCAATGAACAGGACGGAAACGCCGCCGAAGCTGTCCTCCTCGTCGAGGACAACGCGGGCGACGCGTTTCTTGCGAAACGCTTTCTCAAAGACATTGGTGCGGGCACCCGAAGCACCACCGTCGTCGATCGCATGTCGCACGCGCTCGCGGTTCTCCACGACCAGCGCTTCGATGTCGTGCTCGTCGACCTGAGCTTGCCCGATGCTCGAGGCATCGACGCGGTCACGAGCCTCCATCGCGCCGCGCCCGACGCCGCGATCATCGTCCTCACCGGAGTGGACGATCCGGTCCTCGCCAATCAGGCGATTCGGCTCGGGGCGCAGGACTTTCTCATCAAAGGCTCGGTCGACCGCGCGTCGCTCGCTCGGGCGATGGAGTTTGCGACCGAACGCAAGCGCGCGGCGCAGCGTCTCTCCTATCTCGCGCACTACGATCCGCTCACCGGGGCCGCCAATCGCGTCACCCTTCGCGACCGATTGGGCCACGCGATCAGTCGTGCCCGCCGAGCTCGGCACACCTTCGCCGTCGTTTCGTTGGACCTCGACCACTTCAAGCAGATCAACGACGACTGTGGCCACGATGTGGGCGATCAGGTGCTCCAGGAGGTCAGCCGACGACTCCAGTCCGCGGTTCGGGAGAGCGACACTGTCGCACGGGTCGGCGGCGACGAGTTCACGATCCTGCTGGAGGAGCTGGCGAGCAAAGAAAACGCGGCGGAGGTCGCCGAGCGCATCCTTCAGGAGCTTGCCAGCCCGATTCCCACCTCGGAGGGACAGGTCGTCACCACCGCCAGCCTCGGCATCGCATTCTATCCAACGACCGCCGACTCGGTCGACGAACTGCTCAAGCACGCCGACGTGGCCCTCTATTCGGCGAAGCGTCGCGGTCGGAACACCTACCATCTCGCATCGAGCGAGGGCCGCGTGATCAGCCATCGACTCAAGGCGGAACACGACCTTCGCCAGGCGCTCGAAAACGACGAGTTCGTCCTCCACTATCAGCCACAGGTCGCGATCAAGGACCGAACGCTGATCGGTTTCGAGGCGCTCCTCCGCTGGCAGTCTGCTCAGGGGCTCGTTCCGCCAGCCGAGTTCATCCCCCTCCTCGAAGAGACCGGGATGGTCCGTCAGGTGGGCAGCTGGGTCCTCACGGAAGCCTGCCGCCGATTGGCGGAGTGCAATGCGGACCGAGAGACGCCACTTCGCATGGCGATCAACCTGTCCGCGAAACAGTTCGAGCGGGACGGCCTTGTGGAGTCGATGCAGGAAGCCCTCGAACGCTCGGGCGCACCGGCGAGCCTCATCGACCTCGAGATCACCGAAACCCTTCTCATGCGAGACACCCGGCAGACCAACAAAACCCTCAACGCACTCAAGAGCCTCGGAGTGCGGATCGTGATCGACGACTTCGGCACAGGCTATTCTTCACTCGCGTTCCTCCAGCGGTTCGAGGTCGACGCCCTCAAAATCGATGACTCGTTCGTGGCGAGCGTGGTCGACGACAGCCGGGTCGCCGGTGCGGTCGTCGAGCTTGGCCACCGGCTCAGTCTCGAAGTCATCGCCGAGGGCGTGGAAACCGAGGCTCAGTGGAACACGCTGGCCGCGGAGGGCTGCGACCTCGCCCAGGGATTCTTGATCGCCGAACCTCGGCCGCGCTGGGACCGGCTCGACGTGGGCACCGCGGGTCCCTTCTTCGATCTCACGGCACCCTCGATACCGGCCAACGACACCTAGAGCGGCAATCGGTTTGAATCCGTAGGGGAAACCAAGCATTTCGCCGTATGCGCGAGTGCCCCCACAGCCTCGGAGCGAGGAGTGCTTGAGGCACTTCGAGCGAGAAGTGAGGAGGTAAGCCGCGCAAACGGTGAAA
>JBCCZL010000492.1:0-7747 GCA_039187775.1 Myxococcota bacterium
CGCGGCCACCGTTGGCAAGCCGGTTCCTCGCGGCAAACGGCGGCCCGGGGGGAGCTCCCTTTGGGAACCGCATCGTGAGTGATATTCAGCGTTTGGCTCCGTCTCTCCGCCCGAACGTCCAACTAGAAACATCCTGGAGGTGCAGATGAGAGAGCTTGCAGTTCTAACGTTCACGACGGTCGACGGAGTGATGCAGGCGCCGCGGCTGGCGGACGAAGACCGGTCCGGCGGGCTCGAGGGCGGCTGGGCGTCTTCCCATTGGGAGCAGGTCATGCCGCAGGTGGAGCAACATGCCATGGCGGAGCCCTACGACGTGTTGCTTGGACGCAAGACCTACGAGTTGTTCTTCCCGAACTTTTCGAGGCTGGGAGACGAACATCCGATGAACATGGCCAGGAAGTACGTCGTCAGCTCATCGCTTTCGGCGCCGGCCTGGGCGAATTCGGTGGTGATCCGCGGAGACGCCGCCGCTCACATCGCACAACTCAAGCGCGAGAATGGGCCGCTCCTCCAAGTTCACGGGAGTTGGCAGCTCGTTCAGGCCCTGATCGCCCATGATCTTGTCGATGAGTTCCGGCTCTGGACCTTTCCCTCGGTGGTGGGTCAGGGCAAGCGTCTCTTCGGGGATGGGGTCCCTCGACGTGCGCTTGAGTTGGTGAAGTCAGCCGAGGGGCCTTCCGGCGTCGTCATGCGTTTCTACCGGCGCGCGTAGCCTTCTCGAGGCTCAACGCGAAAACAAACAGCCGCCAAATGCAGGGTCGTCGAGTCGGTACCGCTCGACGAGTATTCGCCGGCTCGGCTCGTTCCGTGCCTCGGAACCTGACACGCCGCTGCGGATGATTGCCGCCAGTTCGTTCAAGCGAGCTCCCCGCCAGTTTCGCAGGATGATCCTGAACGAAAGGAATCGTCATGGCTCCCCTCCTTACTCTGATCGGCACCTTCGTAGCCGCACGTCTCTGGACGGGCGTGCGCCGAGACCCTCATCCCACTGTCCGCGCCGCGCGTATTGCGTTGGGGGTGATGTTGCTTGTCACCGGAGTGGCACACTTCACCGCGACCGAGTCGATGGCGCAGATGCTGCCACCGTGGTTTCCCGGTGGTGTCCCGCTCGTCTATGCGACCGGCGTGTTCGAGCTTGCGCTCGCGGGGCTCCTCCTCCTCCGATCGACGCACCCCATGCCCTCCCTCGGCTGGGTTCTGGCGTTGTTCTTTCTCGGACTCCTCCCAGCGAACGTCTACTCCGCAGTTGCGGAGGTCGGCCTCGGGGGGCATGGCCCGTTGTACCTGTGGTTTCGGATCCCCCTGCAGATTCTGTTCATCGGCTGGGCCCTCGTCAGCACCGAGGCGCTTCGCCATCGCCCTACCACTCGCGCCACGACGTGAGACTATGCTTGGACCGTGCAGCTACCCGACGCCGTGCCCTTTACGATCTGGCCATCGAGGCTTGCGGCGCAGGCACCCGGCGGCCGGAGTGAGACGCACGCCCATCATGCTCTCCATTTGCTGCTCGCGCGCGACGGGTGCCTCGAGGTTGACCTCGGCGGTCGAGCCATTCGTGTTCCGGGAGTCCTGACTGCGGCCGACGTGTCTCATGCGGTGGACGCGACCGGGTGCGTCGTGGTGCTTGCGTTCTGGGAGCCGGAGTCGGTCGAAGGTGCGAGCTTGACCCGTGCGATCGAAGACGCTGCGGTCGACGATGGTGCACGGTTGATCACCGAAGCCGAACGCAATGCGCTCCTCGAACGGCTGCCCGAGGTTCCTTCGCGCCGCGAGCTCGATGCGCTGACCGAGCGCGCCCGAGATGCTCTGGCGGGACCTCTCCGGGGCTCGCGCATGCATCCAAGAGTGCGGGAGCTCCTCGATGTTCTGCGCCGGGGAGGAGTTGCCGACACCTCGCTGGAGGCACTGGCCGCTCACGCCGGGCTTTCGCCGTCACACCTGATGCATGTGTTCACCGAATCGGTGGGAGTTCCGCTTCGCCGCTATCTTCTCTGGCTGAAGCTCCAGCGTGCCGCGACTTCGATCGTGAATGGCGATGAGCTCTCGCGCGCTGCGGCCGACGCCGGCTTCGCCGATGCCGCCCACATGAGCCGAACCTTCAAACGGATGTTCGGAATGACACCCTCCGCCCTGCAACGGCGTAGCCGAATGCCGTAGGCGCAGCCCTCCGGTTGGGGTGGGCCCGAGTTCAGACGAGTGGAGTGAGTTCTTTCGCTGACCCGGTATCCTGATCGTGCACGTCGATCGTCTCAAGGTCTTTGTGTCGGCCCTGTGCTCTGTGTCGGCCCTGTGCTCTGTGTCGGCCCTGTGCTCTGTGTCGGCCCTGTGCTCTTTTCCAGAACTCTGCGGAGTAGTTTCGCTATGCGGAGGCGCTTTGCTTGGCGGGAGCCGCGTTGACCGTGAGGCGCTTCGCCCGATCGAAGCTCCGCCAGTCGGCGACGTCGTCTTTTGGCCACATCGGCGTGTCAAAGGGGAGGTTCCGCACATTGTCGAGGCTCGAAGCGCCGGCGGTGGCCACCCCGATATTGCCTCGGCTTACGAGCGCGTAGAAGAAGCGATAGTGGAAGAACGCTTTCTGCACGATGGCTTCGGCGTCGCGAATGCGCAGGCCGAGCTTTCGCCAGAACTTCGGACTGACCGAATAGGGGGGGCGCGATGCGACCGCGATGGTGATCGGCCCCGCGTCAAGGCGCACCACTTTCCCGAACTCCCCCTCGGTGCGAGCTGCCACCGTCGCGTGGATGGGAACTTTCGGCTGCGGCCCCGTGGCTTCGACCCCCATCAAAGTGAGATCGACCTCGGTTCCAAACGGCACGTCCCAGGTCGCATCAACCGCCGCCGGATCGCAGAGCGGCACGTAACATCGCGGTGGGCTTCCGTCACGGAGGAGCGCGTCGAGAAGGTGGGTGCTCCCTCCCGGGGCGCCGGCCCCTACCACGTCGCCGGTGTCGACGATGCTGATCGGTCCCGTCTTGGTGACCCACGCGTCTTTGACTTCCTGAATCGCCTCCGACGGTGCCCGAAGCCGTGGGAACTCGACCTTCCGCACGTCCCACAGCACTTGGGCTAGCTCGTCCGCGAGGGCGTCGGCGCGCGGCTGGTCGCCGTCGGTCGTCACATGGAGCGCCCAGCCGAGGTCCTTGGCGTCGTTGTACGGGTGCACCATAAATAGGTGCGCTGCGAGAACCGCGGGGTCCTTCTCGGCGTCGCGAAACCGCCGGAAGATCTGCCGCATCGGCGACAGGAGATCCACGGTGATGCCCCCGCCGAGCACCATCGGCAGCTTTCGCCACGCGTGGGTTGGCACGATCTCGCCACGGAGCGCCCGAATCAGCCGGGTGCCCGCGCGAAAGCCGGTCTGCAAGAGGTCGCGATGCGGATTCGTACGATACGCCGTCAAGATGGTGAGCGGATCGACGATGCTGCTCGAGAGATTGCCGTGGAGGTCGAAGCTCGCCGCGATGGGCTTGTCGCCGAGAAGCTCCTGCACATCGCCGATCAGGATCCCTTCGGGCGCCTTTTCGGCACCTCGCACCTGCGTCGACCCGTGGAGCGCTAGATACACTGCGTCGAGCTCGCCCGCTTCCGCGATCGCTTCCCGAAGACTTGTGCGGAGCCATTCGAAACACTCCGTCGACAGTGGCCCGCTCGGCACGCCCAACGCCGAAATGAGCGGCACCGTTTCGACATCACCCATGAACCGCGCGGCTTGAACAAACCCGCTCAGTTCGGCATGCCGAAGGTATCCCTTGAGCTCGTGGCCACGCAGCGTGGTGACTTCGGCGAGCTCGGTCCCTCGAAGATAGTGAAAGCGCGTCATGTCCTCCCGACTGGTCGAGAACGGCGTGAACGCATTTCCTTCGTGAAAGATTCGCCCGTAGCCGATCCGGAGGGGCCTACCGCCCTTTTGAAACGGGAGCCTCATGTGAAGAGCTCGCCCATGAACTGAACGAGGATCGCTTCTCGAGTGGCCGGAGAGGCGGCGTTGAGCAGCCGATGAATCATCGCCTGTTCCTCGGGAAGCTTGCCGTCCACCACGCCGAGTTCGCGCATCACGAGGCCGGTGTCGATGCCTTCGGCGCCGCTTCCGATGAGGTTCATCATCTGGACCACCGGCTCCGGCGGCTCCTGCATCTTGGGAAGATCCACGACCGCGGTCTGAATCGCTTTGAGGAGTGCGGGTACGGTGGGAGCGTTGCTCGCGTCGACGGTAAAGTGAATGTGGGCCGGGGACCGTCCGTAGGCGTACGTCGGCTGCACGTGAAATCCGGCCTTGGTCAGCCGGTCGGCGAGCTCGAAGATGTCGCCGTCGTCCTCGGTGACCATCGCCACGAGCCCCATCACCGGATCGCTCACGACATCGACGCCCGGGGTCTCGCGAATGCCTTTGACGAGGGTCTCGGTGGCTTCCCACATGCCTTTGACGAGGTCTCGGTAGCCGCTTCGGCCAAGGTAGCGAAGAATCGACCACGCGGCGCCCATCGCGGCGAGCGACTTGCTGCCCAGCGTCGACGTGTTGATCACCGAGTAGCCGGACCAGGTTGCGCAGGTGAAGTACTGAGCGTCGCGGATCTTGCGCTCACGATGAAGGAGCACGCTCACGCCCTTGGGCGCGAACGCGTACTTGTGAAGGTCCACGGAGATGGACGTGACCCCGGGCACCTGGAAGTCGAAGTCGGGAACCGCCACCCCGACTTCTCGTTCGAAGGGCAGGACCCATCCGCCGATGCACGCGTCGACATGAAACAGAATGTCGTGCTTCAGCGCGAGCTCTCCGATTTCGACGATCGGGTCCACCACCCCGTGGGCGTAGCTCGGCGCCGACCCGACGAGAAGCACGGTACGGTCGGTGATCTTGGACTTCATGTCCTCGACCGACGCCCGCATGGTGACCGGATCGACATCGACGGTGACCAGCTCGACGCCGAAGTAGTGCGCGCCTTTGTGAAAGCAGGCATGCGCAGTTTCCGGGACGAGCATCTGCGGGTTCTTGAGCTCGGGATTCTTCTTTTGCGCGTAGTCGCGTGCGGTCTTCACGCTCAAAAGCACGCTCTCGGTGCCGCCCGCGGTGCAGGTCCCCACCGCGCCTTCGGGCGCCCGAAGGTGCGAGAGCGCCGCCCCCACGATGTCGTTCTCGAGTCGTCGAGCACTCGGGTAGACGGTCGGGTCGAGACCGTTGCCGCCCATGCACCGAGCAAACGCGTTGCGGGCGACCTCTTTGACTTCCTTGCCCGCGTCGTAAACGAAGGCGAATGCTTGGCCGTCGACCTGAAGGTCATCGGCGCAGAGCGCATCGAGGGCGCGACCAATGTCTTCTCTCGGCTGTCCCTGTTCCGGAAACACGTTTCCTCGCTCGCTCATGATGCTTCTCCTTCGCCCGCTGCCTCGTTCGTTTCGGCGCGCTCGATCTTCAGCGGCGCCAGAATGTGGTCCCAAATAAACTGATGCACTGGCGCGAGTTCGCAGCCGGTCATCAAACGCTGGAGCAGCAGGCCGTCGTTGCAGCTCCGCACCAGCGCGAGGAGGGAATCGATATCGCACGGGTGCATGGTTCCCGCGGCGATCGCGGCCTCTAGCTTCATCCGCATCACTCGCCGATGCGCGGCGAACGCCTGGTTGCCCACCTCGATGACGCCCTTCATCCGCTCCGCACCGATCGAGCCGACCGCCTGCGTGAGCAGCACGATTCGATGCTCCCGGCCGTGGTGGAAGGTATGGACCGCCCGGATCTGGGCGTGGAGCTGGTCGAGCGGGTGGGGGTGTTTGCCCATCTCCGAGAGGACGTATTGGGCCTGCTCAAAGAGAGTCTCGCCGAGCGCGTGCTCCACGATCGCCGCCTTGGTGGGGAAGTGATAGAGGAGCGTCGGTCGCTTCACCTCGAGGCGACTCGCAAGCGTCGCCATCGAGAGCTCGAAACCCTCCTGTTCAAGGACGGCGACGGCACGAGACGCGAGATCGTTGCGCTTTTCCGTATCGATGGGGCGAGCCATAACCTGACGCATTGTCAACTATCATAATCTGACGAAGCGTCAAGAAATTAAAATTCACCCTGTGCACGCGGGTCACGCGAACTGGCACAGGTGGGCACTTCAGAACCAGTGATCATCAGGAATTTCGAATCGGCACGTTCAGTGCGTCTATGGACAGCATGCGGGTTTACGTACTCCTCTCTACCATCCTCGCTTTCGCCGTCGGCTGCATCAACGACCATCGAGACGATCCTCCGATCGGTCCTCCTTTGGTCAGACCGCCCTGCGGGGGAGGATTTGGGGACGGAGTTGCGGGTGGACCCTGCATCGAGCCGCCGCATCCATTCACGAACGCACGTGAGCTTCCCAAACTCACCCACGCGACCACCCCACCGCCAGCGATCGCAGGGGGCACGCTTCTCGTGAGCGAAGACGGTCTGCTCGCCTTGGCGGCGGAACCGGCGCGGGATCTGGTGCAGGTCGTCACCCTGACGAGCGGCCCAGTGGTGTACTCGATCGCGCTTCGTGCTGGTGACGAGCCGGGTCGGTTGTTGCAGGTCGGCGACGACTTCTTCGCCGTCCTTCGAGGTGCGGGCTCGCTGGCCAAGCTCGGGCGGAATCCTACTTCCGAATCTTGGGAGGTGCTCGACCGTATTCCGGTATGTGCGTCGCCGCGCGGTGTCGACTACGACGCCGACCAGAACGAACTCCTCGTCTCCTGCCTGAGCGGCGCCTTCGTTGGGGTCGACGCAACGACGGGCGCGGAGCGCTCTCGGACCCAGCTGTCCGACGACCTTCGCGACGTTGTGGTGACCGACGGACACGTGTTCGTTTCCCGCTTTCGATCCGCCGAGGTCCTCGTCCTCTCCCGCGAGTCGCGCGAACTCCAGAACACGGTTCGCCTCGCCGATTTTCACTTCGATAGATTTGTGATGCTTGAGGGTAGTCCTCGGGCCAACGTGGCCTACCGGATGGTCCAGAGCGGCCCCGACCAGGTCATGCTTAGCCACCAGCTCTCGAGTTCAGAAACGCCGATCGAAACGAGGATTCCCGGCGGCTACGGAGGAGGCGGCGACTGCGTCGGCTCGATCGTGAGTGCCGGCGTGAGCATGGTCGGCCCCGAGGGAGTCGTGTCCGGGTCGAGTCAGGGCAACCTGGTGCTCCCCGTCGACCTCGCGATTTCACCGACCGTTCCCGGAGAGGCCGCGATCGCCGTCGCCGGGTCGCGCACCAAGGGGATTCCGGCTCCGAGCGAGGCTCCTGCGTTTGATGGCGCCTCCCGCGCGGCGCCCACGGCGGGTCCCGTGGGCATGGTTCGCTTCGATGACCACGGGGGCGTCTTTTCTCTTGCCGCGTGTGAGGGCAGCCCCAACTCCCGTTCTGACGAGCGTCGAACCGTGGCGGTGGCCTACACCGGCACGGGTGAGCTCATCCAGCAGACCTGGGCGCCGGCCACTCTGATCATCGGTGGCCAGACGGTCGAGCTTCCCGGTGAGGAGGTGTTCGACGCGGGCCATGACCTGTTCTTCGGCGATGCGGGGGGTGGCATCGCCTGCGCGTCCTGCCACGCGGAAGGGGGTGACGATGGTCTCACCTGGAACTTCGCCGAGCTCGGCCCGCGGCGCACCCAAGAGCTCCGAGGCGGGATCATGGATAGCGCGCCCTTCCACTGGGACGGCGAGATGGAGACGTTCTCCCAGCTCACCAACGATGTGATGGGAGACCGGATGGGAGGCCCGGAGCTTCCGACCCCGTATGTCGATGCGCTCGCCAACTAC
>JBCCZL010000493.1:0-7741 GCA_039187775.1 Myxococcota bacterium
CCCTTGCTTCGTCAAGGCGTCGCGTGGCGGCTATGACGGACGCGGCCAGGTGCGGGTGGCGAGCGACGAAGACCTCGCCGAGGCCCATCAACTCGTATCTCAGTGCCGCTGCGTCGTCGAAGCCGCCACGCGACGCCTTGACGAAGCAAGGGCGGCCGAGTTCTGCGACGGCGTCGTCGAGCGCGGATACCGAGTCGACGAAGCGAACCGCGGGAATTGGAAACTCACTTTTACGTAGCCATTCCCGCTGAGTTTGTCGGTCCTGAACCATCGCGAGGATGTCGGGGCTTGGGCTGACGCGACACGTCTTCTGCGCCGCAAGTAACGCATCCTGTCCGATGTCCTCGCGGTCAACCGTCACGACTTCGCATCGCTCTGCGAGCTGCGTCGCGGCCGCGGGATCGTCAAACGACGCGGTGATCAGCTCGTCGCAGACTCCGGCCGCCGCGCAGTGGGGATCCGGGTCGAGAATCCGGACTCCATAGCCCAGTGCATGAGCGGCGAGCGTAGTTTTGCGGGCGAGCTGCCCCCCTCCGAACACTCCGATGAACCCCGGGCGCTCGATGACCTTCACGCCAGATCTCGGTCGGCAAGAACCGCGTCCCGGGCGCCTTCCCGGCGTGCATCGAGCTTTTTTCGAAGGTCGGAGCGCGAGTTTGCGAGAATCGCAGCCGCAAAGAGAGCCGCGTTGACCGCGCCGGCCTTGCCAATGGCCAGGGTGCCGACCGGTACGCCCCGCGGCATCTGAACGATCGACAGGAGCGAGTCCATTCCGCGGAGCGCGCCGCTCTCGATGGGAACTCCGAGCACCGGCACCCAGGTCTTCGCCGCGAGCATGCCGGGCAGGTGAGCCGCTCCTCCCGCGCCCGCGACGATCGCTTCGAGCCCGCGCTCCGACGCCGTGTTCGCGTAGTCGAAGAGCCAGTCGGGCGTTCGATGGGCCGACACGATCTTCATTTCGAAAGGTACGTCGAGCTCCGCGAGGATATCGGCGGCGTGCTGCATCGTGGGGAGGTCCGAGCGGCTCCCCATCACAACGCCCACGAGAGGGGTGGTCATACTGTGCATCTACCGACTACGCCAAAGGGTCGCAAGGCTGTCTCGGCCGATCTCCGACCTGTCGCCAAAACGCCCACTTGAGCCGGCATCCCGCGGGTCCCCTTGGTTCGTAGCTCGACCTCGACGCGGGTTCGCCGGTGCCCCATGAGCAATGGGTTGGGTGGTCTCCAAAGAACGAGCCGTACAATGGTCCGGAGGTCGCCCCCGCGATCTCTCGAGCCCGAAAACACTGGGCATTTCTTCGTTCTCGGAAGTTGCCTGCGAAGCATCGGCGCACCGAACCTCGGGCGCCGAATGGCGGTCGACGAACGGCGATCGACCAACGGCAAGAGACGAACGGCAAGAGACCACTCAATAAAGCATCGGACGAAAAGGAATCGCTCGAACCATGGCTGATCCCAACGAATACACTCCTCCGAAGATCTGGACCTGGGACCAGGAGAACGGCGGAAGCTTCGCCAGCATCAATCGCCCGGTCGCCGGACCCACCCACGACAAAGAACTTCCGGTAGGAGAGCATCCGTTTCAGCTCTACTCCCTCGCCACTCCCAACGGGGTCAAGGTCACGGTGATGTTCGAGGAGCTCCTCGAAGCGGGCCACTCCGAGGCGGAGTACGACGCATGGCTCATCCGCATCAATAAGGGCGATCAGTTCGGGAGTGGATTTGTCGCAGTGAATCCGAACTCGAAGATCCCCGCCCTCCTCGACCGAAGCGGTGCCAAGCCCCAGCGGGTGTTCGAGTCCGGCGCAATTCTGCTGCATTTGGCGGAGAAGTTTGGAGCCTTCTTGCCCACCGACCCCTCGAAGCGCACCGAAGCCCTCTCGTGGCTCTTCTGGCAAATGGGCAGTGCCCCATACCTCGGCGGTGGCTTTGGCCATTTCTATGCGTATGCGCCGACCAAACAGCAGTACCCGATCGACCGCTACGCGATGGAAGTGAAGCGTCAGCTCGATGTCTTAGACCAACGCCTTGCCGATCACGAGTACCTGGCCGGGGACGAGTACTCGATCGCCGACATCGCGGTGTGGCCGTGGTACGGCGCACTGGCGCGGGGTTTGCTCTACGACGCGGGCGAGTTCCTGTCGGTCCAAGACTACAAGCACGTCGTTCGCTGGACCGGCCAGATCGCCGAACGCCCGGGGGCACGGCGAGGTCGAATGGTGAATCGCGCGTGGGGCGAGCCCACCAGTCAGCTGCACGAGCGGCACCACGCCGACGACTTTCGCACCAAAACTCAGGACAAGGTTGCCGCCGACTCTTAGCCGCCTCGGCGTGGTTGCCCGAAGCGTAACCGCGCTCAACGCACTCTGTACCTATCGCTAGCTTCATGTACGCGCCGATCGATTGGGAGGCCGAACTCGACGTAAGAAAATACGTCCGAGCGGTGCCGTCCGAGGCGACGCTCAAGGGATTCTTTCCGGCGGCCGTCAAGGCCGGCGCGGTTCGCCAAGGAAAAATGCTGCCGAGTGCACGGAATCGCTACGTTGCGTTTCGCAACTACCCGATGTCCGAGCACGTTCAGCTGCTTGCCGAGTGCGCTGAGGCGTCGTACCCGGATCTTCCCCCGCGGGAAGCGCTCCGTCGAATCGGGTGGTACACGATGCGTTCCCTCGACCAGTCGGTGGTGGGCCGAGTGTTTCGCCAGTTTCTCGCTGCGGGCATCGAGCAGACGATGCGAGGCCTCGAGAAGATGTATCCGATGCTTCTTCCTCCAGCGACGCTTCACGCGACGTGGACTGACGCGTCGAATGTGATCCTCCGTTACCGCCACGTGTACGCGTTCGTCGACTGCCACCACATTGGGATCCTGGAGCGAATGTTCAAGTCACACTCGATCGTGCCCGAGGTTCAGGTCTTGCGTCACGGCATCGCGGACCTCGACGTTCGGTGTCGCTGGTAGGAAACGCGAAGGCTGCGTTTGCTTGCGGACTCGTCCATGTGGAGCTACGGTCTCCTCACTATGTGGATGCAGCGCTTCATCTAGCCCTCTTCCGACGTCGCGACCCGACCCATCGGGCGTGACCTTGTCCGGAAGATCCACGCAGCGTCGACGCTCTTTGAGGGAGCCTGACCGTGGGCGACCACGAGAGTCGGCACCCACGAGAGTCGGCACCCACGACAGTCGGCACCCACGACAGTCGGCATCGCTGCGCTCGCAGATGAACCGTTGATCCGAACCGCCTCGCGGGCCTGAGCCCATCGATGTGACCGCATCGGACCGCCCGATCGGCCTGAATCGCTCCAACCGAGCTTGATTCATGCTCGTGACGCAGCGGGGCCAAAAGAGGTATCGCTATGAAATTTCGCTCGAAACCGATCGAGGAACATGTGGAAGTGCCCCTTGCCGATGATGGGCAATGGGAGAAGTTGGTCCAGCACTGGACCGAGAGAGAAGGGCCGCAGCGTCCCGCGGCTGCCGACGGCAATCGCTGCTTCGTGCTGTCGGTGTCGCTTGGCAAAGACGAACAGGTCGAAGCCGCGCAGCTTTCAGAAATCTGTGGCCTCGTCGAGGCGCAGGGGGACACGGTGGTGGGACAAGAAATCCACCGACTCACCAAAGCGGATCCGCGCACCCTCGTTCGACCGGGCGTAGCCGAGCGGGTGGGTACGGAGGCTCGCGACGAGGGGGCTGACCTCTTGGTCGTCGATGCGGAGCTTAGTCCTTCGCAGACCCGAAACCTCGAGGACGCCACGGGGCTTCCCGTGAGCGACCGAGAGGCGGTAATCCTCAACGTCTTCGAAAGGCACGCGACCACGCCACGCGCCCGCATTCAGGTCGAGATCGCTCACCTGCAGTACCTCCGCCCGCGAATCCGCGGCATTGGCCTCAACATGGACCAGCAGGCGGGCGGCATCATGGGAAGCCGCGGCGCCGGAGAGACGGCGTCCGAGCTCTTCGCGCGCCGGCTCGACGGTCGCCTCGCGGATCTCCGACGCCGGCTCGTCCGCCTCAAGCGGGCCGGCCACGCCCAGCGCAAGCAGCGCGCCGGTTGCGATCGCATCGCGCTGGTGGGCTACACGAACGCGGGCAAGACGTCATTGATGAATGCGCTGACTGCCGCAGGGCTATCGGTGAGGAATCGTCCATTCGAGACCTTGGACACAACTTCGCGCTGCCTCACCCGGCACGGCGGCGATGTATTGATCAGTGACACCGTCGGTTTCATTCGTCGCCTTCCCGAGCGGCTCTTTGCGAGCTTCGAGTCCACCCTGGCGGAGGCGGCCGAAGCGTCGCTTCTGGTTCTGGTGGTCGATGCATCCGACCCGGAGCGGGCCGCGCACCTTCAGACCACCGACGAGGTGCTCACCAAACTCGGAGCTGCGTCGATTCCTCGCTTCATCGTGTTCAACAAGATCGATCGGCTCGCCCTCGACACACGAGAACTCCGCCGCTTGGCGGGTGTCCATCCATTTGCTGCGCTGAGCGCGCGAGATAGCGCAGCGGTCGACGCGCTTCGCTCCACGCTGCTCCGCACGGTGCGCCGCGACCATGAGGTGCGAGATGTGTTTGTGCCCTACGAGCGTGCCGATGTCGTGAACCTGATCTACGCAAAGTGCCGGGTGCAGAAAGTGACCGCGACCGACACGGGAACGCAGTTCGTTCTCGAAGGCCCTCATCACGTCGTGACCAACATCGTCCGACAGAGCCGGAGGCCATCATGACGAGGAGTCTTCTTACCGCCCGGCGCCTTGCCGTCGACACTCCCACCGGTCGGCCGCTGGTGCGCGACCTGACCATCGGGCTTGACGCGACCGACCGGGTGGGCATCGTCGGACGAAATGGCGTCGGCAAGTCGTCGCTCATGCGGGTGCTCGCGGGGGTCGACGCTCCCGCCGGCGGCGCACTGACGGTTCGGGGAACCCAGGTGTGGGTCCCGCAGTTCGCCACGGTCTCCAAGAACCAAAGTCCCGGCGAAGCGCAGCGGCAGCGACTCGAAGCGGCGTTTCGAAAGCGCCCGGACCTCCTCCTCCTCGACGAGCCGACCCATGACCTTGACGGCGATGGAGTTGCCTGGCTCCTCAAGCGACTCTCCGAATGGCCCAAGAGCGTTCTCGTGGTTTCTCATCATCGGCGCCTGCTTACCGCCTTCGGAGACTTCTTCATCATCGCGGAGGCGGGCTGCCGTCACTTTCACGGAAGCTTTCGAACACTGCTTGACCACGAGGCGGCGCGCGCCAGAGCCGAGGAGCAGCGATATGTCCGAAGCCTCCAACGGCTCCTGGATAAAGAGCGCCACAACGCGCGGGTTCGTCGTCGTCGGCAACGAAAGAAGAACCTCGGCCGCATTCATGAAGTTGGACGCTGTCCATCTCGGGGCAAGCTCAACGAGAACCGGAGCTACGCCCAAGAGAGCCAAGGCAAACGGGCGGTGTTGCAAAGCGAGCGCATCGGGGCAGCTCGGCGCTGGGTCAAAGCGGCCCGCCGAGTGCTCTCCGTCGAGCTGCCGATGGACCTTCCCGTCTCCGCCATCAGGCCCACCCTCGCCGACAAACCGGTGGTCACGCTCGAGCAGGTGGGGGTTCAGTTTCCCCCGACAGACTGTGAGCAAGCCGGGTCGTTGTTTTCGGACGTGGACTTATCGATCGGTCACGATCGGATCGCGGTGGTCGGGCCAAACGGCGCGGGCAAAACCACCCTCCTCGAGATCATCGTCGGCGAACGTCGGCCCACCGGGGGAAGGGCGCGGACAGAGCCCGCGCGAATCGGCTACGTGGCGCAGCACAGCGCCAACTGGGATAGGGAGGAGAGCCTCCTCGAGTACCTTCTGGTGGCGGGAGTGGACCTCGAACGTGCGGCGAGCCTCCTCCGAGTCCACCGATTTCCGCTCGCCCTCGGAGAACGATCCCTTTGCGAACTCAGCCCCGGCGAGCGCCTTCGCGCGGCGCTCATATGGCTATCGGAGCGTCGTCCGACGCCGGATCTCCTGGTTCTTGACGAGCCAACCGACCATCTCGATTTCTTAGGGATTCAAGCTCTCGAGCGATTTCTTTCGTGCTGGCGCGGCGGGCTTGTCGTGGTCAGTCACGACGTGGAGTTTCTGGAGGCGATCGGAATCGACTAGACGCTCCACCTGGGCTCGTGATGTTGGCTTGTGCAGATGCCGCTAGGGCGCGCACTCCCAGGGGTTTACTGGCCAGTCCAGTCGGTCGGGCGACAATGGATTGCCGAGTGGGAGCTCGGCCCGATGGCCATCCCAATACTCGACCGTCGAGAGCGGCTCGTAGACGGTGATGAATAGGGCGTGGGGAGGGCTCGATGCATCCACCACCCAGAGCTTGTTCCCAAAATCGGGCTGGGGGATCTCTTCGTAGAACACCCGGATCGGCTTTTCTCGCGCCAAATCGATCAAGACTCTCGCGTCGAAGTCGACCGCCTGGTCCACCATCAGCATCGCAAACGGAGAGTCGTCGAACCTTCGAAGCGCAAGCGCGGCCTCGGGCTCGATTTCAAAGTCTTCGGCCTGGGCGGCGATGTCCACCGCCACCTGAAGCAGGGCCGGATCCTCGACCGGCCGAAGGGCCGCGAGGGTGAGCTCGCCCGTTCCAAGGATCACGAAGTCCTCGGCGAACCCCTCGACCTCGACCTCGGCCACCCGCCAGCGGACCGGGCGTTCGGGATACCTTCCTCTATACAGTTCCCGCGTGGCCTCGGAACCGGTTTCCATCGGCTGTCCTCGGAGCGCCTCGGGACAGCGTCGAAATAGCCACGTCGGTTCCCCGAGCTCGACCGGCTCGGTCCCGCCATCCCGGCGGAGGAGCCGGGTCCGAGGCACGTCTCCGGCGACCGCGGCCTGAAACCACTCGACGTGCTCGTTGGCCTGCAGAACACGCGCTTCCGGGAGGTCATCGACCTCTTCGCCAGTGTCGAGGACCACGAACCGCTTTCCCGCAAGCTCCAAAAATGGTCGAATTTCCAAGGGTTGATCGAGTGTAGGAGCTGGCGCGGCGGCCCTTGGAGGAGCGGCTGGCAAGGAAGTGGGGGCGGGAGGGGGAGCGGTCCGAGTCGTGGTACAGGCGGTCACCCCTAGGAGGAGCAACGAGGCAATCGCAATCGATGAGCATTGGTCGTTCGTCATGGCAAGGGTTGGAGCAAGGTTGGTGCCGATGTAGGGAAAGGAGCGAGATGGACGAGGGTCCGACGATCGAGGGCAGGTTTGCGTGAGATCGGAACCCACCGAGTCAGTCCTCGAGCGAGCTAAACGCTTGGAAAGATCGGGCTTCTGGTTGACAGAGGGGACTTCGCCGGTATTCTTCGTCTCCCTCGCTCCCGGGGTGGGGGCCATTGTACCGAAATCGCTCTCTTTTTCGCAATCCCTGAGAAGGCAGAGCCCAAAGCTCAGAGAAGAATGCCCACAATCAATCAGCTCGTCCGCAAGGGACGGCGTCAGATGAAGTCGAAGACCGACTCTCCGGCGCTTCAGAACTGCCCGCAAAAGCGCGGCGTGTGCGTTCGCGTCTACACGACGACGCCGAAGAAGCCGAACTCGGCGCTCCGAAAGGTGGCCCGGGTTCGCCTGTCCAACGGGATCGAGGTGAGCACCTACATCCCCGGCGAGGGACACAACCTTCAGGAGCACTCGGTCGTGCTGATTCGCGGCGGTCGTGTGAAGGACCTCCCGGGTGTCCGCTACCACGTGGTCCGGGGCACCCTCGACGCCACCGGCGCGGGTGGCCCGTCC
>JBCCZL010000494.1:0-7730 GCA_039187775.1 Myxococcota bacterium
CCGACGAGCAATGCGACGACGGGGCGATGGCCCCGGGCGACGGGTGCAGCGAAACCTGTCGCACCGAGCCGTTCACCGTGGTGCGCCGTTTCATGATGGAGCCAGCGGGAGAGACGCTCCCCGCCGCGGTGTGGGGCAGCGGAAGCCGACTCTTCGTGGTCTACGACTCCGACGCAGCGGGGGTGCGGGAGGTCGCAGGGATGATGCTGCAGGAAGACGGCAGCTTCTTCGGCAACGAACAGCCCGCGCTCGAGATCGACCGGACCGTTGAGGAGATTCCCGCGGTTCAAACGCTTGCCGATGTGGCGAGCGGGGGTGGCCGCTTCGCCGTCGCGTTCGTGGACTTCTCGAGCGGGGGCGCCGGTCGTGGCGATGTCCGGGTCGCGATCTTGAATCCGGATCGGGTGCTCGCCGGTCCGAGTGAACTCGCGGCCGACGTCCCCGGCGAACAAACCAATCCGGCGGTAGCGGTGGCCGGCGACGGCACGGTGATGGTGGTGTTCGAAGACGAGAACTCCGCCACGGGACTAAGCGGCCGGATCTATCCGGCGGGGATGATCTCACCAGCCAACGACATGCCGTTCGTGGTGGGAACCGCCGGAGCGTCGGCGCCCGCGATCGCCGCACTCGACGCTGGCTTCATCGTCACCTACAGCGCCTCGGGCGTGTTTCATCAGCGCTTCGGGACCGACGGCACGCCGACCGACGCGATGGGTGTGGCGCTCACCGCCGAAGGAGGGGCGAGCGGTCCCACCGCGGTCAGCCCTGCGCCCGGTGGGGCCGTCGCGGTCTGGCAGGGAGCAAACGGCATCGCGGGAACGCTCATCGCCGCCGATGGCAGCGTCGGCGCCACGGTCCCCCTCGGCACCGCGGCGACCAACGCGAACCCGTCGGTGGTTGCCGACAACGGCCGGATCATCGTGGCCTGGCAAGACGGCACGAGCCTCTTCGGTCGGCTCTTCGATGACACGCTGATGCCTGCTCTGAACCGTGAAAGTCCTCCGACGAGCGATGCTTTTGTGCTCGCGGCCGGCGCGGTCAGTCGTCCCGAACTCGTGGTCGGCGGGACCACCGACCGGCGCTGGGGCGTGGTCTACGGCGACACCGGGACCGACCCCGCCGGCGACATCCAGGCGCGATACTTCCCGCTGCCGTAGCGCACCGAGACGTGCGCGGGAGAAGCTTCACAAGCTCGACAGGGCAGGCTCGGGCCCGGCGCTCACCCACAGCCCGTGAAAGCTCGGTGGAAGCCGCTGCGGAATATCGAAGGTCGCGATCGTTGCCAGCGACCTCGCGTCGAGAAGCGTGAGCACCGATGTCTCTTCGAGGGCGTCGGTGCACACCAGCGCCACGAACTCTCGGCCCGCTGCATCGTGGCAAACCACCGGTTCCGACGCGATGAGCGGCCACAGATCCCGCCGCTGAAGCTTGCCGGTCGCAAGCTCGACCCGGCCGATCGCACTGAAGATGTCAGTCGCCTCTTCGGCCGCCACGACTACGTAGGCGTAGCCTTCGTCCTCACTCGAAACCGCCGGGAGTCGCATGCCTCGCTCCGGATGATTCGGCTGAGCGCCCGCCCCCCGTCCTTGCAGATCACAATTCGCCGAAGATCCGCGTTGGGAATTGCTCCCGCTCGAAGCGGAGAGTCGGCGGCGAGGGAAAAGTGGCGCGGCGCAAAGTCCCTGAGCCAAAGCGCATCCACCACCACCTGGTCCTGGCTCTCTCGCGCGGACACGAGATGATAAACAAAGCCGGAGCCGAGCGGTCTGGAAAAGCAGACCGGCTTCCTTGGATCGCGCGGCACGAGAAGCGGCACGACCCCTTCCGCCGAATCGCGAATCGAATCGAGGAGGCTCGATACGCCCATCGCCATCCGAGCCATGTCGAGACGGAGCGAACTTAGAAGGAACACCGCGTAGTTTTCGGTGAGGGCGAAGTCGTGCACGAAGGTCGCCATCGGAAGCGCGATCGTTCGCTCTACCGTCAGTGCGCCAGCCGGTGACACACGGTAGAGATGAAGCTTTGCGCGAGGTCCGGGCTCCATGCCGAAGGAAAGGAGATCGCCAGTCCGGGCATCGAGCTTGGGGTGAGCGGAGAACGGCCCCTCGAGCCCCATGCTTCGGCTGAGCACCGTGGTCGGGCCGAGGGCTCCGTCAAAGTCGTGACGGCCCTCGGTCTCGAGGGTCGTGGGGTCCAACGCATACGGCGCGCCCCCTTCCCACAGGGCGAGAAGGCGACCCCCGTGCATCGTCACCGAGGTATTCGCCGTATTCTTGAACTTCAGCCGGAACGCGGAGCGAAGCGCTCCGCCGGGGGCGTTGGTTCCGTAGGATCGAAAGAGCCGTCGCCCGGCCGCGGTCTCCGCGAGAAACGCCTCGGTTCGGACAAAGCGACTTCGAAACCGAACGCCCGCGTCACTAAACTCGAAGCGCGAGACCAAGCCATCGCCGTCGAAGAGATGGCGGTATCGATCCCCATTCACCGAAAACCGCCCCGGGCCGTTCCGGTACAGGGTTCCACGAAGCCCGGGCGGAAGCGCTCCGCAACGGGGACTTAGAAGCACCTCCTTTGGATGCTCGCCGTCGCCTTCGAGCGAGTGGCCCACCGCTCGACGCAGCGTGGCCAGGCGGTCGAGCGGTGCCGGCGTCGAATACGCTTCCACCGGCCTCAGGCGTCCGGAACCCAGTCGCCAGTGGCCTCTGCGGCGGCCCGCGGCGGCTCGGAACGGTAGTAGTCGGGCACGACCGCGGGAGTGTTCGGCTCGTAGTACTCCGCGGGGGGCCTCGACGGCACGTCAGCCTCCTCGGCTCGTTCGACCATGGTCCGCTTGGCGGCGAAATACACCACCAGGCATAGACCGACTTTATTGCCGAGATCACCTACATTGTAGATGAGCTCTCGAACCTCGAAGGGAACTTCCATCAGCGGCGCGAGGTACCCGAGCGGATAGATCGCCCAGCCGATGACAATAAACATGCTCATTGTCCGGACCGCTTTGCGAGCGGCAGGGCCGAGTCGATCCGGAAGCTCGCCGAGCGCCTGGACCATGGAAACCACGATGAGGAGCCAGGCGATGCATCCGAGAAGGAACATCCCGTAGTGAACCGCGGCGACGCCCGGCACGATCTCGCCCACAAACCCGGTGCCAATCATGATGAGGTCGAGCACGACAAGGCGGGTCATGAACTTCACCCCCTTCGGCCCAATCCCGAGGAGCAGGGGGAACTTGATCAGCATCAGTGGCGTCGTCAGGATCCAGTCGATATAGCGGAACGACGTCGGGAAGTAGCCATCGCCGGCCGCGTAGGAATCCATCATGTAGTAGTAGTTCACCGCAGCGATCGTCAGGTAGATGGTGCTTACCCGAACCGCGAGCCGGTAGTCCTCGGGCACTCGGTCGCGCTCGAGGAAGAAAAAGAACGCCCCCGCCGCGAAGGCTACGAACACCAGGAAGAACGAGCCGTCCAGGATGTATTGGAGATGGTCGATCCAGTTCATGCTACTCCCAAATGCCTTTCTTCTTTTTCTTGCTGACCGCGGCTGGCGGCTTCGCGACGCGTGACGTGGGCCCAGCGCTCCGAGGGGTACCGCTGCTCACCTGTGGATCGCTCGGTGTGGACCGCTGCGTGCCAAACCCCGAGGGGATGGCCGGCGGCCGCGGAATCGCGTTCGGTACGGCCGCCCGCGCACGCCCTCCGGCCAGGTTCCGGAGCACGATATTGGCGCCGAGCTGAAGCGTGTCCGGGTTCGTCGAAGGGTTGGCGAGGACCGCGAGGACGCAGCCTTGGCCTTGGTACACCGCGAGGGCATGCTGCGGATAGCTGAGGAACACCGAATCGGTCGTCCCGATCCCTGTCTTGGTCGCCTCACCGATAATCCCGAGCCTTCCCGCGAGCTCTTCCAACATGTCGTCGGCAACAAAATTCGGAAAGTCGCGCGCCATGATTCGGCCATCCGGCGCAAACACGAAGCTTCCCTGGACTCCCGGAACGTCGCGAAGCGACCGGAGGGTCTGCATCACCCAACGAGGGATCACAGCTTGCTAAGCTCCCCGACGAGCCGCGAGAGCTCCGGACCGCGCCGCGCCTGAACATAGAGGGTCGGGTGGTCGTCGAAGCGGCGGACGAAGGTCGCCCGCTCGTGCCCACTGAGCTGAGCGAGCTTGAGCTCACCCATGCCGAGCAGTTTGCCGATGCCGTCGGCCACCGCGACGACATAGTCGGACGCGTGCACCACATCGGCGGTCACCGATCCGGAGTGGATCGCGTTGCCGCGCTTCGCATCGGCGAGCGCATAACCCTCGACCGTGGGCCAGTCTTCGAGCCACGCCAGCCGGGCACCGAGCATCTGAGGCCGGGTCACCGGTTCGTCCGGTAGAAGGCGACGCTTCGGCCGTTCGGTGGGAAGGGCCTCGGGCACGACTTTGGTGAGCTGGGTAGGAGTGAGTCGGGGAGCGCGACGAGGTCGTCCCTCCCGGCGAAACGGACCGGTCTGATCTGTCTTTCCTTCGGCTTCTCTTGCGCCAGGACGCGCGTTTGCCAACGGTATTCCGGGCGGAGGAGGAGGAATCGGCGTGTCCGCCACCTCGATCTCCATTTCTCCCCAGCTGTCTTCATCCACAACGATTCCCATCCAGATATAATAGTACCCCTATAATGGAACGGCAAGCGCTTGACCTAGTCAAAATCTCGACGTTTCAAAACGGTTACACCGTTTGAGGCTGAACGGGCGCCCGTAACAAAAGCGGGAACAGATTATCCCCGTACGAGGAGCCTTTTGCCGGATCGATCCGTTCGCCCTACCTTCCGGGCATGGGCGCCGGCTCGCTGTACATTTTGCTCTACGTCGCCTGCGGAGCGCTGGTGATCGGACTCATGATCCTCGGCGGGATCCTGTGGTTCATGGGCTCTCGCAAACCCGACCGGTCGCGCTCGAAGGCCGTCGGAAAGCAGAACGAATAGTCCGCCGGCGAACTCTCGACTTCCATACAGGAACGCCCCGGCTCCATCGCGGAACCGGGGCGAACGTCAGAGGACGGCGAACCTCAAGCGGTCCGATTCAACGAATGAACGTCCCGCACTCCCGCGCGACACCGAACGCGTTGACGGTCGGCGCGACGATCATCGTATTGGAGTTCGCCGTGGACTCGAGGATCACCTCGATTTCTAGGAAGCGTTCGGAGTCGATGCCCGCTGCCATAAATGCCGCCTCGACGTCGGCCGGGGGCGTGGCACCGGGGATCTCTGCGAGCACCACCCACATCGCGGCGGCGAGTGCGTCGATCGACTCGGCGGTTCTTCCGCGGAAGATCACCCGTGTGCCCGGAGGTACGTCGGCCATCCAGTTCAGCCGTTTCCAAAACGTCGCCTGATTGCTGTTGGGGCAACCTTCGAACACTTCGCGGTAGTAACCTCGCGGATTGGTCGCAAGGCGGAGCTGCTGACCGGTCATGTCCGAGTAGGTGTAGGGCGCAGTGATGTAGTCGGAGACTCCAAGCTGCACATTCTCCATGCCGAAGGTCGTGCCGGGCGTGATCACCGTCGCGTTGGCGTCGTTCTGGTTGATGACCCAGATCTTTCCGTCGAAGTCGACGGCCATGCCCTTCGCGGTCGGCCCTACGGTGTTCGCCACGATCTGATTATTCGCGGGATTGTTGGCCTCCACCCGATGGACGCCTCCCCCGAAGCCGGCCACCCAGATCCAGCCGGTTTCCGCGGTCATTCCCGCGCTCGCGGCGATCCCGTGGTTTCGCGTGCCGAGAGGCACGGTCACAAACTGTGAGCCTGCGGGGGCCATCGGGTCGTAGCGGGTTACATTGCTCGCGCTCAGGCCGGCAATCCACACCCGCTGCGCCGCGTCTACCGTGATTCCATAGGTATCGGGGTTGCCGGGAATCGGAATCACCTCCTTCGCGCCCGCCGCGTTGCAGCTTGCGTTGTCGACGCAGACGGTGGTGTCGATCCGCCCGAGCGACGCCTGGGCTCGACCGCTGATCCACAGGTTGCCGCGGCCATCAAGCGCGAAACCGTAGTTGCTCGTCGGACCGTCGGTCTCGATGACGATCGCGCCGGTCTCGCCGTCGAGCTTCCATACCCGACCGTCCCAGCCGCCGATCCACACAAACGGTGTGACCGTGAAATCGAGGCCCTCGACGTCCTGTGCCGCCACCGCGCGAATGAGGCCGCCGCCGGTTAGCGAGGTGTTCCACAGCACACAGTCGTCCATGCCCCACGCCAGGACATCGGCCCCTCCGCTGGACGTGGTCACCACTCCGTCGCCGTTGGTATCGGGGCAGTTCTCTCCGAGCGCCGAGATCTTCGACACGCTAAACGAGCGCCGATTGCCGACGAAGACATCACCAAAGCTGTTGACGCTGGTGCGGGATGGGTCGTTTGCGCCCCCGTCGGGACCGGTCACATAACGCGCAACCTCGACGAACGTCCGGGTATCGACCTTGGACACGGTGCCGTCGCCGGTGTTCGCGATCCAGATGAAGTTCGTGTCGATCATCTGACTGTCGAGGGTGAGCCCACCCTCCGGCGTCAGCCCCACGCCGTCCGATTCGTTCATGCTAGGGTCGAAGGGAGCGGGCGTACCCACGCCGGTTTCATTGGCCTCGCAGGACGCACCGGACATGCCGCACGGGCAGAGCGCGACCTCCCCTTCGTCCACTTCACCGTTGCAGTTGTTGTCGATTCCGTCGCCGCAGATTTCTGCGCCGCCCTTCGTGGCATCGGTGTCGTCGCAGTCCGCCCCGCGTGCACACCCTTCACCAAAGCCGTCGCCGTCCCCGTCCACACAATCCGGGTCAACCATTCCCCCTTCGGGGACAACACACATGCCGGCCACACACTGAAACCCGTCTGGACAGTCCGCGGTGGTGTCGCAGGGCGTGTTCGTCGAGAGTTTTGCGGCGCAGTCACAGCCCGCGACTGCGAGCAAGGCTGTCACGAGTGGGACCAACAAACCCCACCTCATTGGCACACCCATTCGTCTGGGGTCCCCGTCAAACACTTGTTCCACGTTCATTCCGCCTCCGTCAACACACCCTGATCACTTATACATCAAGGCTCGTGCCAGCCCCAACCGGTGGGCTATTGTCCGACCTTCCCCCCGCTTGACCGACTTGGCCGTCCTCTCTACAAGAGGGCGCCCGTCGTGCCCGATTCCAAGCGCACTCCCGCCTCGTCCGAGTCTCCGTCAAAGTCCAGCGCCACCCCGCGGACGCCGGCGGCCCGGATTGGACGAACCATCGCCCTTACGGTGGTGTGGACAGGTATCGTTTACATCGTGGTAGTTGGGTTTCTGAGCATCATTCCGCAGGTGTTTTCACCCGAACAAGAAGAGATCGCCTACGAGAGCTGCGCCGAAGGAGTGCGCGTGCTCCGGCGAGAACTTCTCGGTCGAATGGCGGAGGAGTTGGCTGGATCGGCGCCCACGTCCGACCTCCGGCCGTTTCTTGATGACTGGGATCGGCGCCGCCACGCGGTGCGCGACCAATGCGTCGATCCAGGAGCGATCGACGCATTGTCACGGCTTCGATACCGGGCAGAAACCCACGTGCGCCGCTACGCCCGTGAGCAGGGCCCCCTTCTCGACCAGATCGACCGCGAACTGCGGGCGATCGAATAAGCAGGATCAAACAACCATATGACTGCCACCACCGAAGTGAACGCCGAAGCCAACGCCGACGTTCCCCCCACCTTCGACGTTTTATCCCTCACTCCCGC
>JBCCZL010000495.1:0-7729 GCA_039187775.1 Myxococcota bacterium
CGACGGCGCCCTGCCGGTTCGTGTACTGCGACGGCTCGTCTCATAGCTTGGTGCGGCGCCTCAGTGAAGCTGGCGCCCGCATGCTGCTGTCGCATGCGTGTTTGCCCAAAGAGGCCGGAGCAATGATCTCGAGAGGTTGGCGATCGTGGTGAGGAAAGAAATTACCTCGTCCCCGATGGGACCGTCGCCGAGCCTCATGATTCCCGCCGGTTGTTACGGCGCGTTCGCCATGGGGGCCTCCGGCCTAATGGCTTTGCGCGTCCTGGAGTCCCCGCACCGCCAGCCGGGAGAGGGTCGGCTGGGAAAATGTGGTGTCTTCCAGCACGTAGGTGGCCCCCCGGCCGCGACCCACGGTGTCGCACACCCCTTCGTCGATCAGCCCCCTGAGGGTGAGCTGCACCGTGCGGGCGGACACCCCGAGCACCTCGGCGATCTCGCGACTCGACGCCTGGCCTCCGCGCTCCGCGAGGGCCCGGAGGATCAACGCTTCGAGCGAAACCACGCAGCGGGGATCGGGCAAGACGATGGGAACCGACGACTCGACGACCATGCGCCCGTCTCGACGCTCGAGGGCCGCGCCTTCGGGAAGCGCGGCGCGGGCCCGGTGGACCAGGGTTCGAAAGAGCCCTCCGTGCTGGGACTTCTGAAACTGGAACCCGTAGATCTCTCGAAACAGTTCCTCTTCCGCGATCCCGTCGAGGCCGGCGCACGCGACCACCGCGAGCAGTTCGAGGGGCCGTCGCTGGTTGAGCGCGTACGAGTCAACGGCGATCGACGCGTTGGGGACGAGCGCGGCCCCCGCCCGAAGAATCCGTCGGCGAACCTTGCCCGCCACCACGATGAGCACTCCGGCCCGCTCGAGGCCATCACTTTCCACCGAGGGCACCGTGAGTCCAACGATCGGTCCCGGGGGTTCGAGCGTCGTGCCGCGCACCCAGGGCTTGGTGCGACGCGCGACCTCTCGGGACCAGTCGAGAACCTCAATTAGCGCGTCCCGCTCGCGCCGAATCGGAGCGAAATCGATCGCGGTGCCCATGTGGCGTTCGAGCTCCGCCCGCGATCCGTCGCTCGCGGCGCTCAACATCGAACGCAACGCCATGGTGGCCCCCCAGCCATCGCGGCCGACTTCGATTCCGGCGAGCGCCTGCTCCCACCCGAGCCATCCATGCCACGGTCGAGGGAGCACTCGGTCAAGGGAACCGAGGATCCGAAGCGCAAGGTGTGGCCGCCCCTGGTAGCGACGGGCCCGCGCGAGCGCGAGGGCGGCGAGATACTCCGAGAATACGAGCTGTTCGGTTCGCGCCATTCGCATCGCGCGTCGCGCGGTCTGTACCGCGTCGGCGATCGAACCCTCCTCGATGGCGAAGAGCGCTTCCTGCACCGAGTACTCGATCCGACCGACCGCGTCCTTCGGGGCGGATCCACTCGGAAGATCGCCATCAAAGAGCTGAAGCCATCGGGTCCCCACCACCGCCGGGCCGTCGAGCGCGACCTGTGCACGAACCACCGTGTCGAGCGCTTCCCGGTCGAGCGCGAGGAACGCCGAAAGGGCCCGCGGAGGAAGACCGCGGACGGCGCGGTGCTCGTACATCGCCGTGGGGTTCGGTGGGGGATGGCCGGAAGCCAGCGCGACGAGGGAGTCGATCGTCAGTCGCTCACGCTTTTCTGCAGCCCCGCGGCGGGCGAGCACAGGTTTGAACTCGCCCCGAAGCGCGAGCTCGAAGTCGTCTTCGAGGGGATCAGCCATCGACGTCAGTAGCCGTCACGTGAAGCCACGGGTCGCGGCGTCGGCGGGATGGGACAAACGCACGGAGGAACGCCACGGTAGTCGACGATACCACGGCCAAGACGGCCCCCGCGTCCTTTGTCGTCCGGACTACGGCCCCACCACGACCCTCCCCAACCGGCAGGCCCATGCGCTAGGATGGACCACGAATGACGCCGAGGCGGCTAGCTTGGAATGTCCTCTTGAGCACCGTCGCCTTCGGTCTCGTCGTGGGTTTTATGGGAGGGCTTCCATCCCGTGCCCTGGGCAATGAGGTGGAGGGTCAGCGGCTCTTGGAGGAGGGGCTCGCCGCGCGAAGCGCCGGACGACTCGTGGATGCCGAAGAGCTGATCCGTCGCTCCCTCGAGGTCTTCGAGTGGAGCTACTCCGCGTGGCAGCTCGGAGACCTGCTCACCGAAATGGGCCGGCCGACCGAGGCCCTCGAAGTCCTGCGGGATATCCTTAGCGGTCGTTACGGCGGGGAAGTGGAGGGCGAGGCGGAGACCGACGTGCGCGCATCGGTCCGTCTCGCCGAAGCGCAGCTCGCCCGAGTCGAGCTCCGCGTCGGCGAACCCCACACCGGGGCGGTGCGGGTGGACGGTCGGCGTGTCGCCGAACTCCGTGACCAACGCCGGATCGAAATTGAAACAGACCCGGGGCAACGGCTCGTTCAGGTCGATGGGGCGGATTTCGAAGCCATGGAGGAGCAGCTCCGGCTTCGTCCCGGTGACAATTCCCCCGCGGTGCTCGAACGAGCCCCCGCCGAGGCGATGGTGTTCCTCCGCTCCGATGAAGATGTGAACATCGAAGTCGTGGGGGTCGAAAGCGGTGTCGGAGAACTCCGGCTTCGTCTTCCCCCGGAGGTCTACACCATCCTTACCGCCGTCGACGACGCCCAGAACGAACAGGAGCTCACCGTCGAAGCCGGCGAGACGTACCGGCTGGACCTCGATCGTCCCGGAAGCGGGGGACCGCCGGTGTGGCTCTTCGTGGGGCTCGGTGTACTCGCCGCCGCGGGTGTGGCGGTGCTTCTGACGGTCCTCCTTCAGGACAGCAGCGAAGATCTCCCCGTCGATCTCTTTCCGACCTAATCGGCTCACGACCGTCTGCCCCTTCGAAGGACGCGTTCCCTTGAGCGGGGCCGGAGGGCAGGGCTTCGACGAGAGCTTTGGGGCTGTTACCATGCGTTCTCGCATGGGCGCCGGCGATTACCTGCCACTTTTCGATCTGGCCAGCGGTGGCGTGGGTACCGTGTCCCTTGCCATCCGGCGGCAGAGCGGCTTCGAACGGCTCTATGCGGTGAAGCGGCTTCTCGCGCACATGGCCAACGACGAAGCGGTTCGAGACATGTTCGTCACCGAGGCGCGGATCGCCGGCCTGGTTCGGCATCCCAATGTGGTCAGTGTGCTGGACGTGGGAGAGGACGACCGGGGGCCGTTCCTCGTGATGGATTGGATCGACGGGGTTCCCCTCCATCGCTTTGTTCGAAGGGCGGCGAAGCTCGGTCCAACGCCGATTTCGATCTGTTGCGCGATCGTAAGTCAGGCCGCCCGAGGACTTCACGCCGCCCACGAGCTCCGAAACCACCGCGGCGAAGCGCTTCGCCTAGTGCATCGGGATGTGAGCCCGCAGAACATCCTCCTCGGCTTCGATGGCCTGGTTCGCGTGACCGATTTCGGGATCGCCAAAGCGCTTGGCTACGGAAGCACCACGAGCACGGGGATCCTCAAGGGGAAGATGGGGTACCTGGCGCCAGAGCAGCTCCGCTTCGACGCCGTGGACCGACGAAGCGATCTCTTTGCCCTCGGCATCGTGCTCTACGAGCTCCTGAGCGGTCAGCGCCTCTATTCGGGATCTGGCCATGCGCCCGAGGTCATCGCAAAGGCGATCCTCCACCAGCCAGCCCCGTCGATCGGAGAGCTGCGACGAGACATCCCCGCGGAGCTCGAGGAGCTTTTCTATTCGATGGCCGCAAAGGCCCCGGAGGATCGACCGAAGACCGCCAAGGAGGTCGCCGACCGCTTGGATGAGATCGCCGCCGACGCTCGTGACTACGGGGAGTCCCTCGCCAACTTTTTGGAGGCCCACTTCTCCACCGACCGCGCGGCGATGCGTGAGCGAATCGCCGACGCACTCGAAGGAGCCACCCAAAAGGACGTGGCGGTCGCGGCGGCCGCGCCTTCCGCGCAGGTTCCTCGGACCTATCGGATCGCCCTCGCGGGCGCGATCGCGACGTCGGTCGTTGCCCTTGCGGTGACCACCTGGGCGGTCACCCGAGACCCGACCCCGGCGACCGTTCCGGAAGACGTGCCCGTGTCGGACGTCGTGGAGCTCGCCCCCACCTCGCCCGGGGATAGCACCCTGTCGGCGCGGATTTCCGATCCGCCGGAGGAAAGCGAACCCGAGGTGGTCGAAGTGGCGACGGAAGAGCCGGCGCCGACGGAGCGCCCACGGGTGCGTGGTCGACGAGCGACTGCGATGCGCGGTGGCGGGCGGTCCGGTGCGTCGATGTTGCCTCCGTTCTCGGCGCCCCGAACCGGAGAACGCCCCCGAATGACCGACGAGCGAGTGGACGTGGAGGGGCTTCGAAGCATGGGCTGGATGTGATCACGGCGACGCCGCCGGCGGCCTGTGGGGTCGTCGTCGTGTGGTGCGGCGTCCTCCCGGGCTGCGCGAGTGACGGGTTTCCCGCCCAGGAAAACGACGGTGAAGTCGTGGTGCGGGTCGCCGTCGAGGAGGCGATGCCGCGTATCCCCGGGCGACAATGTCGAGTTCGACGGCTCGGTGGTAGGCGTGGACGATTGTCTCTTTTGACATGCGGGCTAGCGCGCCCGCAGGTTTGCGACGGTCGTTTCGCCTGACCGGACCTCGACCTGCCGGGACACGGTCGGCTGAGTTCTTCCCGCGCGCACGGTGTAGCGGCCGGGGGCAAGTCGCCGTTCAACACGGGCGTTTCCTGCGAAGCTCCCGTTGATCCAAATCTTGCCGTAAGGGATCACCGACACCCGAAGGGTTCCCGGCGTCGCCGGTTCCTCCGTCGCGGCCGCGGGCTCTTCGGCAGGAGCCGGCTCGGTCGCTTGGGGCAACGAGTCGTTCATCGCCGTAGTGTTCGTCGATGGATCACTCATTCCCGTGGGCGAGCCCATGACCGCCACGGAACTCGACGGCGGCTGCGTCAAAGGATTTGTCGCGGTCGTGGGCGGTACTGTCGTGGGCGGCTCTCGGGGCGATGGGGGGCCGGTCGAAGTTCCAACCTCCCTCTCTGCAGGAGCTTCCGGCGCGGGGCCGTCGTCGCTCGGGGCCCCATCATTGTTGTGGGATAGGAGGACGGCACCCGCACCGAGCACCCCGAGTCCCAGGAGAAGCGCCGCCGCGCCGCCGAGCGCGATGAGCAAGATGGCCGAGCGCGACTTCGGCGGCGCGGCGGGTGCCGCGGCCACGAACGGCGGGGCATCTCGTTCGTAGGCGAGCGTTTCAGCGGTTTCTTCGGCGGGCACCGCTGGCGAAGCGACCGGCGTCGAGGTGCGGTCGGTTGCGGGGGCGGGAGCCGGCACACGCTCTGAACCTGGTGGCGGAGTGGCGCGCGCGACCATGTCGGAGATTCTAGGGGCTACCTCCGGCGCGGCTCCCCACTCGGCCGATTCGGGGGGCGGAGGCTCGGCGTGCTCCGTCTCGGCGTGTCCGATCATCCGTTGCTGCTGCGCATCCACGCGAAGCTCACGCACGAGAGCACCGAGCTTGCGGCGGGTGGTCGGGGGCGGCACGAAGTCAACGATCGCGTCCACCACCGACGCCGCGTCCTGAAAGCGGGCTTCCGGGTCTCGCGAGAGAAGCTGCTCTACGACTTGGCGAAGCGGCTCCGGGGCTTCCGGCGCGACCACGTGGAGCGGTGTGAACTGGCCTTTGCTGATGTTGAGGAGCGTCGCGGTGTCCGTCGGCCCATCGAACGGGCGTCGACCTGCGAGCATCTCGTACATCACGACGCCGAGCGCGAAGAGGTCGGTCCGCCGGTCGACGCGCTTTCCCTCGGCCTGCTCCGGAGCCATGTATGGGATCTTCCCTTTGATCGATCCGGTTTTAGTTGCCGCGGCAGTGCTTGTCGCTTTCGCGATGCCGAAATCCGCAAGTTTGACCTCTCCGTGAATGCTGATGAGGACATTCGAGGGCGTCACATCTCGGTGCACGAGACCCACCGCCTCGCCTTCCACCTTGAGATTGTGCGCATAGGAGAGCGCCCCGAGGAGTTCGTAGACCACGAACGCGAGAAGCTCGATGGAAAGGGGCTCACCGCTCCCTCGAACCCCGGTCATCAGCCGCCGAAGGTCGAGTCCCTCCACCAGCTCGAGCGCCATGTAGTACGACCCGTCGTGGTCGCCGAAGTCGAACACCTGAACGATATTGTTGTGGCGCATCCGCGCCGCGATCCGGGCCTCGTGAAGGAACATCGTGACGAAGCGTGCGTCCTCGGTGAACGCGGACAGAATGCGCTTCAGGCAAACCGTCTGCTCAAAGCCTCCTGGACCCCGCCGCACCGCCACCGCGGTCTCGGCCATCCCCCCGGCGCCGAGGGGCCGCAAGATCTCATAGGCTCCGAATGTGCTTCCCCCATCCACGGGTCTTCGGGGCGGTTAATAGCAGTGCGCCGCGCAAACCGCACGGCAGCATCGGAGAGACAGCATCGGAGAGACAGGGCCCTCGGTGGGTTGCTAGAAACAGCCCCGCATGCAGACGCGGTGCTCGGCCTCGCACGCGCCATCACAGCTTCGGTCCCGGCCTTCGCAGTTGAGCATGCACCGGTTCCATGCAGGTTCGCACACCGAAGAGCAGGGGCCGTCGGCGTTGGGGGGAGAGCGAACCTGGGTTGACTGAGGGTTCGGAGCGGTCGGCGGGGGTGGGGTCTCGGTCTCGAGAACTCCACTCAGCCGAAGGGTCTCCACGTTTTGCACCGCTTGATCGTCCGCCGGGTTGTCGACGTCCACCGAGGTGCTGAAGAACGCCGCGGTGTACGTCGCGTCGACCGATGCCGTGGTGAGGCCGGGAAGCGGAGCGACCGGCTCACCGGCGTCGAGGGCCGCGATGCGCTTCTGGGCGTGCGCAATCCGGTGGGGAGGCTGGCCGATCTGATAGTGCTCGAGCCATGCGGCCCAACAGGCGCGGCGAAGCTCCGGCGGAAGGTCCGGATCGTAGTCGGCGCCGTGACACTGCTCGAAGTACACGTTCGACTGGTGCACCATACGAAGGCTCGGACCGCAGCCTGCGGCGACCGTGCAGATGCTAAGCGCGACGACGAACCTCATGCCCAATAAACCTAACACTCGAGTCGAGGAGGGGAAACCACCCCTCATCGGTCGCGTCTCCTACCGTGCACGTGGACTTGGTCGGTTGTGGTTTTCCTGGTCCGAGGTAGGCATCGTCCAGGTCGCGTTTGAAGCACCGTCTCGACGAGCCAACTCCGCCGCGCTCCGCGAGCGCCAACTCCCCAAACATCTTCAGAAGATCCTCGATGCCTACTTCGCCGGGGAGACCGTCGATCCGACCGAGTTCTCCGTCGATCTTCGAGGCACGGACTTTCAGAAACGGGTGTGGGAAAACCTGCGTTCGATCCCCCGGGGTGAGGTTCGTTCCTACGGTCGCGTCGCCACCGATGTCGGATCGCCGCGGGGAATGCGAGCGGTAGGAATGGCCAACGCGGAGAATCCAATTCCCATCGTCGTGCCTTGCCATCGAGTCGTCCGGCAAGGCCATCGCCTTGGCGGGTACAGCGGAGGCCTCGACCGAAAGCGTTTTCTCCTCGCGCTCGAGGGAGTGCTCGTCGAGGGCGATCGCGTCTACCCGGGCCAGCTGGTCCTGCCGAGCCCGCGCCGGGGCGGCCGAAAGCGGAAGGCGCGAGAGTAGGGATCGGCCCGGTGGGAGCAGAATCTGCGGTTGCGCCGACCTCGGGGTCGACATGTCGCCTTTCGGAAG
>JBCCZL010000496.1:0-7729 GCA_039187775.1 Myxococcota bacterium
TGGGTGACGGTGGGTGCTCGCCGACCATCGCTCGATCGGTCGAGCGGCGCCGGATCGGAGCGCATCATTCCGGTCTCTTCCGGTGCGTTTCCTGAGAGCTCGGCCGGTGGATCGAGCGGGTTGTCTTCTGCCGAGCGTCGGGGCCAGCAGAGGACCAGCGCGAGCAAGAACGCGCCGACGAGAAGGAGGATCGGAGCCCATCGCGCCGCCGGGCCGAGCGGGTGGGTTGCCACGATCCGCGCCATGATTTGCGTTTCGGCGATCGTCGCCGGCGGAGCTTCCCCCGTCCAAACCGCTTCGATGGCGTAGTCTGCCGTTGCCGGCGCAGTGCCACGACCGATCACGACGCAAGCGCCGCCGGCTCGGGCCTTCACGTTTTCAAAGAACGCGTCGTTGGTCGGCGCACGGACCATGAGCTCCTCGGTCGTGGGCTGCCAAACCACGAACTCCACGGCGTCCTCCCACTCCGCCCGGCCGAGTTCGTCTTCGGTGCAGATTTCGAAGACGACTTCGTCGGCGAGCTGGAGCGGCGCCCGCACCAACTCTTGATGCGGCTCCGGGCCACTGTCGCCCTGGGTGGGGCGAAGAACGTTCGGCGCTGATCGTACTTCGAGCTCGTCGCGCTCGACCGAGAACACCTGCACCAAGCCGAATCCGAGAGCACCGATGACAAAGAGCCCAGCCAGCGTGGTGAGAAGCCTGCGCATTGCGCCGGCTCCGAGGATACACCTGGAAGCGCGAACCGAGTTGATGTCTTGGCGCGTCCCCTGATGCGCCGCACCTTGTGGTCGTCGCCTCCTATCGATCGGTGATACACCGAGCGTATGTCCCCGGGCCGCGGGTCTTGGATTCGCACGTTCGGCGGCCGCCTCGTGGACCGCCCTTCCTCGGCGCTCGGCTACATCGTGTATTGCCGGTGCTTCGGAATCGCATCCGCCATTCATCTGACGCTGCCGGATGCGATGCAGCCGGGCTGGCTCGTTCCCAATCTGATCTACGGGGCGGGGGTGGTCCTTCTGGCGGTGCGGGGCGCGGTGCTCGGCTGGATTCTTGCGGCGGCGGGCTTGCTCCTCCCGCTCCTGTTCTTTGGCGATCAGCTCACGCAGAGCGCCTATCTTCTCGCGTGCGCGGCATCTGCGCCGGTGCTTCTTTCCGGAGGCCGCGAGTCGGGCCGGGAAGCCCGGGCGACAGTCTTTCTCGCGGTGGTCCGGGCGCTCACGATCGGCACGTACGCGCTCGCCGCGCTGCACAAGGCGAATCGAGACTTCTTTGATCCGACCGTGAGCTGTGCGAGCGCGGGCCTCACGATCCTGGCGGAAAACTGGTCTCTCCCTTTCGTCGCCGCGCCCGGGCTGCTCGACGCCGCGCCGATCCTATTTCTCCTTGCGGAAGTCGGATTTGTGCTCGGGCTTATCTACCGCCCACTTCCTTCGTTCGTGTTTGGATTCCTGCTCCATATCCCGCTGACGATCGTGTTCGCGCCCTCGTTCGCATTCATCATGATCTCGGGTTGGGCCGCCATGCTCGACGACGAAGAGCTCCGGTGGCTCGGCCGGACCTTTCGCCGCCGCTGGCGGGTGATCCTCGGCGTCGGTGGCGGACTTGGGCTCCTCAGCTTCGCGCTCTACATGCGAGACCACTGGGTGGTCTATGCCTACTGGTCGCTTAAGGAGGCGATGCTGTGGGTCGGCCTGGTGTGGGTCCTCTGTGCGCTTCCTGACCGCCCGCCCCCGAGCTTTCGCTGGCGTCGTCGGGCGCTGCTTTGGCCGCTCGCGGTGGTGCTCACCCTCTGGACGGCCCACGGCCTGCTTCCCTACAGCGGTCTGAAGTTCCATCACGCGGGGGCCATGCTGTCGAACCTTCGCGTTGATCGAGGCTGCTGGAACAGCCACGTGTTTCCGGAGGCGCTCCGCCAGGTCGATCCGTATCTTCGGGTCGTCGATGCCGATGTCTCGGGCCCGAATCCTGCGCTCGAAGAAGCGATCGAAGCGGGCCTTTGGAATCGTCGTTCGTTTGTACGGGCTGCGGAGCGCTGGTGTGCCGAGACGGAGGGGATCCGGCTTCGTGGAACCGTCGGAGGGGAGAGCTTCGAGGTGAACGATCTTTGTGCAGGCTGGCCATTCGATGCGCCGCTATTTCCCAACGCCCGATTTCATCAAGAGAACCTGCTCGCCGAGTGCCCCCAGCAGTGCATCCATTGAAACGCGCCGGCCGCCCGCTCTGTCACACCTGACGCGGCGAGCTGTTCCCTCCGGTGCGACACCCACGGACCTCGAAAGGCGTCGATCCCTCGGGTTTCGGGGCTCCGCGCCTTGGCACATCTACTGCATTTACCTGACTCGAAACAAGGTTCTCTCCGTTGGGTGCCTGGTTTCGTTTTCGGTTGTGTGTGTGCGAGTGCAGCACCGGCTCGGCGGGGAACTAACAACTGCCGCCCAAACCTCCGCCGAGTCGGTGTCGCCCTTTGATCGCCCTGCCGTGTCGCGCTTGTAGCAACGGCACCCGCCAGTTCTCGTTCACTCGCGATTCGACCACGCACGTCGGGTTCGTTCGAGGTGTCGACGGAGCGGAAGGTTGGTGCACATGGCGATCGCACGATCGAGGGCGGAGCGCGCCTCGCGAAGCTGCCCCGCTCGCTCGAGAAGGTGCGCCCGGGTGGCCCAGTAGGGCTGGAAGCGTTCGAGCTCGCGCTGGCCGTCGGTCGCATGCAGGGCCGCGAGACCGCTCTCGGCGCCGAAGGCCTCCCCGACCGCAGCGGCGTAGGCCACCGCCGCCCCGAGCGTCGGCGCGATGACCAGGAGTCCCTGATAGAGCTTCACGACGGTTGGCCAGTCGACAGGTTGGCCGGATCGCCGGGCGAGATGAGCCGACTGAATGCTCGCTTCCAGCTGGAACCGACCGGGCTCGCGAGCGCGCACCGCATGCCGCAAGAGCATCTCGCCGTGGGCGATGAGGCGACCGTCCCAGGCGTCGGTAGCCTGTTCGGACAGGGGAATGAGCGCCCCGGCGGCGTCGAAGCGAGCCGCGTGCCGGGCCGAGAGAAACGCAAGCAGCGCTTCGAGGCCCATCGCCTCGGGAACGGGCAAACGTTGGGCGACGAGGTTCGCGAGATAAAGAGCCTCACCTCGAAGGTCGTCGCCGTCTTCATCCAACGATGTCCAGTCGAGCGAGTAGGCCGCGTAGATCGCCTCGAGTACGAACGCGAGCCGCTCGTCGAGAGCCTCGGTGGCGGGCACATGAAAGGGAATATGGGCCGCTTTGATCTTTCGCTTGGCCCGGACTAGCCGCTGGGCGAGGGTGGCGGCGGGCATTGCGTACACCGTCGCAATGACTTTGACCTCGAGTCCGAGCACCGTCTGCAGCATCAGCGGGGTTCGGACGGCTTCCTGGATCGCAGGGTGACTGCAGGCAAACAGCAGGTCAACGCGGCGATCGAAGGCGGGGCTTTGAAGGGGCATGTCTTCCTCCGGGGCCGCGCCCAGGCGCTCAAGGGTCTCCTCCGTAAGGGAAAGCGACTCCCGATGCCGAGTAGCGGCGCTTCGGCGATCATCAATGAAAGTGTTGAGCGCGACCCGGACCAGCCACGCTTCAGGATGGGCGGGCACCCCACGGGCGGGCCAAGAGGACAGCGCGCGCCCGAAAGCTTCGGCGAGAGCGTCCTCGGCCTGCGTGAGGTCCCGGGTCTTTGCCGCGAGGACCGCCAAGAGCTTGCCGTAGGAGTGGCGAGCGATCTCGGCCGCCCTCGCGTTGGGTGTCGTCGCGCGGTCAGTCACGTTCCTTCGCGTGGGGGTTGCCCTCGGGCATGGCCGATGCGCGAATCTCGATCTTGCCGTAGTGCACGGCGGGACACTTCTCCGCCCAGGCGAGCGCGGCGTCCAAATTCGGAACGTCGATGACAAAGTAGCCGCCGAGCTGTTCCTTGGTCTCCGCGAACGGGCCGTCTTGGACGAGCCGATCCCCACCCGCAAGGCTGATGGTCGTGGCGGTGGTGGTTGGCTGAAGCCAGTCGGTATCCACGAGATGTCCGGCTTCCTGCAGCGCCGTGATGTACTGGCCGAAGACCTTGAGCTGTTGATCGATCTCCTCTTCGGACGCTCCCTCGAAGGCCTTTTCCTCGCTGTAAAGCAAAAATGTGTAGCGCATAATGTTCTCCTCCTCCTCTTGGTCCTCAGGCGAGCACGTGCTCGAGATTCGCGAGACCTCGGTCGTAGGTAGGGCCGAGAAACCGATCGGCGAAGAGTCCAAAGGCCCGCTTGAGCGGGTTTCTTCCAAAGCGCATCACCGTCGTCCAGCTTACCTCGGTCCCGCCGTCGTCGGTGGGCTCGAGGGAGAAGGTGGTGACGGGCCGACCCATCGCTCCAAGGTCGATCTCCACCACCACCTCGCGGTCTTGGACCAGCGACACGATGGTTTGGGTGCCGCGACCTTCGCGACCGTCGAAGCGAAATCCCGCCCCGACTCCTTCGGCCGGTCCGAAGAAGGAGATCTCGAGGTCCGAATCGGTGTCGCAGTATGGATTGAAGGTCTGGTAGCCCTGGCTCGACTGGAGGAGGGCAAAGACCCGCGAGGGCGCTGCGTCGAGTTGACGACGACGCGCCACCACGGCCTCCGAGGGCAAGAAGAAGGGGGTCGCGGCGGCGAGTGCGGCGGCTCCGCCGCCAGCCATGATGATGAAATCGTTCACAGTTTCCTCCAATGAATGACGCTCGTCGTCATCCTCTTGGGTCCGTGACGAGATCGGAGCCGCCCAATCGACACCTTTGTGATCTTTTTTCGAGCGTTCGCTGTTTCGCTGCGGCAGCGCACGTGTTGGAGCCGCACCATCTCAGGACGCACTCAGGGCTACGTCACTGGGAGTTCGGTCGGCACTGGAAGTTCGGTCGGCGCCGGAAGTCCGGTCGGCACTGGAAGTACGGCCCCTCCAGGTGCCTTCATTAGGGGCCGAAGACCGCGGCTCAGGGATTCACGACGTGCTCTCGGCGATGCACCGACCAAACTCCTGCCCATCGATGACGAGCCAGTCTGTTTCGTTCGCCCAGCCTCGACATCGAAGTGACACCGAGCCACAGCTCTCGCCGCGCTTGCAGATGGGAATACAGAACGAGCTCTCGACCGGAGATTTGAACCCCGCGCGACACACGTGACCGGGGAGGCACTGCATGGTTCGCTCGCAGGTTTGCTCGATGCCGAATGATCCGGACCCGATGCAGCTCGTGCGTGGAGTCCCATCGACGATGTTCCAATCGCAGGTGGCGTTCGGTCCACACGCCGGCCGTGGGTTTGCAAGATCGCACGGCAGGGTGCAGGTGCCCGTTCCGCCGTTGCACACCGAATAGGATCCAACGGCGGCGTGGCAGACGGTGGAGTCTCTGCACGTCGGAGAGCAGAACTCCTCGATACAGGTAAGACCGGCATCGCACTCGCTGTTGAAAAAGCAGAACTCGCCAACGTTTCGGCCCACTACGCAAGCCGCGCCAAATCGGTCAGAGCATCCATTGGCGCACGACTCGTCGATGGGACTGTATTCACAGCCGGTAGGCCCACACCTTCCCGTTGAACTGTACCGACGGAGCGTCGAAGACCCGATGCACTCGGGGGGCGGCGGCACGTCGCAGGTCGCCGGAATCCCTGCACAGCCCCCGCCGCTGCACATGTCGTTCACCGTGCATGGGTCGCCATCGTCGCACGACCCCGCGCGCACTGAATACTCGCACACCCCGGCTTGGCAGGTTCCTACCTCCGAATGGCAAGGGCTTGGTGGTTTGTTGCAGCGGACGGCGCCACAGTCGACCGATTCCAGAACAACCTCGACGTCGGTGTTTTCGTCTTGGCGAGCTACTGTCACCGCCTGACCGGCCGCGATGTCTCGCCCCTCGCGGAGCGCTCGCACGTCGATGGTGAGCGAGCGACCGGCGAGGTCGTCGGACAACCATAGGTCGAGCCGAGGAGAGAACGGCAGCACGTGCGGTCCTTCGAGGTGCTCGGAATCTGATGAGACGGTGACGGACATGTCGTCGTACATTGCTTCGGAGTCGGAGTCGGAGACGAGGCGAAGCGATAAGACCGTCACCGGATCTGCGCACCCGAGGAGGGAGAACACGAGGAGTGGCATCCAACGCTTCATCGGAGATCCAAACAGCCCGCGCGGCACTGCGATGGCCCGTCGAGCTGGGTTGCGAGGACGACCGTTGTCGCCGTACCCACGGCAACCAGCCCCACGATCGCCCAGAACCACCAGCGCTCCACGACCAGTACGGAGTCGTCGCTTGACGGGGCGTCGAAGGGTTCATGAACCAATGAACCAGGCTGCGTGGAGACCTCGCGTGGGTTGGGGGAGAGTATCGGCTCGGCGTGTCTTGGTTCTTCGCTCTCCGCAATCACCGCCGTTGGCTGGGGGGGAGCGATGGAAGCCTGCGGACCGTCAAGACGCTCTCGGGCGAGCGACGCGAGCGGGCCGTCGGGGTCTTCCGTGAGATAGCGACGGTAGAGCTCTTGGGCGGCTTGAGTCTGCCCATCGTGGCGAGCGCACTCGGCCATATTGAACAAGAAGGCGGGTCGACCGCTAAGTTCGTACCCTTGCGCGAACTCCCGATTCGCGGCCTCGCATCGCCCGACCGCGGCGTGTGCTTGACCCGCCTCGAAATGAGCCCGTGCGCGCTCGTCCTCGGATTGGGCGTGGACCGGGTTCGACGCCAAGAGGATGCATCCGGCGAGGTACAGCAGAAGCGACTTCATTGGAAGGGATCCACGATGACGGGCGGGGGCCGGGATCCCGGAGATGGGGAACTCGAATGCTGCCTCGGTGAGTCGGGGAGGGAGGGAGCAGCCGACGGATCGTCACGGGGCTGAGGTGAGGGCCGCCAGCGGTGGCGCGCGCTCCGGGGAGACCGCTTGGACGGTTGCCGGTCGGGCTGTGCAACGGGCGCCATCTCCCGTGAGGGCTCCACCACCGGCGTGGCGGGGGACGGTCGGTCAGGCGGGGGCGACTCCAGACCGACGGGGAGGTCGATTTGCGGTACGTTTGCTGGCATCCCGGAGCTTGAAAGCAGGGTCGGCTGCTCGGTTGCCGGCCGCTCGGTTGCTGGCCGTTCGGTTGCTGGCCGTTCGGTTGCCGGCTGTTCGGTTGCTAGCCGCTCCGTCGACGAACCCACGCTGGCTGAACTTGAGGAACCCAAGGCGAGGACGAGCGCGCTGGCCACCGTAAGACCGGCGCCGAGGGCGATCGCCCCCATCGCCCGCCTCCGAAACCGGGCGTGTTTCCATCTCGAGGAGCTTCCCTCGTGGTCGGTCTTCCACCGTCCCAAGAGTTCCTGCACCTGACCCATGTGGGCTGGACGCTCCGTGGGATCGCGCTGAAGCAGTAGAGCGAGCGTCGACGCGACGGCCGGGTCGAGCTCTGGTCGAAGGATGTGTAGCGATGGAGCGGGGTGGGTGAGCTTTGCTTGAAGTACCGCGTACGCATCACCATCGAACGGCAATTCGCCGCTCAGTACTTCGAAGAGGGTCGACCCGAGTGCGTAGATGTCGGCGGATTCCGCTGCTCGACCCCCCGTCGCTTGCTCCGGTGCGCAGTGCGCGGGAGACCCGAGAAAGAGTCCCTCTTGCGTCTCATTTGCGGAAACTCCTTCGGTGGTGACCTGAGCGATCCCGAAGTCGAGAACCTTGATGCTTTCGGAGCCATCCGGTTCATCCACGATGAAGAGATTGTCGGGTTTGATGTCCCGATGAA
>JBCCZL010000497.1:0-7702 GCA_039187775.1 Myxococcota bacterium
CAATCGAAGCGCGTCGCCGCCACTGGCTGCGTCGCCGCCCCGAGCCAACGGCGCCGACGACGCGGACACCGATGCGGTGGGCGCCTTGACCGAACCTGCGCGGCTTACCCTTCCTCCGGAGGGAGAGGCCGATGCGGATTCGGCGTCGGACGCGCACATCCATGTGCCGCAGCCGAGCGAAGCACCGACCATGAACTCGGATCTGTCCTCGGTGATCGCGGAACTCGAGGGGCCCAAGGCTCGGCGAGTGCTCGCGCCGGTGAAGACTCCCGGCCTTTCGACCACCGGCTACGCAGCGAGCGCCGGCGTGGTGACCGAGACCCTGACCTTGCGCCCGGAGGCCGACAAAGACACATTCATTCCCCCCAAGCCCGACTTTGAAGAGGGACTTCGGGGCCGGATTTCGGGAGGCGACCTCGATGCGGCGGACGAACTCGCGTCGCATCTTGCATCCGACCCGTCGAGACTCCGCGAGAGCCAGGACCTCTTGCGGTGGGCGGTTCGACGAGATCCTTCCCGCGCGTCGTCGATTCGCATCCTTCACCAAACCTCGGGCCAGCTTTCAGGTTCGGCCTTGCTCGGCGTCGCCCAAGAACTCGTCTCGCTCTTCGACCGGGATGTCGACGCGCCGGAAAGCGAGCGATTGGTACGATGTTCCGCGTTCTTCGAGTCGTCGAAGACACTCCTCTACGAAGGTTCGATCACTCCCTGGGCGGGCCTCCTCCGCATGATTTGGGAGGGAGCGATGCCCCTCTTCCGGCAGGGACCTCGAACCTACGGCGTGACGGGTTCCGATCGAGTGACCCCGGTGTCGAAGAGCGTGGTCGCCCGGATGTATGCCGACGCGCTCCGAGTGCTCGAGGTGGCCGACGTGCAGATGTATGTGTCGGCAACGGCCACTCGGGAGATCTCGAGCGTGCCCACCAATCCGCCGGCCGTGATCGCGGGGCCGAGTCTCGATGGCGACCGTACGATCCTGCGGTTCCGAGTCGGCCGCGCCGTCGAACTCGCCCGGCCGCAGAACATTCTGGTGGCATCCCTTGGCGAAGCGGAGGGCGAAACCTTGATCGAAGCGATCCGGGCGGCGTTCGGCCCTCCGAACACGAGCAGCAAAGACGTCAGCCGCGAAGGCATCGAGCTTGCGGCATCGCTTTGGAATACAGTGCCCGCCCGAACGCAGAACCACATTCGGGTGCTCCTCGCGGCTCAGGGCGATCCTCCCTCCTATCGGACGCTTCGGGACGCGGTGTTCGCCGGCGGGGCCAAGGCCGGCCTGCTCGTTGCCGGTGCGGTCCGTGCTGCGGTATTTGGCCTCCTGTCGGACGACCCGTCTCTTCGCGACGTACGCATCGACGACGAAGCGGACTTCGAACGCGCGGTCAAAGGCTCCGCCGCCCTCCAGGAGGTGATCCGCTTCGCCCTCTCCGACCCCTACCTCGCGGCGCGGCATCGGGCGATGGCGGTCATCTAACGATCTACATCGTCGGCTCGTCCGGGGGAGGCTGGCAGAATCCGTTGGTGCAGATCTCACCCCCAAGGCAAACGCCGGGGAATGAGGAGTCTGCGCCACAGTTGCACACCAACCCGGCACCATTTGCGAACGGCGAGCAGAGATTCAGTTCGGTGTCCGCCGTGCAGGCGAGCCCTAGATCGAACTGGCGGGTCAGCGTCACCGGCCAGGTGAAGTCATCGACCTCGATATCGATTTTGCCGGACGTCTCACCGAACGCGCGTACTTCGACCACGATGGTGACACTTCCGTCCTGCGTGATGGTCTTCAGCGGATCGAAGTACACCGGCGGAATGACCTCGAGGGCCGCGGTGGTGGCGCCGCCCGGCTGAATGAACCCGCTGCTTCGGATGGTGAACGGATTGGGAAGCCCGGCAAAACTGATCGTGTCAAGGGCAGCGTCCTTGATCTCGACCTCGGCGCCCTGGATGAACACACCGTTCGTCTCGCCGCGAAGCGGCGCATTGCTGACTTGGGGAATGAGCTGGTTATTGAACTGCACCACGATCCGGTATTCGGTCGCGAGGTCGAGATTCAGCCGTCCGAAGAGAAGCTGGGTTTGGTCCGGGGCGTAGACACATTCGTCGTCTGGGGCGATAACCCCAGCAAATATCACCGAGGAGCCATCGTCATCGACACAACCGACCGACGATAGCGACGCTACCGCGATAAGCAGGGGTAAGACTCTTGCCGTTGACGCCATTCACTCTCCCTTTGAGGCCAAGCCGGTCCTCACGCCGATGAGTTTGCATCCGCGTATTCGAGATCGTACCTGGCTCCGAGGCGCGCACCAAATTCGCGGCGGGCGATCGGGGCAAAGCGAACGTCATCACCCGAGGCTCCTTTCGCAAGCCACCCCACCGAGGCAGCCCTATCCAAGGTAGGGTTGGCGGCCACATCGACCCTTACACGCCAACCCCCCTCGTGCCCCTTTATGCCTTCATCCGAACGAAAGTCTCAGCTACGGCACGGAGCCCTCGATGCCCTTCGGCGGGGATGGGCCATCATCCCCGATGAAGTCCGCTGCGTTCGCGACCGGTGGAACGCGGTGTTCTGCGTCACTTTGGGCAGCCAGCGCTACGGCCTTCGGCTGGCATCGCCCGACTACCACCCGGTTCCTGCGGTTCGCGGGGAGCTTCGGTTCCTCGACCTTCTTCCGTCGGCTCTCCTTTGCCCACGACCGATGCCCACCCGCACCGGTGACGTCCTCTTGACCGCTCCGTTTGGTGAGCTCGAGCACACGTCGGCGATTCTCTACCCCTGGCTCGAGGGGCGGAAGCCCGTGTCCAACGAACGCCTTTTTTCCGAGCTCGGACAAACGACTCGGATCCTTCACGACGCCGCGCGGTCGGTGCCACCCGGGGTTTCCGAAACCCGCCCTCATTGGACCTCCGATCGGCTTCGTCGGTATTGGTTTGCGCCCCACGATGCCCGAGCTTGGCAAGGCCTCGATGCCGTTCCGACCGCCCGCTTCTCCGAGGCCTTCGAGCGCCTCGCCGACTTCGAAGCGTCCGCACCGGCTCCCGTTCTCATTCATGCAGACCTTCATCTCGGAAATCTTCTCTGGGTCGGCCAACGCCTCGCGGTCCTCGACTTCGATGATTGCGGGCTCGCAAGCCCCCTCTACGACCTTGCGGTTCCCCTCGCATCGAAGCGGCATTCGGTCACGAGCTCCGCGGCCGACACGCTTCTTCAGGGGTACGCGGACACCGTCGACCGGCGTGCCCTTGGCGTACATCTGGCCGCCCGAAGCGCTGCCGCTGCCCTCTTCGTTCGAGGATGGGCGCTCACCCACACCGAGTTTCGGCCCCGCGTCGAACGAGATATCGCGGAGGCTTCATCCTTCGTCGCAAAGACCCTGCACGAGATCGACACCGGTCGGGTCGGCTAGACTAGAGCTCATCTTGCTCTGTAGAAAAGTTGGAGGGGACGTTGAGATAATCGCTAACCGGGCCACACGTAAGTTCGAATCGCGTCGACGCCGAGCGGCACGAGTTCGGTATGACCCGGCGCGCCGGGAACCACGAATACGATGTGGTCTCCCCGCCGCTTCTTGTCGGAACGGAGGCTTTCAAACGCGACGCTGGATAGCGGCCCGTGGAGCACTTCATCAAGGTCGACGGGGAGACCCGCCCGCTGGAGCAATGCGAGAAGCCGCGCCTCGTCGGCGTCTCGTCCGAGCGCTCGGCCGACTCGGAATGCTGCCACAAGTCCGAGGGCCACTGCTTCGCCATGAAGATATCGGTCGAACGCCCCGGCGCGTTCGATCGCGTGACCGACCGTGTGGCCGAGATTGAGGAGCGCTCGCATCCCCCCTTCCCGCTCATCCGCCGCCACCACTCTGGCTTTATGCGCGATGGCTCGCCGAACCGTGGCTTCCAGCGCCCTCGGTTCCCGGGCTACGAGCTCCGCCATGGACGCTTCGAGAGCGGCGACCGCCTCCTCCCCTTCCAGCCACGCGCCTTTGATCACTTCGGCGATCCCCGCCCGGTACTCTCGGTGGGGCAATGTACCGAGAAGCTCCGGATCCACGACCACCGCGCTCGGCTGATGAAACGCGCCGATCAAATTCTTGCCGGCTGCGTGATCGAAGCCGGTTTTCCCCCCCACTGACGCGTCCACCATCGCGAGGAGCGTGGTCGGCACCTGGACCAGTCGGATCCCGCGCAGCAAGGTCGCTGCAGTGAAGCCCGCCATGTCGCCTACCACTCCGCCGCCGACCGCAAGCACGACACCGTTCCGGTCGATGCCTCCACCGAGGCCGCGATCCCACAACGTCTGAATGCTCGCGATGTGTTTGTGGGCTTCCCCGGGCGGCAGCACGACCAGCTCGTGGCGGAAGCCGTGCACGGACTCTTCGATCGCACTGCGCCACGGTTGGGCAACGTGCTCATCGGTCACCGCAAGCACCGATGTCGCATTCAGGTCCTCGAGAATCTCCGGCACCCGACGTCGAACTCCCGCACCGATGTCAACCCGGTAACTTCGTTCGCCAAGCGGGACGAGCAGTGGCCGACGCTCGACGATATCTCGAATCGCCGCGGCGACCTCGTCGACCGGCCTCGACGCATCCACGGTACCGTGGCTCTCGGCGTACGCAAACGCGCGGCGCTGAAGGAGCGTTGCGAGCACGTCCTTCGCGTCTTTCCCCGCGAGGAGCGGCCGCCCCTCTTCTCGAGCCACTCGGGACGCCAATACGTCGACCGGCGCCATGAGGGTCACGACGAGCCCCGCGTCGAGCGCCATCGTGCGACACTGCTCGTCGACGACCGTTCCTCCGCCGAGCGCGGTCACACTCGCGTTGTCTTCGGCGATGACTCGACGGAGCTCCTCGTGCTCCAGCTTTCGGAACTCGCCTTCTCCTCTCGCGGCAAAGAGTTCCCGAATCGAGGTCTCGGCCCGCGCTTCGACCCGGCCATCGAGGTCGTGCATCGGCAGACGAAGAAGCGAGGCTAGCGCCTTCGCGACCGTCGACTTACCACTTCCCATCGGCCCGGAGAGAAAGATCCGCACGGGCGGAGGATACCGTCGTTTGGCCGCGCCGGCCTCCTTCACGTATGCCGACGCCGAGAGGGGAGCTACCCCTGACGACGGAGCGCCACGCGCTCCAGCCCTCGCCAGGCCTGGTGCTCCTGGCCCGCTCGGCGACTGTCCCCGAGAGCCTCGTAGAGCTCGGGAACGCTCAGCTGGAGTCGGCCGGTAGACCGAACCGCCGACGCGATCGTGGACTCGACTGCGGAGAGATCGACCTGAGCTTCGACGATAATCTTTCCGTAGACGAGCCGATGTTCCTCCGGAGGGGTGTGCTCGTGTTTGGTAAGGACCTCCCCGGACGCACACCGCGAGCAGACCGATTCGACGTGCTCGAGCTGGACAAAAAGTCGCGCGCCTTCCGGCAGGGACTCCCCGAGCGCGACCAGGTCCCCCGTGTTCTGCTCGAGCGCGAGAAACCGGAGCCTCCGTTCGTCGCCCTCGTGGAGCCGCGCGAGGAGCGGAAAAGTGGGCACTCGCTGCCCGTCGATGGTGGTGATCGCAACGGGGTCCCCGTCGAAGAGCACCACGTCCCCGTAGTCGACCGCGGCTCGTCGAAACGAGGGGCTCGACACCACGCCATGGCAGGGACTGATCGGCTGTACCGAAAGCACCTCGAAACCGGCGGCCTCGTCCGGCACGAGCGCATCGGTTGTCGGATCGGCGTGGCCACTGCCGATGGTGAGGACCCGAAGGCGGGCCGCGGGCATCGGGGACGGAGTCATCGGGAGCCCTCCGGGGGAACTCACGATGGGCACCCCGAGGGCCGTCCATGCCTCGAGCGCTTCTTCTCCATGACCGAGCGCGGTGGCCGCGATCGCGATGTTCCAGAGAACCCCCCGGTCCTCGGGCATGGTTACCCGCGCCTGCTTGGTCGCCTCGAGGGCCTCTTCGAATCGAGCGAGCGCTTTGTGATGGAGACCGAGATCAAACCACCACCGGCCTCGGCGCCGATCGAGGCCAAGCGCCGCTTCAAACGCGGCGGTTGCTTCGGCATCATGATCAGGGCCGGCAAGGCGAAGTGCGTTTCCTCGTGCGGCAAACAGCCGACCTCCAACCTCCGGGTCCAGGCGCCCCGTCTGGGGAAGCCCATCGATGAGTCGGGACGCGGCTGCACCGAGGCGGACGGCGAACTTATCGACGAGCGCGGGGGTGCTCCGCCGTCGAAACTCGGTGTGGCGGATCCCGACGGTGAGTGCCAGAAGACCAAGCTCCGGATCATCGCCAAGCGATGCTTCGACGACCGAAGGAACCGCCGCATCTCGGACGTCGAGCCCCTGAAGGGTCTCGATCTTCTTCACTCGCGAAGCCATCGCGTCGAGAAGCATATCCTCCCGAACGCTCAGCGGCGAGGGCGGCGGCGGGTCCGGGCGCGCTCCCGGGCTGGTGCTTCGGCGGCTTCCGCCGCACGCTCTGGGGGAGCCTGGAGTTCGACGACCGCTTGGCCGGTCATTGACCCCGCACCCACCGTCAGAGTGAGCACGGCCTGCTCGCCGGGCTGCCGACGGCGAAGTGCGTCGTGGAGATCGTTCATCGACGATACGCGCCGACCGTCCACCGCCAGGATAATGTGGCCGGTCCAGCGCATGCCGAACCGCTCGACGATCGTCGGCGGCGAGTCTTCGAGGCCCCGGACCCCTGCCGCTTCCGCGGGGCTCCCGGGGATGACTCGGCGCACGCGAATCCCACGAAAGCTCCGAGCCTGTACGTCCTCGCCAAAGATCCCCAGCCAGACCGGCGTGTCGATCGCCACCGACGGCGCCTCGGCCGGCGGATCCAGGGCGGGCGGAGCTTCCGCTACCGGCTCGCGAGCTCGACTCCGCAACGACTCGAGGAGTTCCGTGACATAGTTCGAGGGCACGGCAAAGCCGATTCCGTTGCTGCCTCCGGTCCGCGAAATGATCGCAGTGTTCACTCCGATCACCCGCCCTTGCGAGTCCACGAGGGGACCCCCGCTATTGCCCGGATTGATCGGCGCATCGGTCTGAATGATCCCCCGAATCGCACCCGACCGGCCTGGGATGTCCCGTCGGGCGCTCACGATGCCCTGGGTCAGGGTTCCTTCGAGGCCGAACGGGCTGCCGAACGCGAGCACCGCCTGCCCCACCTGGACGTCGTCCGAGTCCGCGAGTGGCAACGGCCCGACGGGGGCGTCGCCGACGATCTCGACTACCGCGAGGTCGTGGGTCGGGTCGGTCGCCACGACGCGACCCTGCGCCACTGTGCCGTCCCCAAACCGAATCCGTACCACCCCTCGACGGGCGCTCGAGACAACGTGACTGTTGGTGATCACCCAGCGCTCGTCGCCGGCCACGAAGCCGGAGCCTCCCGCCCGGCCGACGAGGACGGATACGGAGGACTCGGAAAGCCGGCGGGCGACTTCGATCCGTCTGTTTTCCGTGAGCTCTTGGGCCTGGACCGACCCCGAAACCGCGAAACTGGCGAAGATCAGAAGGGAAAGGGCATGCGACATAGGCTGACTCAAGTATAGATGGCAACGACGGGCCGTCGATTCAACCCCGAGGCCAAAACACCCATTCCAAGCGAGCTTCGAGAATGATGGGTTCCGGGCTGGAGGCAATCGAGCCGCATCCGGTTCGTTCTGCCCGCGTTTCTATGGCTTCTGAGGGGGCACCGCGTTCGGAGAACGGAATTCGCGCA
>JBCCZL010000498.1:0-7697 GCA_039187775.1 Myxococcota bacterium
CTTCGTAGCCTAGAAACAGGAGATCCGAGTCAGGGGCGCTCCCATCGGCTTCGAACATGTGGATCTTCATCGTGCCAAAAATCTCAGCTCCCATCGGGCTCACCCGGTTCGCGGTAGCTCCATTGACGTGAGTTCGGAGCTCCCGGCCATCGGCAAACCGCCATCGAAACGATCCAGTGAGCCGCCCAGCCTGAGCAAACACGAAAGGGTCATGGTGGCTGAGATCGAAGGTGTCGGCGAACTGATAACCGCCGCTGAGCGTGAAGTGATGCATGGCTTCTCCTAGTAACGAGACGTTGCGTCTACTTATTGGTCGAGATGAAAGATATTGCAAGACGCTGCGTCTACTTTTATCGTCGAATCATGGGTGAGGGCCGTGGACCTGGCCGGCCAAGAGATGCGGGTATCGACGACCGGATCCTCGATGCCGCAACGGAACTGCTCGAAAAGCAGGGGTTTTCAGCGACCTCGATGGAGGGAGTGGCCCGACGTGCAGGAATCGCGAAGCAAACCCTCTATCGTCGTTACGCCTCGCGGCAGCGCCTCCTGCTTGGCGTTCTGGGTCGAATCGCCTCGACCCGGGCTCCCCCTGTGGATCGGGGGAGTCTCGTCGAAGACTTGGGAGCGGTGCTTCGCCCAGCGTTCCGGTTTGCTCATTCGTCCGCCGGCCACGCGATCATGCGGGCTGTTCTTACCCATGCGAGCGAGGACTCGCGCTTCGCCTCGGTCGTTCGGGACGAGTTCATTGAGCCTCGTCGGGCGGTGCTCATCCAGGCGGTAGAGCGGGCAAAGGTGCGGGGGGAGCTCGCAGCGACCATGGACTCCTCGGTGCTTTGCGACGGTCTTTGGGGAGCCATGTGGTACCGGCTTGCCTTCGAGCACGCATCGCTCGAAGACGACGTGGTCGATCGTCTCATCGCCGCGATCGTTCTCCCGCCCAACACCAAGCCTTCCAACCGAAGCGGCTAGACCGAGCTTCAGAACGGGACGCGGGCGCCGGCCTGGGCGATCACGCCGTTGCCGAAGGAGTTCGTGTTCCAGATGTATTCGATGCCCAACTCGAAGGTGGCGTCGCGCGCGAAGTCGAGGGCGGAGCCTTCAAGGAAATCCATACGGACAAGGAGGAGGCCGCCCAAGAGGTTGCTATGAAACCTCGTCATCTTGGGATCGGCAGTCCGGAACTCGTCGTCTTCGGTGTAGCTCTCCTGCTGGAAGAACGCGCGGGTCTGGGTGTAGTGGCGCCATCGCGTGCGGAGCACAAAGGTATCCCCGAGCTCCTGGTAGACACGAAGCTCTGGGGTCAGGGCGCCGATATCCCAAGAGTCGATGTACGCCCGGTACAGCGCGTGAAGCGCGGTCCGCGTCGCGGGAATGTACCAGGCCACGCGCCCATAAAGCGTATGGCGAGATCGGGTATCCGGGTGCCGCTCGGGCTCCAGCTGGACCAGCGGAACGGCGCGATAAGGATTCGAGAGAAAGCCCGAGAGATAGCCGAAGTCGTAGCCCACGGAGACCTGAAGGGTCGGCGTAAGCACCTGGGAAATCCCTGCGCTGACCACGAGGCTGTTGAGGTTGCCGACCTTTCCTTGGTCCTCCTCCGACGTTCCCCGGAGGACTGAGCCCACCACATCGTGGACTCCGCCAACGCCCAAGTTCAGGGTGGTCGCCCGGTCGTTGAGGGCAAGGGCCGCGTTGATGCGCGCACCGTGGGACCGATAGTCGGGCTCGTTGCTGTACCGAAGGTTGGCAGATAGGTCGAGACTCGCGTCGCCCAGGTCGAACTCGTAGCCGATGCCGGCTCCGAAGTCGTGTCGGATTTCGGTGAAGCGCACGTCAACGATCGCGCCCGCCGCCTGACTGGCGCTGGTGATGCTGTCGACCAAGTAGTGGCCATTGACCCGCAGCCCACCCGGACTCTCCGCCTCGACATTGATTTCGGGTGCGACCACCCGAGTGCTCCGTTCCCAATAGTAGTTGCCCCGCACCTCGACGGCGCCGGACCACCCCTGAGCCGAAGCGTTGCTTGGGGCACCGAGGGGTACGGTCGTTGCGGCGAGCGCAGCGCCCCACGCCACCAGAAGTCTCAGCGTTCCGGTGAGGGGGACTAGTTGCATCCGCAGCCACCGCCGGTGCTGCCGTGGCCGCCGGTCGCGCCTTCGCGGCTATCGTGCACGTGGGCGTGAAAGCCCGCCTCCGAGTTCTCTCGAGTGACGTCCATTCCTGGACGCGTGAGGTGTTCGCGCTCGTACGGCGAAACGGTAGCGCAGCCGCCTAGAACGACGAGAGCGAGGGAGGCAAGTATCGTTTTGTACATCGACCGACCAAAGGCGGCCCGACGGGGGATGCCGACGAGCGGAAACGGAGCGGAAACGGAGCGGAAACGGAGCGGAAACGGAGATAACGTAGCGGGGGAACGCTACTCGAACCAGCTCGCGACGGTCACTATCGGTCCAAGGGCGGTACGGGCCGCCGATCGCAGGGTATCGTTGTCGCGAATGACGTCGGCGCCGACCGGTCCGACGGCGTAATAAGCGTCGACCAAGGCGCGACCCACCGGATTGGTCAGAAGATGCCGGTCTCGGAATCGACGAAGTGGCCGAATCTCATCCGCCATCGGCGTGCCCCACGCCGCGGTGGCGACGAAGCACGGCGACACCGTGGTGAAGTTGATCGCGGTCGTCGTGATCTCGGCGACCTGCACGTCGCCCGCGTCGTTGCAGTCGTCGATCGCACGGATGCCCACGTAGTAGGTCGTTTCTGGCTGGAGGCCCCCGAAGTCGACTTCGAGAATCTCCCCCGCAGGCACATCCACCGGCACCCGAAGCCCCACGCTGTCGAGGCTCGCGGCATTGGCCGGGAGCGCCATCATGAAGGAGTCGACGTCGGTGATCGGGTTCGTGCTGTAGCGGACCTCGTAGCGGAGCTCTCGCTCATGGCTTGGCACCTCGAACCGGAGCGTGGCCCACTGGTGGGTGTGCTTCTCGTCGGAGTACGGAAGAACCTCAAAGTCGCCGAGCCTGGAGGGCGGCATATCGATGTCGCACTGACCGACGCAGGTGTTGTTGGAGGCGCAGATAAAGCCGTTCGCACACGGCAGGCTTGGACTGCACTCGGCGCCACACTCCGGCGGTGGGTTGGGGCCCGTGCACACATTGGTCGACACGACGCGCACGGTGAAGCGCGAACCGTCGGGCTGCTGTCGGAGGCGGTCCGCACCGCTGCCTGGCGCTCCCGCCGGGTCGTTCGAAATCACACTGTCCATTGGGTTGATCGTGCCAACGAGGCCATCGACCGAGCTGTATCCCTCCGGGTCGGTGGCCGAGTATTCGCCCCCGACACCGATGGTGAACGGAACCCGGAATACCACCGAAGGCTGCCCGCGATACGGATAACCGAAGTTCATTGCCCAGCTATCCCAGTTCCCGAACTCGACCGGGGTTGGGTGAGTGATGTCGTTGAAGCTCTCGTTGTAGTCCCCCTCGGTGTTCACTTCGAGGAACGCGACATAGTCGCCATCTTCCCAATCCGAAGGCACGTCGAAGGCCACTCGCTTCCGGGCGTCACCCGCCGGGGTAGCCATCGTGATCGCGTCGATGTTGGGCATCACCCGGCGCCCCGCATCGGCAAAGTCATCGACATCCACGGAGTCTCGGCAGCTTCCGGTGGCGCAACGGGTCACGTCACGCCTCGGGGGATAGAGCGAAGTCGTGCTGAGCGTCCGCGGAGGCACCCCGTCATCGTAGGGTTCGCGGTAGCCCTGCGCCTCGTCGTCGCCGGTCATGTAGCGACCCTTGTCGCTGTTGAACTGCGACGCGCACGACACCGCATCGAGCGCATCCCGGCGCGTGGTCGACGAGTCGAAGGAGAGACAAAAATAGCTGTCCGGCGAATCGTCCTGGGTGGTCTGCGACGCCCGACCCTCTTCCCGGTTCTGGAAAATCACGCGAGGAAACTGCGCAGCGCCAGGAGCAGCGGCGCGACGGTGTCCCCAGATCGGCAGCACGCTTTCCCGTCGGCCGTAGGGCCATCGGAACCCGCTGTTCATCAATGTGGCGCCCGGCCGGTTGCCGATGCCGCGGTACGATACCGATTGGGTCAGCCGAACCGTGTCGACGAATGTCCCGTCCACGCGCTCGACCCACAAAGCGATCTGCGCCCGTGCCGTCGGCGTGAATTCGAACTCGACCACTCGGTCCGAACCAACGGGGTCCTGAGCCGAGGATGGCGGCGACCCGAGGGTCCCGCAGAGGAGCCCGATCGCCCCCACAAACAGCGCCCGCTTAATCCACTTCATGGTTGCCTCAGCCTAGCAGCTCCTGGCCCTCCGCCCAGTGTGGAAAGGCCCTCCCGAGTGCCCAACATGAGGGTCATTGCGGATGCGGAACAAGGCCGAAAACGCACGCCCAAGGTGAACATTCGGAAGTGTCCACCCGAGCTATCGTCGAGGCCGCTGGAGTGGCTTGCGTTTCTTCTTCGGGCGGTCGGTCTGATCGAGCTTGGCCAATTCGTCGCGAAGCTCCGCCGCGAGCTCGAACTCCAGTCGCTCCGCGGCCATCAGCATCTCCGATCGGAGCCGCTCGGCCTTTTCGACCACGTTCTCATCGACGCCTTCTTTGGTCGGACGCGCCACTGCGACGTAGTCTCGACCTCCGGCGCTTGGGTCCATTTCAAAGATGGCCTTGCGGATCGTTTCAGGGGTGATTCCGTGCTCTTCGTTATACTTCGCCTGGAGTTCGCGGCGTCGGCCGGTTTCTTCCATCGCCTGGGCCATAGCAGCCGTCACTTTGTCTCCGTAGAGGATCACTTCGCCGCCCGCGTTTCTCGCTGCCCGACCAATGGTCTGGATTAGCGAACGAGGCGAACGGAGGAAGCCTTCCTTGTCGGCGTCCAGGATGCCCACGAGTGATACTTCTGGAAGGTCCAGGCCCTCGCGGAGCAGGTTGATCCCAACCAGCACGTCAAAAGCGCCCGCCCGCAGATCCCCAAGGATTTCAATCCGCTCAAGCGTGTCGACGTCGCTGTGGAGATAGCGGACTCGAACATTGAGCTCGCCGTAGTACTCGGTCAGGTCCTCCGCCATCCGTTTCGTCAACGTCGTGACGAGGACCCGCTCATTCCGTTCGACCCGCGCTCGAATCTCCGCAAGCAGGTCGTCCACCTGGTCTTTGACGGGGCGGACATGAATGAGCGGGTCCATGAGGCCGGTGGGGCGGATCACTTGTTCGGTGACCACCCCCTCCGTGAGTTCGAGTTCATAGTCCCCCGGCGTGGCGCTGACGAAGATGACCTGATTGACCTTCTTCTCCCACTCCTCGAAGCGAAGTGGGCGATTGTCGATCGCGCTAGGGAGTCGAAATCCATGGTCGACCAGGGTCGTCTTTCGGGCTCGGTCGCCTCGGAACATGGCGCCGAGCTGCGGCACGGTCTGATGCGACTCATCGATGATAAGAAGGTAGTCGTCGGGGAAGTAGTCGATCAGGGTTGGCGGTGCCTGACCCGCCGAACGTCCGGAGAGGTGACGGCTGTAGTTCTCGATGCCGTGGCAGAAGCCCATCTGCTCGAGCATTTCGAGGTCATACATCGTTCGCTGTTCGAGTCGTTGGCGCTCGACGAGCTTGTTTTCGTCTTGAAGCGTGACCAGGCGCCCCTGAAGTTCGCTTCGAATCGACGCAAGCGCCTTCTCACGCTGCTCCGCGGGCGTCACGTAGTGCGAACTCGGGTAGATCGCATAGCGCTCCAGGTCGATGAGGACCTTGCCCCTCAAAGGGTCGATCTCGCAGATCCGTTCGATCTCATCGCCCCAAAATTCGATCCGCACCGCGATGTCTTCGGCGTGAGCAGGAAAGATCTCCACCACATCGCCCCGCACCCGGAAGGTGCCTCGGTGGAAATCGACGTCGTTGCGGCTGTACTGGATATCAACGAGGCGCCGAAGGAGTTCGTCCCGACGAAAATCCTCCCCTTTTTCGAGCTGCACGAGCATCTCGTGATACCACTCCGCCGACCCAATGCCGTAGATGCATGAGACGCTCGCCACGATGATCACGTCTCGGCGGGAGAGAAGCGACCGGGTCGCGCTGTGGCGCATGCGGTCGATCTTGTCGTTGATGATCGCGTCCTTCTCGATATAGGTGTCGGACGTCGGAATGTAGGCTTCGGGTTGGTAGTAGTCGTAGTAACTGACGAAGTACTCAACCGCGTTGTTGGGGAAGAGCTCTCGCATCTCGCCGTAGAGCTGCGCCGCGAGGGTCTTGTTGGGCGCGATCATCAGCGTCGGGCGGCCCGATTTCTCGATGACATTTGCCACCGTGAAGGTCTTGCCCGAGCCGGTGATCCCGAGAAGCACCTGGGCCCGCTGCTCCTCTTTGAGTCCGCCCATCAGCTCGCGGATCGCCTGGGGCTGATCGCCTTTGGGCGTCAGGTTGGTTTCGAGGGAGAAGGTCATGCCGGCAGCACAGTCTATGGGGGCGGTTGGCCTGGCCGCCACCCACTCCTGACGGCTCCTGACTCGGAATGGCAGGAGGCCTGGAACGACCGAGCCAGATTCCTACTGGCCTCGTTCCACGCGTTCGATGTGGCGGAGCACCCAGCGTCCGTTGACGCCGCTGAAGGTCGGGGTGGAAAGGGAGTACCGGCGACTCAGCGAGCCGAGCCCGGCGCCTCCAGACAGGACGCCGACCACCACTTCTTCACCATCGTAGCGCATAAGCGCAGGGCCTCCGGAGTTCCCGCGCACCGAGGCAAACCCGCGATGGGTATCCGGCGGCACGCTGACGATCGCGCCTCGTCGAAACTCTTCCACGAAGTGGAGCCCGCTGTAGCGACGAAGTGAGCCGAACCGTTGGGGGCGTCGATGCCAGCCTACGAGGCGAACGGGTCGACTCGCCCACGCTTCGTCCTCGAGCGATCCTTCGATCAGGGCGGGCCGAGCGATCGCCAGCTCGGGAGGCACCGGATCCTCGAGAACCAGGAGGGCAAGGTCGTGTGCTCGATTGATGTTGCCCTGTGGTTCGGTGCCGCAGGCGACCGCGGGGGAATAGGCCAGCGGGTGGACAAAGCACTGGGTGACGGGGAAGGTCACCTCTTCACCGTCCCGGCTATTGATGTCCACGGTGGGAAAATCAGACGACTGAACAACGCAGTGGGCGGCGGTGAGCACAATGCGCGGGGTGATCAGCGTACCGCTGCAGCCCGAGTTGAGATGGACCACTTCGGAGTGGTGTTGATCGAGGTAGGCGTCGCCGCGTGCGTGCAGGATCGCGGCCCAGTCGATTTTCGGGCGAGCGCAACCCACGGTCGAGAGGAGCGCAGCCAAAACCACCCAAACTGCAGGGCGTCGCATACTCCAAAGAACCGGCAGGCCGGGGGGAATTTGGTGGCCCTCACCGGGATTCTTCCCGCGGGCCCCTGAGAATACCGAGCTTCTTCTCGCTGTGTGCACTGGATGCGTGCATCCAGAAGAGTACTTTTTCTTCGTCTTGGCCAACTACGCCGTACAGACCCTTCGTTTCTTATTAATAGCGGTTGCTGCGTGGGTTGCGTTCATTCTGTTGGATCCAATTGGATATGGATGGGTCGCGATTCCCGTCGCGTTGGGAATCACGGCGGTTTTATTTTTTAGACGGCTGCGCTTTGGCGGCGGGATTAGTAGACAAAAAATGCGTTTGATCGAAGCCCAGTTCGATACCGCGTCCCGC
>JBCCZL010000499.1:0-7676 GCA_039187775.1 Myxococcota bacterium
CGATCCTCCACCCGGAAGCACCCTACGGCGAAAACCTGGCTTCGGCATTTCGCTCCGCAGTGGAAGCGGAAGGGGGCGAAGTGGTGGGCGCGTTCCAGTACCCCGCCGGCGCGACGTCCTTCGGGCAGGTGGTCACCGAACTCCGCGGCCAATCCTTCGACGCCCTCTATGTCGCGGATCTTCCGGCGCGGGTGCAGTTGATCGCTCCAGCGCTCGCCACCGGCGGGTTATGGGCGTCCTCGGCGGCCACTCGCCGTGGCGATCGCGCCGTCACCCTCCTTCTACCGAGCATCGCGTTTCAACGCTCGGTGCTGCGCCAGAGCGGACGCTACCTCGAGGGAGCGTTTTTCGCGGTCCCCTTCGACCCGGAGAGCACCCGCCCCGAGGTCACGGAGTTCGTGGGCGCGTTTCAGCAGCGCTTCGGGACCACTCCGGATGTGTACGCCGCCTCCGCGTTCGATGCCCTTTCGTTGATTCTGTCGCAGGTCGACGGCGGGCGAAGCTCGCGCCGAGAGGTCGGGACTGGCCTTGCCGGGACGAGCCAGGTCACGGTCGGGCCGAGCGGAGGACTCAGCGACCAACGGCTCCCCGAGGTCGGTGGGCGAATCTTCGAAGTCCGAGACGGCGCGCTCGTCGGGGTGCTCGGCTCCTGACCACCGCCGACGGACGCCCGTGTCGCGACGGGGACTTGGCAGCCTCGGGGCGACAAAGATAGACTCTCGCGGATGGCTCGTGATGGATCGGGAATCGCGCTCATTGCGGTGTCGCTCGGGGTTCTCATCTTCGCCATCTGGACCCTGCGGGAGCACGACTATGTCGCGGCCATTCTGCTGGTTCTCACGGGGTTGTCCCTCCTCCGTGCCGGCGTCGAGCTGCTCCGGCCCACCGTCGGAGAGTAGTGCAAAGCGTGCGGCAGCGACTATGGCGAGCGCCAGAGCCGATGTTCGGAGTGCTCGTCGCGCTGTCGATAGGCTGCGGGTCGTCCGAAGAACCACGAAGTCCCCAAGGGACCGACACCGGCAGTCCGGATATTCTCGAAGGAAACACCGTGGCCCTCGTCAACGGCGTGGGCGTCGCTATCGACGACGTCCAGCAGCTTGCGTCGGAGGAAGGACTCGCTCCCCAAGAAGCGCTCCACACCGCGGTACGACGCGAGCTTTTGCGCCAAGAGGCGGAGCGTCGCGGATACGCGGCCCGGGCCGAGCTCGGGCAGGCGGTGGGTCGGGAGCTCGTTCGCGCCCTCCTCCACCAGGTTCTCGAGCGCGACGTGACGTCCGACGACATCGGAGCCGACGATCTCGAGGAAGCGTTCGTGGCCCAGGGCGAACGATGGAACGCGCCGGAAAAGCGTGGCGCCGTCCACCTCCTGGTGCGCGTTCCCGAAGACGGCACCGATGCGGATCGGGCCACCGCGCGGCGGATCGCGACGAGCTTTCACGCGGTGGCCCTTGCCGCGTCCCATCCTCGGGAGATCCTCGAAGCCGCCCATGAGCAGCCGGCCGAGTTGGAGCTTCGGTTCGAAGTGCTCGACCCGTTCGCCGCGAACGGCACCATGGAGCAACCGTTCGAGGCCGCGGTGTTCGGCGTCGAAGGCCCCGGGCTCGTCCCCACCCTCGTCGAGACCAGCTTTGGCGTCCACGTAGTCGTGGTCACGGAAGTTCAGGCTCCTCTCGAGACCTCGCTGGCCGCCGCGGAGCCCACCCTTCGCACCGAGCTCCTCGCGCTTCGGCGTCACGAGGCGCTCCTCGCCCTCGAGGCGGACCTCCTTCGCGCGTCTGGGGTGGTGCCGGACGAGGGTCGGCTTCGCCAGGCCCTTGGCGCACGCCTCGAGTTTGCCGACGAGCCTTCGCGGTGACCCGCGCGCCGGAGGCTCCCCGGGACCAACAGGAGAGCATCTTCAGTATGATTCTCCGGCCGATTTGGGCGTCCGATCCGTCGGTGCTCGCGGCCGCGTTCGTCGATATGGAAGGCGAGTGCGTGGACTATGTGGCGTCGATCGATCCGTTTGACGCGAAAGTGATCGGCGCGCAGCTCCTCGTGGTGATGCTCGACGCCGCGGAACGGCTCCGTACGATCGCCCACGGGGAAGCGCTCGAGCTGATGATCTCGGCCGAACATCGCGAGTTCCTTGTGCGCCGCCTCGACGATGACTACCTCGTCGTGGTCGCCACCGAGGGGGGAGCGCTCAATAAAGCGATCATCGCGGCCGTCGATCGGGCCGCGGTCACTCTGGGGCGAGAGGCGGGGATGCACGTTCCGCCCGTTCCCCGAACTTCGCCATCCTCGCCACCCCCGGACCCCACGCTTCGCTGGGTGGATGTCGAACTCCGACCGTCCGCCCGATGGGACTACGCGCCGGTGGCGTTCGAAGAGTCGACCGCGCTCCGCGGCGGAAGCTCCGCATCGACTGAGCCCGCTCGGATGGCAGTGGTCCACGTGCTCGGTCGCTACCGAGACGGGGAGCAAGTCTGTTTTCGTATTCGCGCCGAAGACGGCCGAGAGCTTACGTTGGCCCACGATCTCCCGTCCGGTCGATGGCTGCTTCTCCAGGAGACCAAACGATAGGTGGTTTCACACGGCCAGCGGCTACAGCGACCACACGGTGAGCCAGGTCATGCACCAGATGAATCCGAAGATCATGAGCACGGTGCTGTAACCGAGGATGTCCCGCGCCTTCACTTGAGTGATCCCCAAAAGGGGAAGCGCCCAAAACGGCTGGAGCATGTTGGTAAGCTGATCGCCGTAGGCGACGGCCATCACCGCATTCTGGAGGGGAACCCCGAGCGTCTCCGATGCCTGAACTGCGATCGGTCCCTGCACCGCCCACTGCCCGCCACCACTCGGCACGAACAAGTTGATCAGCCCTGCGCTCACGCACGTCAGCGCGGCGAAGGTCTGCGGCGTCGCAATGCCGGTGATCGCGCCGGCAAACGTCGAAAGAAGCCCCGTGCCGCGCATCACTCCCATGATCCCGGCATAGAACGGGAACTGCACGATGATTCCGCTCGTGCCCGCCACGGCGTCTTGCACCGCGCGGAGGTAACTCGGAAGTCGTCCGTGGGCAATGAGCCCGAGGGTAAGGAACAGGAGATTGATCGCGTTGGGATCGAGCTTGCCGATCCCGTTGTCGTAGAGCCACACCGCGCATGCGCAGACCAACGGCAGCACCACCAGCGCGGTCACGAACGGTGACGCCTGGATCCGTTCGACGGTGGTCTCGGGCTCGGGCAGGCGACGGTCATACGAATCCTTCAGCACCGATGGAGGCGGACCTTCGACTTCGTCGCGCTCCCGGGGCGCGAGCGACGCGCAAAGAAGGGGCACAAAGACGAGAAGGCCGCCGCTCACGATGAGGTTCTCCACGCTGAGCACCGTGGCGGTGAACGGCAACGGGTCGACCCCCGCGTCGGCGCCGAGAAAGCGGGTCACATTTTCTTCCACCGTCATCATCAGGGGCGCGCTTCCGCTAAACCCGCCGTGCCACGCCATGAGGCCCGAATACCCTGCCGCCGCGACGAGCGGATAGTGCGCCCGGACTCCACGTTCTACGCAGCTCTTTCCTACTTCCCGCGCGAGGAGCGATCCGACGATGAGTCCGAGGCCCCAGTTGAGGAGAGCGGTGGCGATCGCCACTGCGCTCACCATGGCTGCCGCCTGAGCGCCGGTTCGCGGAATCGACGCCGCCGCGCGCAGCCCGCTTCGAATCGCCGGGGCCGAGGCGAGGGCGTGACCAGTGACGAGGATCAGCACCATCTGCATCGAAAACTGAAGAAGACTCCAGAACCCCGTGTCGCCTTGCCATGCGCGGATAATCGAAATCGGGTCCGCACCCTCGATCAGAAAGGCGAGCAGGAACACCGACACCGTTAGGAGCACCGCGAGGAGAAACGGGTCGGGGGTGATTCTCTTGAATACCGCCGCAAACCTGTGGCCGAGGCGTCGGAGCATGGCGGGAGCGTACCCGCACCGAGGCCCGAGCCCCAGAACAAGCGCACCTCGACAAACCCGGACAGAGAGCGACGGACTCGACCCGGAAGGATTTCGTCGGAATCGCCCGAAAGGTGGGTTCGTTGCGCGCGCAGTTCCCAAAGATCGGGTTGTCGCCCGGGCCAACGACCAGGCGGACCTACCAAGGAATCCTCTGCCGAGCCGTGAAGATTCGAGGTAGGATCTCCCCGCCCCATGAGTTCGGCTCCCCAGGCAGATCACAACGACGCGCGGATCGGCGCGAACTTTGTGGGATACGAGGTCGTGAACTTCGTCGCTGACGGAGCCATGGGCCGGGTTTACGAAGCGCGAGGGTCGACCGGCGACAAGGTCGCGCTCAAAGTCCTCCACCGCGAAGTGGTCAAAGACACGGTCGCCGTCGAACGATTCAAACGTGAGTACGAGACCGCGGAGGAACTCGAACACCCATACATCGTCCGGGTTCTCGACTTCGGCGAGACTCCAGACCGCTCGTGGTATCTCGCGATGGAGTTTCTCGAGGGAGAAGAGCTTGGTGAGGCCCTTCGCCGCGATGGCGCCCTCCCCCTTCCTCGCGTTCTTCGGGTGCTGTGCCAGGCGGCGGTCGCGCTCGATTTCGCCCACGGTTTCGGCGTGATTCACCGTGACCTAAAGCCCGACAATATCTTCTTGTGCCGAACCGACGCGGGTGACGAAGTTCGATTGCTCGACTTCGGCACGGTCAAACTTCAGATGGAAACCGGCCCGAAGCTCACCGCGTTCGGAACCACCATCGGCTCTCCGTACTACATGTCGCCCGAGCAGGCGATGGGAAAGCTCGACGTCGACCAGCGCACCGACGTGTTCGCGGTCGCGGCGATCCTCTTCGAGATGCTCACCGGAAAGATCGCATTCCACGGGCAGAACATCGCCGAGATCCTGATGAAGGTTGTGAACGAGGCGGCCCCGATCCCCAGCATGGTCGATCCCTCCCTCGACGCAGCACTCGACGCAGTGATCGACCGCGGCCTTCGCAAAGAGAAGGAAGAACGCTACGGGTCGGTCGGCGAGCTCGCCAACGCCACCCTCGCCGCGGTGGGGCTCAGCGGTACCGCCGAAGACTGGGCCAAAAAGTCGATCGGTGAGATCGCAATGGGTCTCAACGACGTGCTGCGGAGCGATCCCGCCCGGCAGGCGGCCCATGCGCAGGGTCCCGCTCCGGCGGCGCCAACCCCCGAACCCGCCGCGCCCCCGACGGCGAACTCTGCGCCGTGGCCCGAAGAGGCGCCATCCTCAGGGCAGCAGAGCGCCGCGGGCATCAGCGCGCCTTCTCTATCGGGCCCGCTCGTGGTCGGAGGCCTCGTGGTCATCGGCCTGGTCCTCGCCCTGATCGCGGCGCTCGTCGTTCTGTTTATCGTCTGAGCCCGGCGCGAATCGTTGCGGCCGTCGCCCGGACCCAGCGCTCAGGTCATTTTGTAATTCTTGAGCTTCTTGTGGAGGCCTTCGCGGGTAATGCCGAGGGTCTTCGCGGTGGCGGTCTTGTTGTTGCCGTGGTCCCGGAGCGCTTCCATCAGGATCCACTTTTCGACCTGCTCGACCATCTCTTTGAGCGTCCCCTTGGTTGGCCGAACCCGGTCCAACACGTTTTCCACCTGACGAATCCGCGGGGATACATGCTCGGGCTTCACGAAGCCGTCATCGTCGGCCTGAATGACAAGGCGCTGCACCTCGTTCTCGAGCTCTCGCACATTGCCCGGCCAGCCGTAGTTCTGGAGAAGCTCCATTGCCTGCTGGCTGAAGCCGCTCACCGACCGCCCGAACTCCTGCGCGTACTTGCTGAGAAAGTGACCGGCAAGGAGCGGAACATCTTCTCGCCGCTCTCGAAGCGGAGGAACCGTGAGCGGAAAGACTTTAAGGCGATAATAGAGGTCCTCTCGGAACCGCCCTTCGGCCACCTCCTTTTCGAGGTCGCGGTTGGTTGCGGCGACGATTCGGACATCCACCTTCTTGGGAGTCGGCGCGCCGATGGGTCGGACCTCCCCTTCCTGGAGGACGCGAAGGAGTTAGGCCTGGAGGTTGAGAGGCATCTCCCCTACTTCGTCGAGGAACAGCGTGCCTTCGTCGGCGAGCACGAAGAGTCCCTTCTTGTCGTCGCTCGCGCCGGTGAACGATCCCTTCTTGTGGCCGAAGAGTTCGCTCTCCAGGAGGTTCTCTGGCATCGCCGCGCAGTTCTGGGCCACAAAGAGCTTATCGGACCGATGTGACCAGTGGTGGACCGCACTCGCGATGAGCTCCTTGCCGGTCCCGGTCTCGCCCTCGACAAGCACGGTGACCCGGGTGTCGACCACCTTCTTGAGCTGCTCGAAGATGCGCTTCATCGACGACGCCTCACCGATGATCCCGGAAAAGCGCTGATCTTTGGCGCGCGACTTCAGGTAGACGTTTTCGTTCCGAAGCCGCTCGCGCGCTACCTTCAGCCGCTGGTAGAGGCGCGCGTTTCGAAACGCCTGACTCGTCGTCTGCGCCAGCACCGCCAGGATATCGAGGTCGCTTTCCCGAAAGATGCCCCGAGAAGCGCGGTTATCGACCTGAAGGACCCCGATGAGCTCGTCGCCGATCCAAAGCGGCACTCCGATGGTGGAAAGGATCTGCGCGGCCATGAGCGACGCGGTTTCACCAACGTCTCGTTTCGCGTCGGCGGCGAGCACCGCGGCCCGTTCGGCGACGACCTTGCGAAACACGCTTCGGGTGATCGGCACCGACTCCTCGGTCGGGCCCTCCCCGCGAATTCGCGTGCCGATCGGAATGTAGCGGGCGCTCCGACGCGCATGCCCGGCTTCGTCCTCTTCCCGAAGCGCCACCGTCACGTGGGTCGCCCGGGTGAGAAAACGGAACACCTGGGCGCCCACCACATCGAGCACGTCGTCGATTTCGAGCGCCGCGCTGATCGCCTTTTGGGCTTCGTAGAGAGCCTTGAGCTGCTCCCGGTCGGCGCCGACGTCGGCCTCGACCTTGTCGATCTCGGCGACCTTTCGGACGGTGACGATGCGCGTCGACTCCTCCTCCTCCTCGTTGAAGGAAACGCCCACCCGAAGCGGCTGCTCCGGGTCGCCGAGCTCGATCACATCGCCGGGCTCGAGCGACGCTTCTCGGCCGTCCTCTCCGACGAGGTCGATGAGCGCATCGCCTCGCCGAATGCGCGTTCCGTTGGTGCTGTGAAGGTCGCGAAGCACGTATTCGTCGCCCACGAACGCAATCGACGCGTGCTCCCCCGACACGTGAAACTCAGGCACCGAGAGGTCGCACGCGTCCGCCCGACCGATCCGGATCAAGTCCTCTCGGGACTCGGCCTTCTTGCCGGCGTGCGCGCCTCCCAGTACTTCGAGTCGGACCATCGGGGTTCTAGCTGCTGCGATTGCGAAGGCGGGACTGAATGGGAAGCGCCTCCCGAGCGAACGTGTTCCAGATGCCGCTCCCCGCCTCCGACTCCTCGAGCTCGCTGATCTTCGCGACCGCAGCATCGCTCCCGTTGGTGGCAATTCGGTCGAGGGCGGTCACGACGGCAAGCCGAACTTCAACCTGGCTGTGGCCGAGGTGTTCGACGAGGGCGGTGATCGCCGCCTCGTTGTCGCGCCCGAACCGGCCCAGCATATACGCGGCCTTTCGAGCGATCTCCATCTCGCTGTCCCCGAGCTTGCCCACCCAACAGTCGATCGCTTCGTCGCACTCGA
>JBCCZL010000500.1:0-7636 GCA_039187775.1 Myxococcota bacterium
GAGCGCCGCATCGACCGGATAGATTCGAAAGCCGCACATCGGGTCCTCGATGACGTGCCCACCCGTCTCGAGATGGGTCCAGAACAATGTAATCTTGCGGCCGATCTTGCGCGCCGCGGGCGCGGTGTCATCGAACCTGGGCGCGCCGAGCACCAGCGACCGGGGCGACTCCTCCGCGATGGAAACGAATGCGGGAACGTCGTCGAGCGCGTGCTGGCCGTCCGCGTCAACCTGAAGCGCGTGGGTAAACCCCAGCTCCTTCGCCGCCTCGAGGCCAGTCTTGACCGCAGCCCCCTTGCCGCCATTCGTCTCCCGATGAACTGCGTGGGCGAGGCCGTCCGCCCCGAGCGCTTCGACCGCAGTTCGGCCCGGTTCGGCGCTCCCGTCGTTCACCACGATCACGTCGGGGACATACGCGCGCACCGCTTCGACCACCCGGCGAATGGTTGCCGGGTTGTTGTAGGTGGGGATCACCGCCGCCAACCGAAAGCTCACGGGGTGTCCTCGAAACAGCGGCGCAGGTCGGCCCGGCGGAGCTTTCCGTTGGCCTGCCGCGGAAGCGCTTCCACAAAGCGGTAGCGCCGAGGAAGGACCACCGGGCTCAGCCAACGAGAGAGCGCCTTTCGAACCGCGGCCACGTCGAGGGTCGGCGCGACGAGCACCGCCCAGGTCTCCCAGCCTCGGCTCCCGCCGACTTCGCGTGGAATGACCGCAGCGTCTTGCACCCCGTCGATCGAAAGGAGCCGCTCTTCGAGCTCGGCGACAGACACCCGCGTGCTCCCCATCTTGAGCACTCCGTCGACGCGACCGAGATGCTCGAAGCGCCCATCGGGCAAGACGCGGATCTTGTCGCCACCACGAAACGGAAGTCCCACCTCCGGTCCAAGGAGCGGAGACTGGAGCAGCATCCGGCCGCTCTCGTCAGCCCAGACCCGGACCTCAGGGAACGGAGTCCAGGGTTCTTTGCCGGCCGCGCCGTGAAAGCGGTGACCGATCCCGCCGGTCTCCGATGAGCCCAGCACCTCGGTGGTGAGCCAGGAAAACCGCTCTTCGAGCATTGCCGCGGTCGCGGTCGGGAGCGGGGCCCCGCTTGAGAACACTCGCGCGAGCGCCGGAAGGCTCGCCTCGTCCAACACCCGAAGGCCCGCGAGGTGCGCCGGCACGCTCACCAGCACCTGGGCCCCCCGAGCGAGCGCGTTCGCGACCGGCTGTGCGTGGAGCGCGGTCTCCGAGAAAAACGAACCTCCGGCGAGGCTCGGCACGAGAACCCCAAAGAGAAGCCCATAGATGTGGTGCGCCGGCACCGTGGCAAACACGCGAGCCCCCGCGAGGCCAAATGTCTCGACCAACGTCTCCGCTTCGCCGAGGAGCTGCGCCGCATTCTTCGGGCAAGGCTTGTGTGGACCGGTACTCCCTGACGTGTAGACGGTGGCGAGATGACGAGCGGGGTCGATCGCGCTCGGCATCGGAACGTCGACCTTCGGCGTGGCGCCGAACGGTCGCACGGCGAGCCCCTTTTCACCTTCGCCGTCGTGAGGAACGTTCCGAATCTGGGACCGCTGGCGGAGCGCCCGCACGGTTTCGGGCTGCGGGTTCGGCGGAAGGGCGACGGCGAAGCCCGCTTCCCATGCCGCGACCAGACTTGCGGCGAACAGAAACCGGTCGCGGCAGAGCACCATGAGCTCCGCGTCCGGCTCGGCGGACGGCAACGCTCGACCAATCTCCGATGCGGTCCCGAGGAGCTCCGCCACCGTGCGCCCGTCGGCGGCCAGCGCATCGGTCGGACGATGCTTCGCGAAGAGGAGGTAACTCATGGCTGCTTGGCAGGCCCGGGAAAGACGCGGCTTAGCAGCCGATCGTGGGGACCGCGACCATAATCGCGGAACCGGTAGCGTCGGACAATGAACTCGCCCACAAACAGGACTCCCATCAGCGCGTAGGCGATGCCGCTGGTGTAGGCGGCCCACGCGAAGGTGTCCTCGAGGAGCGCAAGGAACGCCGCAATGCCACCGTTGACCACGAAGAACCCGCACCAGACCCACGTGAACTGGCGGCAGTGCGCGACCTGAGCCGGGGTCAGCTCTTTTTCCTTCATCCGGGCAAAGCGCTCGATGAGGCTCATCTCTTGGCGCAGCGACGCACCAAACGTAACGAGGAGCACTCCGCTGATCAGCACCGGCATGGCGAGGATGAGGCGCTGGTCATCGAGCACCGCCCCAAGAAGAAGTAGGGCCAGAATGCTGAGCGGCACACGGAGCACCGCAAGGAGATGGCCGCGCCGTTCTGGATCGCTCGCGGCCCGATGAAAGCGAAGCACGAGCACCGGAACGAGAAGCGCAATGCCGATCAGGCCGACCACTCGAGGGCTGAATCGCGAGAGACTCCACCAAATGGCGAGCGGGTAGGTCACCGCGAGCACCACGTTGAGAACCGTGAGGACGATCCGCACCCTAGGGTGTTAGCAGGAGAAGCCCCATCCCCGGAAGAGGGCCGCCCTCTTCGGCCTCTCCGCCCATCCAGGCGGTTGCACAGGGCGGTCGCATCCAGGACGGTTGCATCCAGGACGGTTGCATCCCGGGCGGTTGCATCCCGACGCATGGACCCAGACCGTAGAACCATCCCCGTGGACTAATTGGTGGACGTCCCCCCCACCTGAATCCAAAACGCGCGTTCGATGCTGTCCACCATCGAACCAACCTTGCCTCGGGCCCGCGCAAGAAACAGCGCCCCCTGAAGACTGCTGACGAGCAGTTCGGCAAGGTCGGAGGACGTAGCACGCGGCGCGAAATCGCCGTTACGTTTTCCCTGCTCGAGCTGAGTCGCGACCCAACTCTCTGTGCGCTCCAGGTAGCGTTCGACGAGTCGCTGCATCGACTCGGGAAGCGTCTCCACATCGCTCGCCAGCGAACCGCAGACGCAAGCGAGCCCTCGAGACTCCGTCGATCGGTAGCTCTGGATCAGCGCAGCCAGGCGGGCCTTCGGCGAATGAAGCGCGTCGAGCTCTTGGAGCTGCTCCTCCAGCTCTTCGATGTATCGCCCGAGGAGTGCTTCACCGAGTTCGCTCTTGGTCTCGAAATGATAATGAACGCTCGGAGTCCGAATCCCCACCGCCTGGGCCAAGTCTTTGAAACTAAACGCATTAAATCCGCGAACCTGCACCAGTGCCTGGGCCTCATCCAGCAGCTTGGTTTTGGTGTCCGACATGGCTGACCAGATTTCAACCTACTCATAGGTAGATTGTCAAACCCTCATCGGTCCGTTGTAATCGTTGGTTCACGGAGATTGCGGAACTGCAAACTGGACGGCGGGTTACGCTGACCCTTGAACTCTACGGATCCGTCCAAATTCGTTCATGGCATGGTCCTCGCGAAGCTACGGGACCTTGCTTCAGCCTCGTTGCTCCTTTACATGCCCGCCTCCGACCTGCGCTTTCGAGCCCCTTTGCTTCTCCGGCCCTCTCCACCCCGCTTGCCCATGGACATCCGATGACCGACCTCGAACAGGATCTCAAAAAGCTCATTGTCGAAGCCCTCATGCTGGACGATGTGAAGCCCGAAGACATCGAGTCCGAAGCCCCGCTCTTCGTAGATGGACTGGGCCTGGATTCCATCGACGCGCTCGAACTTGCGATGGCGATCGACAAAGAGTACGGCGTGCGCATTCGGGCCGACGACGAACAGAGTCGACAGATCTTCAAGAGCGTTCAAACCCTCGCCGCGTTTGTCGGCGAGCAGCAGAATGCCGCCACCGGCTGAGCTCGATCCTACAAACAACCCACGCAAACGCGTACCTGCGCAAACCAAGTAACCGACAGCTACCTACATCTATGTCCTTGTGTAGGTATGTCGAACACCAATTACGTTCTCTCCATCGGACTCGTGAGCGCGCTCTCTGCTCTTGGCGGCTGCGCAGCTTCGAGTGAAGCCGGCTGCGTCGCAGACACGGACTGCCCCGGGATGGGTCGATGCCTCGACCAACAGTGCGTCGTGTTCATGACCGAACGCCCGGACGCTCAGGCTACCCCTGACGCAAGTGTTGCCCCGATGGGTGACGCGATGGCCACTCCAACGGAGGACGCATCGATCCCCGACGCGATGGTGGACACGACGCCGGACGCCGATCTGCCTCCCCCGATCCTCGCACCGGCCTGCACCATGCCGAGCTGCAATCGATGTTCGGATCGATTTCCTTCGGCCAGGATCTGCGAGACCTTCGACGAGCCGTTCGGGTGGGAGCGAGTGCAGCGCGACGGCGCAACCATCGAACGAAACACCCTTCGCTTCGCGAGCGGCGGCGGAGCCCTTCGGGTGCAGTCCCCCGCGGACGGAACGACGCACTATCGCCAGACTCTCAATCCGCGGATTCAGTCCGGTCCGATCTACGCTCGCGTCTACGCATACCTCCCGGCGGGCCCGCCGATCTCGAACTACGCGGTGCTCGTGAACTTCCGTGAGCGGGCGACGGGACGAAAGATCTCGCTCGACATCGCCAATGGCGACCGTCTTCAGGCGACTGCGGGTCCGATGGGAGCAAGTGCATCGGGTCGGACGACGATGGCGCGGGACCGGTGGGTCTGCCTCGAGCTGTTTGCCGACCTGGCGGTTGGCAACGACATCGGATCGGTTGGAGTGTCCGCCGATGGGAGCCCCATCGCCTCTCGGGACTCCCAGCTTGTGCATGCCGGGGGCGGGTTCGACGAGGTGTGGGTTGGCGTGCGGGCTTCCCCGGACAACCGCGCACCGGTCGATATCTACCTCGATGAGTTCGTCGTTTCGACAAGCCCGATCGGCTGCAGCGACGTCATGTTCACACCGCTACGGTAGCGCAACGTCAAATTCCGCTAAACCACCCGGCAAAGCGCCACCACCAGGGCTCGTTCTTCTTATTGGTGGTGGCGTTTTCCTTATGGGGCTCACCCGACTGATCCTTCTCAGGGCTCGGTTTCGAGTGATCGGGATGGGAATCGTTCTTTTCGTTGCTCTCGGAACCCACCCCCTCGAGGTACCACGGCAAAGATGGTCAGCAAGTCGTCCCTCGAAGGAAGATGAGCCGAGGTGGGACCGCCAAGGCGATGAGATCGGGCCATTCCCGATTCCTGCTTGCGTCGAGCACGGACGCACGCAACCTTCGCCCCGTGGTCGAGGGGTCGTTCGTGAGTGCGCTAGCGTTTCTTCTGGTGTTGATTGGCTGCGGAGCCTCGCCGCGGGTGGAGCCTACGGAACCAACCGCCGAACCTTTGCAAACCACCGCAGAACCGCCGGAGCCGATCTGTGGCAACGGCATCGTAGAACCGGGCGAGCTATGCGATTTCAACGTTCGTTATCTTCGCGGATGCCCCGAAGGCTGGGGACTCTGCTGGGGCTGTGACTACGGCTGCAACCGTGTCCCTTATCCACAACGTCCGTATTCCCTGATAGGAACGGCGGGAGCCGAGTCTTCGCCTTGGTGCAGCAACGTAGGCGTTCAGGAAACTGAACAAATTGCGTACGACGACCGGGGGTACCGGGTCGCCGAAACGTACAACGGGATCACGCTCTCGGTCGTTCGACGCGACGAGGTGGATCCCGAGTATGAAGGCGTCCAGGAGGTGTACCGGGACGGCCATCTTGTCGCATGGCATCGCCGGGACGAGACGGGGGTCCGTTCCCTTCGCTACGAGTTCGACGCGTCTCATCGACTGATCGCCTTTGAGTCCACGAGACTCGGTATGCGGCAACGAGTGGACTACCAGTTGGACGCGCGTGGACGGCCCATTACGTTCCAAACCAGCGGACAGCCACTTCCCGAACGGGGGGGCGAAATCACCTACGACGATCGCGGCCGGCCGGTGGAGATCCGTTCGGGCATACCCGAGGAGCCCGGGTCGTATGTCGCAAACCTCACCTTCGACGCCCAAGGCTTCGTCACCCACATGTCCGTCGCCGCCGAAGCCATCTTCGGCGTACCCCGCGCGGACATCACCACGGCGGTTCGCCGAAATGCAGATGGCCAAGTCGTGGGAACCGAGTCGACCGCAGACCACAATGGTCGTGTGCTGTATCGACAGAACGCCATCTGCCTCGAAGACGTGTTCCAGACGATGCCCGAGCGGCCCTTCGAGGAACGAACCGCCCGTCCGCCACGATGACTACAAAAGCTCAGACGGCTTCGGCGTCGATACGGTCGCCCGAGAACTCGATCGATTCTCCAATTCGAAACTCCGCCCTCCATTCCAGGGGAACGTCGAACCACACCCCGCAGCACATGACCAATCCATCGTGACCGCGCCCTGCCTTGAGCACGCCCCTCGCTGAGAAGCGCCCGTTGTTCCGCTGTTCGATGAACTCGGCTTCTGAGCGATCGGCGAAACCGCCATCGAGATCAAGGAACCCAAGCGCACCGAGCCGAAGCCAGCCATCGTCCGGCAGCGTGCCGGCGTACTCGATGATGAGCTCCTGCCTCGACGCGAATCGGACCCGAAGCGTGTGATCGCAGTCAGATCCTCGATCCAAGACTTCGACAACGAAGGCCCGTTGCGACACTTGCGGTTCCATCGCTCCCCCAACGACCTACCTACTGAATCGATCGCCCCGGCTAGGCGAAGCCCCCGTTGACGCCGATGACTTGGCCGGTGATGTACGAGGCTTTGTCACTGGCGAGAAACGCCACCGTATCGGCGACCTCTTCCGGCGTTCCGACCCGGCGCATCGGGATCATCGGAAGCACCATGTCCATCGGCACATCTGCGATCATCTCGGTTTCGATGAGCCCAGGAGCCACGCAGTTCACCGTGATCTTGCGCTTGGCAAGCTCTTTGGAGAGCGCCTTGGTGGCGCCGATGATGCCCGCCTTTGCCGCGGAGTAGTTCACCTGGCCCCGATTGCCGATGACTCCGGACACGGAGCTGATGTTGATGATTCGTCCCCAGCGCGCGCGAAGCATCTTCTCTACCACCGGTCGGGTCACATGAAAAAACCCATCGAGCGTGGTGCGGGTTACCGCCTCCCAATCGTCGAAGGTCATCATGGGAAAGACCTGATCGCGCGCCACGCCCGCATTGTTGACAAGAATCTCGATCGGGCCCTCGTCGAGCAGCGCCTTCATCGCGGTCGCCGTCGCCTCGGCGTTCGCGACATTAAACTGCGCAAGACTCGCCGTACCGCCCGCTTCTTCGATAGCCGTCTTGACCTCTTCCGCGGCCGCTTGATTGGAACGAAAGTTCAGCACGACGGAACATCCCTCATTCGCAAGGGCGAGCGCGATGGCTCGACCAATGCCTCGGCTTGCGCCGGTGACCAATGCTCGTCTGCTCATTCTGAGGGCTGTACCTCATCGAAGTGGTCGGCGCTACACCGCGACTCAGACGAAGGAGCCTTCAGTAGTCTACGCGGGATGGCACCACGCCTTCTCGGGCCGCCAGCACAACCGGTCGTCAGAACCTACTCCACGCCCGCCCGGTGAGGTAGCAGCACCGTTGATTCCGCTCACTCGCCCGCAAGAACCACGAGGTAGATTCCCTGAGGTGGGCCACTGAGCAGGGAAGGCTCAGTCCGACGGCTGGACCTCGACGCCGAGGTGCTCGTCGAGGAGCGAGATCGGCACAGGCCCGGCTCGCTTTTTGACCAGCGCCTCGAGAAGGGGGAGCGCGGCCGCCGCC
>JBCCZL010000501.1:0-7627 GCA_039187775.1 Myxococcota bacterium
CGGTCAGGTCGCGGCGGACGATGGGTTCGACGACCTTTTTGCGGCGGCGACGCGCGCCTACCTCGTGCGCGACATCGATTTGGCCACCGCGCTCTTCCGTCGCTGTGTCGACCTCCGGCCGGACGACCCTCGGATCCAGGCCAATCTCGAGAGCCTGGAGCGGATGCGAAAGAACGGTTAGCGAGGCGAACCGCTACATGTCGTGGCGGAAACCAAGACTATCGTCGTCGGGGCGAGCGGCCCTGCAGCCCCGGAGCGAGGCGTACTTCCGGCACGCGTCGCCTTTCGCCGCCTGGCCGTCTCCACCCTCCCGAAGCCGATCGCTGGAAGGGGCTGAGCTAGCCCGCATCGGTCACCGGTTGGCGTGTCTCGCGCTCGAAAGCACTGCATTCCCCCGGCCTTCTCCCGGGCCTTCTCCCTGGCCTTCTCCCTCCAGCCGTTCTCGCGGTACGTCGAGTACCGCTGCGGCGTCTTCCCGTCCGAGGCCCGCGGGAATCCAGCACTTTCGAACGCGAGACACGCCAACCGGTGACCGATCCGGGCCAGTGCGTCCGCGAGGCGAGGGAATGCCCGGGTATTTCTGAGTCCGAGGGGATGGCGGTAGATCGCGTACTCCAGCCGCGGAGCGACCCCGGGGAGAGTGGAGATGAGCTTAAAGCGCGCGGGCCCACGCGGAGAGTCGTCCGGCGAGGGGGCCAAGGAGCTCGGGCTGGCTTCGAGGGTTGTGCCGTGCGTCGACGAGGGTTTCGACCTCGGTTTGCGCGGCCGGTAGACGCTCGGCGTAGAGAGTGGTCTGGCTCGGAAACACGATTCCGTCGGCGCCGAAGGAAATGTGCAGCGTCGGAACCCGTACGTGGGGAGCGAGCGCCGGGCCGTTCGCTGGGGTGGTCGGCACGTACCACTGGTTGAGGAACGACCGAGCGGTAACCCAGCCTCCGAAAAAGTCGGGACGCTGATTGGCGTCGGCGGGATCGCCGAACGGAAAGGCCGCAAGGTCTCGCCCATTCGGATCGAGGGTCGCATCGATAAAGCGCGGATCGGCGCAGGCATGAGGGAACGCAACTCTGGCTTCCGGTTGGCCTCGCCGAAGGTACCGAGCGGCTTCGTCGGCGAGGCGCGCCATCCGGCGTCGCTGCGCGCGGCGGTAGCGTTGTACAAACTCGGGATCGAGGGGGAGGGCCCTCGGCCGATAAAGGTCGAGCGCGGGGTCGCGCGTCCCGTCTTCGCGAAGACACGGATCGATCCAGGCTTCGAGAATATGGCCGCGGCTCGGATGGGCCGCGAGCAGTACGAGTCCGTCGCCGACACCGAGTCGCACGTGCGTCAGGGTCATCAGCGGGCCGCCGCCACTGTGCCCCGTCAGAATCACTTTGCGGGCCTTCGCGGCGTGGTCGTCGATGGCCTGTGCGATGTCGAGGGCCGCGTCTTCGAAGTTCAAGTCGTGGGGCTCACCGACAAAACGACCGTCCACATTGAGGACTCCGACGCCTTCGCTAACGAGGGCCTCGGTGAGGAAATGATTCTCGTAGGACGTCGCCGGGTGCGCGAACACGAACACCTCCGCCGCCTCGGGATTGCGGTGCTGGACGGTGACCGCTCGACTCACGCGGAGGCTCCGCTGAGGGCCTCGATCCGGCGCCGGAGCTCGTCTCGCGCAGTCCGAAAGTGTTCGAGGCGCTGTTCGTCGCTCAGTGTGTCGTGTTTTCGATCGGGGTCGGGAAGCGGCCAGTGGAGCCGCTCGGCCTGGCCAAGGAACACCGGGCACACCTCCTCGGCGCAGAGCGTGATCACAAGATCGACGACGGCCGGATCGATGGTTTCGACAGACTTGGAGTGCTGGGAGCGGATGTCGATGCCGATCTCCTCCATCGCCCGGATGGCGAAGGGATTGACCTGACTCGGGCTCGAGCCCGCGGACTGAACCGTGGCGTGGTCGCCGAGGATCGTGCGAGCGAGGCCCTCGGCCATTTGGGAGCGGGCGGAGTTCGCGACGCAGAGAAAGAGAATGTGATTGGCAGCGCTCATCGTCGCTCCATACTGGATGAAGGGTACGAGATGCGCGAGAGGTTCAGTGGGCGAGCTTGGCAAGGAGTCGCCGCGCCCGCGCGGCCATTGCCTTGCTTCCCGTTTCCTCGGCGTGCTGCAGCATGCGCCGAACCGAAGCGGCCGGGTAGCGGCCATCGGAGGACAGATCGAAGAGGCCCTGAAGGGCGCAGGTTCGGACGATGCTGTGGCGGTCTGAAAGGTAGTCCTGGAAGAGCTCCGCCACCGCCTTCGCCTGCCGCTTTGATAGCTCGAGACGGACCGCGACTTTGGAAAACTGCTCGCGAAGTTCCCACTGAGGGTCGGCGCCGACCTCGTGGATCAGTCGGTCAGCGAACGGATGGAGAACTTCCGGGGCGTCTCGCCCAACCTGCATCAGCGCATGCGCGGCGTGGGCGCGAAGCGCCGGGTCTTCGCCTTCTGCGAGACAGCCAAGAAGCTCTTCGACGCGGCGCGGCTCCCGTCGTACAAGCACCGCCGCCTCATCTGCCCGCCCCACGGACCGGCGCTCTCCTTCGGCGAGCGCCGTCGAAAGCTTCGTCGCCGGCATCGGTCAGTTCCCGGTGCGCTGTTGCTCCGGCGCCATCAGGTTCATGCAGTCCTGAAACGCGAGAAAGACGGCCTCGGCCGCACCCCCGTGGCCGGCTGCCCAGACGGCGGCTTCGTAGGCTGCGTCCGGCGCAAAGCCGCGGATCTGATCTCCGGTGACCCAGCGGAGGGCGGTTACCGCGCCGCGCATGACCGCCGACCCAATGATCACCGCGACCCGTCGTTCGCCGTCGACCGGCATCTCCTCGTCGAGACTCGCCTGGAGGTCGGCGAGGCGTTTCCGGACCGCGGCATTTGGCCCTTCGCCGAGGATCTGGACGACGGTGTGCGGGTTCGCGTGGGTCAGCACCGTCGACTCGGCGTAGAGACGCTCAGCGACCTCGAGGTCCCACTCGTCCACCCGGAGGACCAGGGTGACCACGCCCTCGGTGAACGCGATCGCAATCTGACCGTCCACAATGGTTTGAGCGTCGAAGCTTCGACCCGCCACAGGTTGACCGTACGGCGGTGGTCGACGAACCGTCAAGGCCTGCGGAGGGTCTCCGGCCGGTGACCCCTGGGCAAGCCGACAGCGGATTTGGACGCATCCTTTGCGTCGAAGGGCTAAACCTGGAGAGCCAGGGCTAGCGGGCGGTAAAGCAGACTTCGACCCGATGGACGATCAGCGCGCCCGACGGAGGGCCCGCGCGAATCCGAAGCAAGGTCCCGTTGTTGCCCGCGGGGAGCGCGGCGGTCGCGTCGGCCCGGTACCATCGATACGGCGCGACGTTGGAGACTCCTCCGCGGGGAGAGGCGCCCGTTCCGTCAAAGGTCTGCCAGGTGAAGCTGCCGGAGGTGGTGGTGTTGTAGCTCCGCCCATACACCGCGAGCGTTGCATCGGACACACTCCCGAGACCTCCGGTGCTCAGCTCCACGTCGATGAAGACGGTGCCCGAAAGCTCGAGGCCACCTTTGCCGAGGAACGGATCGCGGAACACCGGCCGGTATCCAATCGACGAAGACGCAGCGGTTACGCGCCAGCGGGATGTGTCGGGCAACGTGTTGGTTTCGTAGACCACGCTTGCGCGGCCTCCCGAGGTCGAACCGTCCCACCGGAACCGAAGCGCGTGGGTCCCCGTCGCACCAGAGATGCATCCTCTGAGGGGCGGTCCCGCGTCCGTGGTGGCGTCGCCCCCGGCTCCCGAGTCTCCGGCCCCCGCATCTCCCGAGCTCGCATCCAAGCTCGCATCCCCCGCGCCCGCATCGCCCGACCCCGCATCCCCCGAGCCGGCATCCCCCGACCCAGCGTCTTCGGAAGTCCCCGAGTCTCCAGAGCCGGGGTCTCCGACCCCACCGTCGGCCGTGCCGGTGTCTTCATCGACACTTCCGCCGTCGGTGACGGAGGAGTCCGCGTTTGACGCATCCAACCATCCCCCGTCGGGCGCCGCGCTTTCCCCACCTCCGTCCGAGATTCCGCCGAAGCCCGTCCGACGGTCGTCCGGGCAGGCGGGCAGCGTCGCGAGAATTGCGAGCAGCGAAAGAGGGAGGGCAAGGGCGCAGCGCGTCATGACGGAAAGCTCGTGGGCTTGTACGCTCCAACGCCCCCCGATCTTCCGCCGGCGCGGCGGTGGACCCGCGACGGCTCTCTCCGGTTGGTCAGGAGCCGCGCGCGATGGGGTTTTCGGGGTTCTTCGCCCACTCGAGCATCGACCCGTTGTACACCGCGACATCTTTGCCGAGCAGGGCCCACGCAAACGACAGTGCCGTCGCTCCGACGCCTCCCACACAGTACGTGACGATGTGCCCGGGGCTCGCCGGAAGGCGTTTCTTCAGTGCGGATTTGGCCAGAAACGCGGTGTGGGTCGCATCGAGAAGGTCGGTGTAACGCAGCCGAATGCTCGACGGAATCCGTCCTCGGCGGACGTAGCCGCCGTCCTCGTCACCTGCGAACTGCCCTTCGCTCAGCGATCCGACGATCAGCGAGGTCTCGAGCGTCGATGCGTGCTGTACGTCGGTCTCGGTAGCCAGAAGCTCGGGTCGATACTCCGATCGGAAGGTGGTTGCCGGAAACACGGTTTCGTTCAATGCAACTGGACCTCCAGAGCGAACCCAGCCTTCCCATCCACCTTGCAGAACCGACACTCGCCGGTGGCCATGGAGCCGGAGCAACCACCAGGCTCGGGTCGCCCAGCTTGGTCGCTGTGCGCTGTAGAGCACGACGTGATGGTCGGGGCCAATGCCCAGGCGGCCCGCCTGGACGGAGAACTCCTCCGGGGTGAGCAATGGATAAAACGTGTCGCCAGGGGCGGCGAGCCGAAGAAGGTCGAGGTACGCGGTCTCAGGAATGTGGCCTCGCCGATAGAGATCGTGCCCTCCTTCCGGCCGGAGGGGAGACCGGTCGAAGTTGACTCGGCCGGTGCAGTCAAACGCCCGGAGCATCGGACTCCCGAGCCGTGCCGACAGCCAGTCCGGGTCAACGAGAAGCTCCGCGGTCGATGGCTCAGTGGGCATGTTCGGCCTGCCGGCGCGCCTGATGAGCGCGGCGCCAAGCGGCTGGCGTGGTTCCGTGGGCTTCGCGGAAGCGACGGTGAAAGTGGGACGCGCTGATGTAGCCAACGCGCTCCGCGATGATTTCGACGTGTTCGTCGCTGTAGAGAAGAAGACGGCGCGCCTCGTCCATGCGGACGTGGGTGATCCAGTCGACGACGGAGGCCCCGGTTTCGCGTTTGACCACGGTTGTTAGATGGGCGGGGGACTTGCGAAGACTCTCCGCCACGTCCTGGAGCGAGATCGGCTCGAGGGCATGCTTTCGGACGAACCGGAGCGCGTCGGCGACAAGCGGGGTCTCCGCCGGTTCGGGCAGGCCCGGGAGGGGTTCGGCTCGAAGGACCTCCGTGATGATGAGCGTAAGAAGGCCTTGGGATGCGAGTCTCGCGTGAGGGCGTTCCGCCTTGACCTCTTCGATGAGCTCGGCGAGGAGGCGGCGCACCCGAGGGCGCCGGGTCACCGGAATGTGGCGCACCGGACAGCGGGTCGGCGTTTCGATGAGATCTTGCAGCTCGGAGCCGATGCTCGACTCGTAACACGATGGACAGACGGCGACCCCAATCAGCCGAGACCCCTTCGACTCGACCAGCCGGTGGGGGGCGCCGGGGGGAATGATCAACACGTCGCCGGGTCCGAGGGAGTAGATCGTGCCTTGCCAGATGCGGGCCTTGCCCGCGATGAAGAATCCAAAGCTTGCGTGGTCATGAACCACCTGCGTCCGCTGCGCCTTCTGCGGGTGATTAAACTCCCCGACCCACACCGATCGATGTTCGGGAAGAAGGCGGAAGAGCTCAGCCATGGGGGCCCAGAGTGAGCTCGGCGTTGATGCTTGCCGCAGCCCGCGCTCCCTGATTGGCAGCTTCGATCACCTGCTGGAACCGCGTGGTGCAGTCCCCCGCTGCCCAGAGGCGCGGAAGGGACGTGCGCTGTTCCGGATCCACGTCGAGGTACGGACCCTCGAGGGTCGCCTCGAGCCCGGCGACGAGCGGGGTCGGCCGCTGTTCGGCGGCAACAAACAGACCGGTCCGCGGAAGCGGTTCGCCACTTTCGAAGTGAATCGACTCCAGTTCGCTGCCCGGCCCCCGGAGCGCGACCACCCGTTCGTGGCGCACTGGGATCTCTCGGCTCGTCAGCATCGCCTCGGTTTCGTCGTCGAGGGTTTCGCCATGGGTCAAAAGTACGACATCTTGGCTCCAGCCGCGAAGGAGGGGTGCCAGGTGCGCCGCCGCTTCCCCGGACGCGAGCACTGCGAGCGGCTGATCGCGCATTTCCCAGCCGTGACAGTAGGGACAGTGGTGAATGCTCTTCGCCCACTTTTCTTCGTAGCCCTCGATGGCGGGGTGCTGGTCGACGACACCAACCGCGACGAGCCCGGTTCGGGCGAAGAGTCGGTCGCCTCCGACCTCGGCTTCCCATCCGCCATCCCGAGGTCGAAGGCGTTCGACGCGGCCTTGGCGACGACTCAGGTTGGGGAACGTCCCGAGCTGCTCCCAGGCGACGGTCCGAAGCGCGGCGGGCGCGATCCCCTCACGGGTGAGGAAGTTATGGACCCCGTCTGAGACCCGATGGCGAGCATTGTCGTCGTCCACGACCAAGACTCGCTTCCTGCCGCGGCCCAGATAGAGCGCGGCGCTCATTCCCGCGGGGCCGCCGCCCACGATGAGTACGTCGAGCACATTGTCTTCCGTGCGACCGTCTTCCATGAGTTGTCCTTCCCTTGCGTCGACCGGACTGCGGCCGGCCCCCGATCCGCATCCGATAGTATGAAGTGCCGCCTGGGCCACTCCCAGGCGGAGGATGTCTCGTCGACTCGAGCCCATAGCTCTCCCCAAGTCTCCCCGGTTCAATGGTCTGAACACCTCGCGGGGGCCTCTCTTCCTCAGAACGTAGGCAGGACCCATGGACGACGGTAGGTCCGATTCTCGCATGAATCTGCTCGATCTTTCGATCGCACCGCCCTCGTCGCATGCGGGCCTTTGCTGAGTACTTGGAACGCGCGGTGGGAGGCCTGTCGTAGGACGCGAATCACGCGAGACGCGACCACTCGCGGGTGCGAAGGAGCCTCGGCTGACCCGAACCAGGTTGCAAGCTCGTGGAGGGCTGCAGAGGCGTTTCCTCTCCTTCCGGACGCACCAGCTCGCCCACTCCTTCCACCGGTCGGCTTCAAGGAGTGTTGAGATGAGCTAGACAAGCTCCTAGTCAGCGCCTGGGGGAGGATGGAGCGGCGCGGGATCGAAGTAGAGCCGCACCGACGCGATCTTGCCGTCCCGCACCACGAAATGCTCGGCGGTGCGCACCGGTGTCCCATGGACGGTGAGGGTCGACAGGATCACGGCTTGCCCGGCGACAACGAGTCGATCGTTGATCTCGTAGCTCGCGCCAGTGAACTGCGCGGCGCTTGCCTGGGTGGTGCGAATGTAGTCGTCCGGGCCGTCACAGCTCATGAGCGGACCGTCGAATACGAAGTTGTCGGCGAGCCAGGGACGCATGCCATCGAAGTCCCCGTTGC
>JBCCZL010000502.1:0-7614 GCA_039187775.1 Myxococcota bacterium
CCCAGCGCCATCCAAATTTCCGCGGTCACCAACCATTTCCGCCGCGACTTGAAAGATGGCTCGCAGATCGTGATTTGTCAAAAGGTTCTGCAGCGTTGACGCCTCTTCCACTTGAAAGAGCGCGGTATTGTCTAACATCGCGCCCACCAGTTCCGCCTCGAGCGGAGGAAGCTTCGGACTGCGTCGCGGCCTGCGCTCAGCTTGGTCGGCTGTCCCGTCAGCTCTTCGAGATGACTGACTTTTTCGAGCCATGGATCGGTTTGCTCGAGCTGCACGCACGCCTCGCCTTAACTGCTTCCGTACCGCATCTAGATCCGAAACACCGAATTTCCGGGCAACTCTTTCCACGTGGAGATTTGCCTCCACCGGATTTCCCACCTGAGCGATCACCGGGCCGAGCGCCTCGATCGAGCTCGCGATCGCCGAGGCGTCACCCGCCGACTCGAGCGCGGATTCGTCGATCAGGTGTTCGATGATTCCGGGCGCGGCCTCGACTGAGTTCTTGAGGGCATCCGCGCCTTTTTCTCGCAAGAACGTGTCCGGATCCGCTCCCTCCGGAAGGGCCACGACCTTGGTTTTCAGGCCTGCCTCTCGAAGAAGCGGCGCCGCCGCCCGGGTCGCTTTCCGCCCCGCAGAGTCGCCATCGAACAAAAGAATGACCTCTCCCGCATAGCGTCGGAGGAGCTTGGCGTGGGCTGCGGTGAAGGACGTGCCGAGGGGCGCGACCGCGAATTTGAAACCCGCTTGATGAAGCGCCACGAGATCGAAATTGCCCTCGCAGAGGAGCACTTTGCCTTCCCGGCGAATATCGACCCGGCCCTCGTAGAGCCCAAACAAAACTTCGCTCTTCTTAAACAGCGGGCCTTCGGGGCTGTTTAGATACTTGGCCCCGTCAGCGCCGGCACTCAGAGGCTCGTCCGGCGGCGGATCGAGAATACGACCGCTGAACGCCACGATTCGCCCGTGCGGGTCGCTGATCGGAAACATCAGCCGATGCCGGAAGCGATCGTAATGGCCATCACGGTTTCGTCGGGGAACGATCAGCCCAAGCTCGGTTGCCTCCGCCGGCGAAAACCCTTTCTCCGCCAGAAATTTCACCGTCGCGTCCCACCCGAGAGGGGCATACCCCAACCGAAATGCGGCTACCGTCTCGTCGGTTAATCCTCGCGCTGCCGCCGCGTCTTTCGCCATGGCGCCGAGCGGATGACGATCGAGCTGCTTCACATAGAACCCGGCTGCCGCTTCCATGAGATGGACCTGGCGTTCGGTTCGCTGTTTCGCCCGGCGGTACGCCGCCTGCTGACGGTCGTCCACGTTGGGGAGTTCGATTCCCGCACGCTCGGCGAGGGTTCGGGTCGCCTCCGGAAATCCGATCCCTTCGATCTGCATCAAAAAACGTATCGGGTCTCCCGCCGCTTGGCATCCGAAGCAGTAAAAAAACTGTCGGTCCGGGTGCACATAAAATGACGGAGTCTTCTCGGAGTGAAATGGGCAGAGGCCCTTCCAACTCTTGCCCATTCGCTTGAGCGGGACGTATTGCCGAACGAGGGCGACGATATCCGTGCGCTCGCGAATCTCGGCAATCTTCTCGTCCGGGATCATCCGTTCACCCGAGCATCCGAAAGATCGAATCCTTTCGGGGGCCCTCGGCAGTCTATTGGCATGACGATCGTGGTCAATGTAGGTCCCGCGCAACGGTGAACTTACATCGGCCAGTCTAGGGCCACGCCCGATGCGGGAGTTGGCGCGAAATGGAACCAAGGCCCAATCCTCGAGCGGCCTCGCGTGCCCGAGTGAAAGAACACCGTTGCGACCACATGGCCTGGTTCCGAGGGCGATCCCCGGATTGGGGGCGATGGGAGGGGCGGAGGCCGACACCGCCGCAGAATCGAGTACAGTCCGCCTTGCCCGGATGGCCGAACCGAAGCCGACCGTTGTGGAGCCTTCAGCTGTCGAGGCCGAACGCCTCGACCCCAAGAAGCAGCCTTCAGCTGTCGAGGCCGAACGCCTCGACCCCAAGAAGCAGCCTTCAGCTGTCGAGGCCGAACGCCTCGACCCCAAGAAGCAGCCTTCGGCTGTCGAGGCCGAAAGGCTTGGCCCAGACAAGGAGCCCCCACCCCGTCGAATCTCAGCCGCCCGGCGGAGAGTCCTTGCAGAACTCGCGATCGTGTACGGCGTGGTGGCGGTTCTCACCGTAGCGATCACCCTGCTTCGCTACACCGCAGCCGCCGAATACGTGTCGGTGCTCGTCGCGGTGCTCTTCTTGGGGGTCGCGCTCCGGATGGCCGACCGGGATGGCCGAGCGCGGGCCGGGACGAATCTGGTTGGCCCGCGCGGACCGGCGCGTTTCGGAATGGACCTCGCTGGAGTCCTCAGTCCGGGCGATCGCGAAGCCTACTTTGGGTTTCGAGGCCTTCTTGCCGCCCTTCGAAACGCCCTTCGACCGGCCACCCGAGAAGTCCTTGTCGCCCTCTTTCTCGCGCTCCTGATCTTCCCTCCATTCGTCATCGGGTTTCAGGCATTTCATCGGCCGGATCGACCCTTTGTGCTGACCTTCCCAGAGGACGCCGGAATGTACCTCCTGGGTCAGCTTCTCCTGGTCGGGCTCCCCGAGGAAGCGCTCTTCCGAGGCTACGTTCAGACCCGCCTCACCGACGCCTTTCCAAAGACCCGTCGCATCTTCGGCGTGGACGTTTCGATCCCCGCCCTGGTTGGCGCCTCGTTCCTGTTTGCCGTGATCCACTTCGTGGTGGACCTGAACCCGCTTCGCATGGCGGTGTTCTTCCCCGGCCTCGTCTTCGGCTGGCTCCGTGCCGGTCGCGGCGGCATCGGCGCAGCGATCGTGTTTCACGCGCTGAGCAATTTTCTTTCCGCCACCCTGATTCGGAGCTGGTTATGAACGCGTCGCCCGCAACGTCGGTGGCCTTCTTCGATGTCGATCGCACTCTCGTGCGGGTCAACACCGCCAATCTGTATCTGAAATGGCGCTACCGGCGTGGAGAAACTTCCACCCTCGCCGCCCTTCGCGCGGTCGGCTGGCTGATTCAGTACCGGCTGGGCGTGGTCGACGCCGAACGGGCCTATGAGCTCGCCCTTCGGCCCATGCGCGGGCGAAACGAAGAGGAGTTTCGTGGGGAATGTCGTCAGTGGTACCAAACCATGGTCCGTGAACACATCACCGACGCCGCCCGTGCGGACGTTTCTGCGTGTCGGGACGCAGGCCTGGTCTGCGCGCTCCTGACGGCGGGGACCGAGTATGCGGCCACGCCGCTCGCCGAAGAACTCGGCATCGAGCATATCCTCTGCACTCGGCTCGAGGTGATCGACGGCTACTTCACTGGGGCCTTCGAGCGCCCGCTCTGCTACGGGCAAGGCAAGGTCGAGGTCGCAAGCCGCTGGGTCGAAGCGCACGGCATCGCGCTCGAAGACTGCTCCTTCTATTCGGATAGCGTGAGCGACATCCCGATGCTCGAACGCGTCGGCGAGCCTCGAGTCATCAATCCGGATCCGCGGCTCACCCTACGGGCGCGAAGTGAAGGCTGGCCCGTCGCGTATTGGCGCTAAGCCAGACCATTCGGGTGGTAGCGGTGGGCCCGCGATCGCTATAGTCCGCCCATGCAGATGCGTGAACAGCCCCCGCCGCGCGGCGTCGTCGAAGCGATCGTTCGGCGGGCTCTTCAGGAAGACCTCGGCCGCGGTGACGTCACCACGGCAGCCTGCATTCCGCCCGGCGTCCGGGGGCGGGCCGCGGTGGTCGCGCGGTCGCCGCTCGTCTTGTCCGGCCTTGACGTGATCAAAGAGGTCTACCGGCAAGTGGACCCCGAGGTGGAAGTACACGACCGGAGCCGGGATGCGGAAGCCCTGGACGCAGGCGCGGAAGCCGCGGTGATCGTCGGCCGAGCGTGGAGCCTCCTGGCCGGAGAACGGGTCGCGCTCAATTTTGCGCAGCGGATGAGCGGCATCGCCACCAAGACCCGAAAGTTTGTCGAGGCCCTTCCGGACGGATCGAAAACTCGAATCACCGATACCCGAAAAACCACGCCGGGGCTTCGAGCCCTCGAGCGCTACGCCGTGCGCTGCGGCGGGGCCCACAACCACCGCGAAGACCTGAGCTCTGCCGTGCTGATCAAGGACAACCACATTGCGGCCGCCGGGGGGATTCGGCCGGCCATCGAACGCGCCCGACAGCACGCGCCACACACCAGCCGGATCGAGTGCGAAGTAGACACCTTCGAGCAAATGGACGAGGCGCTCGACGCGGGAGCGGACGTGATCCTGCTCGATAACTTCGATGACGAGACGCTCTCGGGTGCCGTCACGCGATCCGCAGGCCGCGCGTTGATCGAAGTGTCTGGCGGCGTGAACCTCGAGCGCATTCCGCAGATCGCCGCCGCCGGGGTCGACGTGATCAGCATCGGCGCGTTGACCCATTCGGTGATCGCCGCCGACCTCGGCCTCGACTGGCGCGAGCAGTCGCCCTGAACGCGGCAACGCTTCGAGCCGCCATTCGAAGCGAATGGATCGGCCACACGGTGGAACTCCTCGCCGAGACCGGGTCGACGAACGACGATGCGCTCGCGCTCGCGGAGGCGGGCGTCGAACCCGGCCACGTGGTGGTCGCCGACACACAGCGACGGGGCCGGGGCTCCCATGGCCGGCACTGGAGTTCGCCCCCTGGCGTCGACCTCTACTTCTCGATCGTGCTCCCGCGGCAGCAGGCTCGACATGGGCTACTGACCCTTGGCGCAGGTCTGGCGGTGGCCCTTGCACTCGAAGCGCTTGATCTTGAAGTGGCCATCAAATGGCCGAACGATATTTGGATCAACGGTCAAAAAGCGGCAGGCATCCTCGCGGAGAGTCGGTCGATGGGAGCCGAGGTGCTCGCACTCGTTTTGGGGATCGGCATCAATGTGAATCGCGAAACGTTCACGGCCGACGATGGTGCAGCAACTTCCCTGCGTGCGATGGGCGGACGTCCATACGATCGGACGAAGCTGCTGGCCGAAGTCCTCGCAAACCTCGAGAACGTGTTCTCCCTGGCGGACGCTCTCGTCATCCGAGAAGTCGACGGGCGACTGGCGCTCCGACACGCCGTCGTGCGGCTCGAAACGGAAACCGAGTCAGTTCAAGGCCGCCTCCTCGGCATCGACGCATCAGGGGCCGTCCGGCTGGACGTCGATGGCGTAGAGACTCGATGTCGAAGTGGGCGGCTGTCCGCGCCCTCGGGCCCTCAAAGGGGACGGAGCGGGGGCGGAGGCGCCGGCGGGTAGACCCGCTGTCCCTGGACGCGAACCTGCGGTCGGTAGGGAACCACTCGATACACCGGAGGGGGACGTCGGACAGGATGGCGCACAATCGGTCGCACCGTGGTGACCGGCCGCTGGTTCGGAAGCACTCCCGGCCCGCTCACCGGAACGGGTTGAAGCAGCTGACCGGGCGCGGCCTGGGGCGGCACGCGGTAGTACCACCACCGTCCTTGGGCGCCGACCCAGTAGCCAAGCACTCGGCCGTCGGGCGCGAGGTGCGCGCGCTGCTGGGCGCCTGGTGTGAGCACCCGGACCTGAAGACCCTGAGAGTTCGGAGCGACGCTTGGCGGCTGCGCCGGAGTCGCGGGACGAGCGGCCGGGGGCGGGGTTGCCGGCGGGTTCGGGGCGACGCGGACTCCACCACGGATACCTCCGACCCCAAGCTGAACGCCGACGCCATTGCTCCACGGCGCGGGCGGCGTCGGCGGTGGCGTTGCGGCAGGGGGGTCGGGCTCCTGCGGTTCGAGCCGAGCGAATACCTGCGTCACATAGACCTGGCCCTCTCGAGTAGTGACCGACGCCAGTCCGATGTGGGTGAACTCGTTGCTGAGGAGGTTCTGGCGGTGGGGTGGGCTCGCCAACAGCGACTCCAGCGCACCACCGGTATCGTGATGCTGGGCCACGTTCTCGCCCAGGGTCTCCGTGATCACCCCCGCGGCTCGCACCCGAGCCGCTGGATCGCCCGTGCGAGGCGACACGTGCACCAGTTCATCGTGCCAAGCCATGTCTGCGCTGTGGGCGCGCGCAGCCTCGTCGAGCCGTGGGTGACGTTCGAACGGCCGACGGCCCGACTCCTCTCGGAGCTCGTTGATCTCCTCGAGCATCGTCCGCTCACCCGCTTCGTCTCGTGGCTGAGCGTGGGCTGCTGGCGCTAGCCCAGCCCAAAGAGCTCCCAGAAGGAGGAGGACGAGCGGGAAGGAGAAGCGTCTCACGAGTGGAAGCCTGTACAAATGATGGGCCAACCCGGTTTATCAAGAAGTAGGCGGTCGAGCCAAGGGCTCGGCGCGAAGAATCGTTCACGATCTGTGCAGATAAGCCCACGCGACTTGCAAGCCTATCGCGGGATCGCCATAAGCCCTCTATGGCGCTCCCGATGGCCCATTTTCTCCGCGACCACACGATCCTGATGGTGACGGGAGACGACGCGGGGTCCTGGCTGAATGGCCAGGTCACCTGCGACCTCAAGCTCGCAAGCCCGCGCGCCGCGGCCTACGGCCTGTTCGTTACCGTCAAAGGCAAAGTCATCTCGGACGTTTGGGTCCTCCCGCGGGGAGAAGAGTTCTGGTTGGTGGTGCCGAGGAGCCAAACCGCGCGCCTCCTCGAGCGCTTCGACCAGCAGATCATCATGGAGGATGCCGAGGTCGAGGAGCTGGAGGGCAGAGCCATCGTTACCCTGCAGGGGACCGAGCCAGGGCCATCTTGGGACCCGCTTGGGACCACTTATCTCGCCGATCGGCTGGGGTTGGGAGGATTCGACCTGGTGTTTGAGTCCTCCAAGACTGCAGCGGTCAAGGCTGCGCTCGATGCGCAGGGGGTGCGCGAAGCCGACGACGAGCAATGGGCGGCCGCCCATGTCATCCATCAACGGCCACGGTTTGGCGTCGACTTCGACGAGCGCCACTACCCTCAGGAAGCGGGGCTCAAAGATCTCGCGGTGTCCTTCAACAAGGGCTGCTATCTCGGCCAAGAGGTGATTTGTACCCTGGAATCACGGGGAAAACTCTCCAAACGGTTGGTGGCGCTTCGCGCGGGTCCAGACGCGACGGTCCCCGCAGGAACCGAGATCGAGGTCGAGGGCACGCCGGTCGGGATCGTGACGTCCGCGGCTTCGTCGACCGACGGGCTTGCGGCGCTCGCGTACCTACGCTCCAAACATGCGGACGCGCCTGTGGTTCGAGCGGGCCAAACCGAACTTGAAGTGGTGGGGGCGGTCGGATGAGCCTAGGGTCTTCGAGGGCGGCACCTTTACACGCCGGCCCATGTCATTACGTTACGTCGCGTACGTCTCGCTGCGCTACCCTCTATGTTCAAGTGGCCCCTTCGAGGGCCCTCATCCCTCAGGGAGTTTAGGTCGCATCATGTTGTCGCTCACGGAAAAAGCCGCTGAAAAAGTGAAGGAAATCCGAACAGAAGCGCCGGAGCTGGACGGCGACGAGCCGCTTCGGGTGCGGGTGCTCGGCGGGGGTTGCTCAGGCTTTAGCTACGACTTGTTCTTCGAAGACGACAAGGACGCTCGGGACCTGGATCAGGTTTTTGAGTCTTTCGGAATCAAGCTCTATGTCGACATGATGAGCTATCAGTACCTCGA
>JBCCZL010000503.1:0-7606 GCA_039187775.1 Myxococcota bacterium
GACTACCGGCAGCTCCCAGTTCTTCATCAACACGAAGCACAACGCGTTTCTGGATTTCTTCTCCCCAGGCCAATCCAAGCACCCAGTGTTCGGCCAGGTGAACGACGGCATGGATGTGGTCCACACCATCGAGCAGGTTCGAACCGATGGGAATGACCGTCCGATCGAGCCGGTGAAGATGATTCGCGTGACCGTCGCGCCCTGAGGTGGACGCGGACGAGAAACACGTCGCCTCGCTCTCGATCGGACTCGCCCTGACCCTCGGTTTGGTCGCCTGCGGCGCCGATCCGACGCCAGCCGCGAACTCGCGACCGGAGCACCGTGCAGCTCGTTCCGCATTCGAAGGCGGGGACCCCGAAGGCACGGGTCCCGAACGGAGGGAATCCGAGGGAAGGGAGCTCCTCGGGACGACGCTCCCTTCGTTCGGAGAACTCGAGTGGGTGAACAGCTCACCGCTCTCCGTGGATGGACTTCGAGGAAAGGTCGTGCTCATTCGCTTTTGGACGGAAACCTGTCCATTTTGCCGAGCGAGCGCGCCCGCCCTTCGCGAACTCGACGCGCACTATCGAGACGAGGGCCTTCAAGTCATCGGCGTCTACCATCCCAAACCCCGCGGTTCGGGACGCGCTACGGCGACCATTCAGGAAGCCGCGGAGACGCTTGGCTGGCCGTTCCCGGTGGCGATCGACCGAAGCTGGACGACGATCGATGCGCTCTGGCTGGGCTCGCGGACGGAGTCGAACGCGGCGGCGGCCGTGCCGAACCGGCGCTACACCTCGGCATCGCTCCTCGCCGACCGCGAGGGAACGATTCGTCATGTGCATCCAGGACCGGAGTTCCACCCCGGCGGTCCCGAGGACCACGCGCGGTGTCGGGCCGACTATGCGGAGCTACGTCACCACATCGAGAGGTTGGTACTGGAATGAAAGGGTCGGTACAGGCGGAAAGGCCGGCGTGGACAAAAGAAAGAGTGGGCGCGCCGATGACGCGAGCGGCGTCCCTTGTGTTGATGTTCACCCTCGGCTGCGGAGCTCGTACCGGCCTTGAAGACGAAGCCGCGCCGTTGCCCGATGGGGCGGTCATGGAATGCGAGCGCAGCGAAGACTGCGACGACGGCATCGAATGCACCGTCGAACAGTGCGTGCGCGGTCGGTGCGTCCGGGAAGCCAACGCGGCGCTCTGCGGAAACGAAACCGCATGCCTCCGCGCGACCTGCGACTTGAACGAGGGCTGCCAGATGAGCACCGTTTCTTGCGATGACGGTGTGGAGTGCACCGTGGATCGCTGCGACCCGGAAGGGGGCTGTGAGTTTGTTCCCGACCGCAATCGCTGCCCGATCAGTCAGCGCTGCGACCCGACGGTTGGCTGCGTCGCCTCGGCCCTGATTCACGACACGACGACTCTCTTCGACGTCGATCTGCCCTCGGGGACCGTCACTCCGATCACTCCCACCAACCCGTCGCTCACCGACATCGCGCTCGCTCCGGACCGGACGCTGTTTGCCGTCGACTTCACCGCGATCTATCGGCTCGACGAAACCAATGGGTCCGTGTCGCTCGTCAGCGAGGAGCAGCCCGACCTCGTGGCACTCGAAGTAGGGCCGGACGGTCGGCTCTACGCCGCCGCCCTCGGCCCGGAAGTGTTCAGGGTCGATGTGGGAACCGGGGCCACGCAAGTCGTCGCGGGACTTCCTCGAGGCCTGGTGGCGTCCGGCGACATCGCATTCGTCGGTGATCGGATGCTGATCACGGTGACCGACACGCCGCGGTCCGAGACCATCCCCGACGGGCTCGTTGAAGTCGATCTCTTCACCAGCACCGGGCGACTCCTCGGGTCCACGGGCGTCCCGTGCATCTGGGGACTCGCCGCGTTCGGCCCCGAACTCTTCGGCTTTTCCTGCACGGGGCTCCTCCTTCGGATCGACCCGATGACCGGCGCGTCGGAAGTGCTGGCCGACCTCGGACTCCGCATCGGGGGGGCCGCGGCGCGGTAGACGCCAGCGATTCGAAGGGTTCTCCTGGACGACCTCCGATGTCCGACTCATACTTACATCGGCGGCAGTAGAAATGGTTTGGCATGCAGATTCCTGGTTCGAATGTTGCGTCGGAGGCCCGCGCAGCGCAAAGCGGAGCCTACGCCCCTGACGATTCCTGGGTAAACATCACGCTCCAGCCCGGGTTCCGGGTGTGGCGAGGCGTTGGCGGTCGTTATACCCCGTTCCATTTCGGCCCCAACGACATCGACGGAACGTTGGTCGGAACGCCCCGGCGTAATTTCTGGGAGAAGGCGCAGGTCAGTCCAAGCAAGCGCCACGGCTTTCGCCAAGAGATCGCGGAGTACGAAGTGATGCTCGCGCTCCCCGCAGCCCACGGCCTTTGCGACAACAGCATGGCGCTCGGGTGGGGTGGCGCCGAGCAATACTTCATTCCTGAAGCGTACGCCGACCGGCTCGCTCCGACCGGCGCACGAATCCAGTTCCGCTAACCTCTAACCGGCGACTTTTCGGGTCGCACCGGGGCGACGAGAAGCTCCATAAAGCCCTCGTCGCCAGTGTCCCCGAGACCCACCGCTTTTGCCTCGTCGGCCCGATGGGTGTGGAACAGCCGGTCGATGAACGGGAACAACGTCGCGAAGTTTGCAACGGGGCCCTGCGTCGCATGGTGCCGGTGGTGAAAGCTCGGCGTGGCAATAAACCAGCCGAGCCATCGCGGGGTCCGGAGGTTCGCGTGGACAACGAGCGTGTTGAGCCGATGCGCGAGCACCACGAGGATATGCTGGCCGAGCGGTAGGCCTTGAAGCACGAGGGGGACATTCTGAACTGCGGTCATGAGCAGGATCTCGACGGGGTGCTGTCGAAACCCCGCCAGCCAGTCCATCGTCGTCGATGTGTGATGGACGCGGTGAAATCGAAACAGAAACGCGGAGCGGTGGGCGAGGCGATGATAGCCGTAGCCGGCGAGCTCGAAGTAGGCGAGACCGAGCACCACTTGCACCACGGAAGGAAGTCCGGCCAGCGGTCCGGCATCGAGTTCGTAGGTCAGCACCACCAGCAGGAGCGCGAGGAGGAAAAGAAGCCCGCGGGTCAGGATCGCGCCCGCCGTCGCGAAGAGCACATCGGTGCGAAGGCTCCGCGGCCGCTGCATTCGAAGCGGAAACAGTGCTTCGAGGGGCATGAACACGAGGGCGGCTAGCCCGGCGAAGATGAGCGGCGATGCGATCACCGCGAGGAGTCGCTCTTCGAACATCAGTAGCCGTCCGCGAGGCCCGCCATCTGGTAGGCCCTCGCCCGGAGCACCCCGCCCGCGGGAACCGGTTCCCCCGCAGCGGGACGAAGGGTGTCCGGGCGAACCCGATAGAGCCGATGGTCCATGCGATGAATCGAGTGGCCATAGAGGTCCGTGACTTGGAGCCGAACACCCGCTGCTTCCGCCTCCGCCATCGCGCGGTCGACCCGAAGGCCTTCAAGGTCCGGGACCGCCGGTGGCTCCTCCTCCCCCGCGGAGGGCGCTTCCCCCGTGATGCTCCGCTCCGGATGCACCGAACCCGAGTCGGAGACCGTGGGTGCCTCAGCGGCCGGATGAGGCTCGGCGTTCCCGTTGGCCTCGACGACGAAAGGTTCCCGCTCCAGGTCACCCTTGGCTGGGGGCTCTGGCTGAATCTCGTCGGTGACCTCGGCGTCTGCGCCCAGGATCCATGCGAATCCTCGGGTTTCGAGGCCCGCCGCGCTCGCCACGACAAGGGTAAGAAACCCAACGACACTCACCGACCCTAGAGCTACTCGCTTCATCTTGACCTCCACCGAACTCTTGGAGAGACGACCCAGGTCGAGAGAAGTTTCCGCTCGGTGCTTACGATGTTCCGCGAGCTCGTTCGGACTTCAACGGCCCTAAACGATGAGCAGCCCTAAACGATGAGCAGCCCTAAACGATCACCCAAACGAAGAAAGGCGACGCACCCGCGCCGCCTTTCCATGGTTGAGCAAGGTGCGGGTTACTCGGCGGCTTCTTCAGCCCCCTCTTCGCCGCCCTCTTCAGTCCCGTCTTCGCCGCCCTCCTCGACACCGGCCATCACGGCCTCCTCTGCGGCCGCGTTGGTCTCGATCTCCATCGCGGTGGCGGCACCGACCGCCTCGCCCGCGGCTGCGGTGAGCTCGAAGGTCACCGGAGCTGACTCGGCGACCTTTTGTCCAAGCGCCGAAAGCGTGGCTTCGGCGAGCTGGTCGAAGGCCGACCGGGGGCGAATCTCGTGATCGCGGAGGCTGACCGCCACCGGCTCCGTGGTCCGAATTCGCACGCTCTCGGGCTCGTCGCCGTCAAACGTGAACACGAACTCGAGCTTCGCCGTCTGCTCGACGGTGCGAGAGTGAAGGCGGAAGTCACCGGTGACAGTCATCGTCACCGTGCGCTCGTTCCCCTCCATCTCGAGAATGTTCGAGGCCGATGCCTCGCTGATGCTCTTGATATTGAACTGGATGTAGCGGTTCGCACTGCGAACTTCTTCCGGAGTGTCCTCCGAGATCTGAAACCAGGTTTTTGCGTGCGCGTTCTGCGTGTCGTCCTTGACCTCTTCGCCGTATTCGTCTTCCTCTGACTCCCGCTTCTGCTGGAACAGCTCGAGCTGGTCGAGGTCGATTTTCACAAGGCCACGACTATTGGTGATGTCGTTCAGGTCGATAAACAGGTCGCCAGCGATCGAGTCCTCGGCCACGCCGTGAATGTTCTCGAGCGGCGCCTCCATGACAAAGTCGACTTTGCTGCCCGAGCTATTGATGGCAAACATGCGCGACGTCGGCGGGGGCTCGGGCGCCTCCAGTTCCTCGCTCTCCGTCGTCGTCGCCGTTTCTTCTTCACCGCACGCCATGCCGCCGAGGGCGGCGAGGGCGGCGAGCCAAACCAGGGTGTTCTTCGTTGCGTTCACTTCTTCCTCCGTGGCGACGAAGCGGTTCGCTCCCCTGCGAACTGCGACGAGCACTTCGCCACCGGTTGGTCGAGCGGTGCCGTCTGCACCGCGACATTGGATTGGTCGGGATCCCTGAGGACGCCCACCCATTCGATGACGACGCGCTCTAGCCGTCGCATCGGTGGCGCCCGAGTCCCAGGAGAAACCGATCCACCTCCTGCTGCTGTGCGCGGGCGAGCGGCCGACGCATCCCCGGTCGAGTGACGGCAACCGCCGCGGGCGCCCCATCGCCGGCATACACGGTGATCATCTCCTCGCGATTCTCGAACCAGCATCGGGATGGGTTTCGCCCGCAGCCGTCCGGGCGCCGCGACGAAAGCGGCCCGAGCCGCTCGGTAAACGCGGCCGTCGCTTCGTCGGCACACAGATGCTGACTCTGAGTTTCCGGCACGTTGCCGGTCGCTGCGCTCACGAACACCGAGAACTTTGGCGGGGCGCTGGTCTCTTCACGGGTGGCTCGCCACACGTCGCACACCCCGTCGCCGCCCCCCACGAAGGCGGTGACCACCGGTCGGTCGGTCCGGGGCACGGTTCGCGGGTAGTGCGCGATGCTTGCCACATAGATCGCGTTGCCTTCGCCTCGACGAAGAAAGAATGCGTAGCCCGCGCCGTCGCTGTCTTTCGAAGTGCAGCGGCGCATGGCCGAATCGCATCGAAAGGTGTCGTCCTCTCGAATGGTGAATCCGAGGCCCGGGAGCGAGGCGTAGGCGTCAGGGTCGCAGTAGTGACCCACCACATCGTTGGCGGGATCGTAGGCTCCGATTCCCCAGGCCGGATCGACCAGCCGGAGAAGCGCCGGCTCCTCGGCCGAGGCGAGCACGAGGGCTGCGCGGAGCTCGTCCGCGTCGTCGGTCACAAGCGCGGGAAGCGCAGGCTCGGGCTCGGGCTCGGGTTCGGGTTCCGGCTCGGGTTCGGGCTCGGGGTCGGCCTGCACAATCGGCTCGGGCTCCGGCTCCGGAGTGGGCTCGGGCACGGGGGCGGGGGTGGACTGCGAACCGCCGCAGCCCCACGCGACCACGAGGGCCCACGGAAGCGCTCCCCAGAAGACCAGCGCGCTTCGCCGCACGGCGTTCTTCTCTCGATCGCAAGGCTGTCCACCGCGCACCGATCTTGGCTGCTCGAAGCCTTGCCCATCATTGCCTGCCCGTCTTGCTCCAGGGCTCATCAAACCTTGTCTCACCAAACGTTCCTCCATCGCGCGCCGGAGAGTAGCGGCCGCGAGGCAAACCGGGTAGGAAGCAAGCGTGATTTACGTAAGCAGCCATTTCGACTCCGGAAACATCGACTGCATCGCGGCCGACGACCCCACCGACGTCCAGCTGGAGATTCGGCGGGACGCCGGAGAAAACCACTTCCAGTGGTTTCACTTCCGGGTCACCGGCGCTCGCGACATTGCCCTCTCCCTGAGGATCCTCAACGCCGACAAAGCCAGCTATCCCAAAGCGTGGGAGGGCTATCAGGCGTGTGCGTCCTACGATCGGGACGATTGGTTTCGCGTCGAAACGGACTACCAGAACGGGGTGCTTGTCCTCCGTCACACCCCCGAATACGACTCGGTCTACTACGCCTACTTCGCGCCCTACCCGCTCGACCGACACGCCGCGCTGCTGAGCGAAGCGCAGGCCTCGGACGGCGTTCGGCTTCGTCGGCTCGGCGCGACCGCCGACGGGCGCGACCTCGACCTTCTTCAGATCGGCGAGGCTCCACTCCGCTGCTGGATCGTCGCTCGTCAGCATCCCGGCGAGACGATGGCGGAGTGGCTGGTCGAAGGCCTCCTCGACCGGCTGCTCGATTCGTCCGATCCGGTCGCACGCCGGCTTCGCGAACGAGCGGCGTTTTACGTCGTGCCAAACATGAACCCCGACGGTTCGGCCCGAGGCCACCTTCGAAACAACGCGACCGGCGCAAACCTCAACCGCGAATGGGAAACCCCGTCCCTCGACCGAAGCCCCGAGGTCTATCTGGTGCGCGAACAGATGCGGGCCACCGGCGTCGACTTCTTTCTCGATGTGCACGGGGACGAAACGCTCCCCTACAACTTCATCGCCGGAGCCGAGGGCATTCCTTCGTGGACCGACGCGCACCAGGCCCGGCAGAGTCGCTATCTCGACGCCCTCACCCTCGCGAACCCCGACTTTCAAACCAAGGTCGGCTATCCTCGCCCGCCGGTGGGCAAAGCCAACATGACCATGGCGTCAAACTGGGTGGGCGAGAACTTCTCCTGCCTCGCGATGACCCTCGAGCAGCCCTTCAAAGACACGATCGATTCCCCCCATCCCGCCGGTTGGTCGCCCGAACGTGCAAAGAAGCTCGGAGCGGCCCAGCTCGACGCCCTCCTCCGGGTCCTCGACGATCTCCGCTGACCCACGCCACTATCCTGTGAGGCCAAGGCCTTCTCGCGGAAGGGTCGGGCTCTATACTCCCGCGGTGCGTGCCACCGGCATATCCAGCCGCCCACTCCTCCACCTGATCGTGGCGGCGGGCGCAGCGGTGGTCTTCTTCTCCGCGGGCTGCGATTCCACCGCGGCGGCAGGGGGCGGCGGCGGTACCCCCCCGAGTCATGTCTCGGTCGGCGACGCGCGGGACGGATCGCTACGCGTTCGCTGGACCTTTCTCGGCGAGATCCGCGCTCGAAAGCGCGCCGAGC
>JBCCZL010000504.1:0-7603 GCA_039187775.1 Myxococcota bacterium
CCGGATCCGAGCTCATTCCCGGATCGGGGAATTCCCGGCCGTCTTGCAATGTGGCGATGCCTCGGGACAGGGCGAGGACCGCGTCGGAGAGGGAGCTCTCGGGGTGCGGAGGCAACGCCGCCACCATGCCCTGGATCTGTTGGAGGTGGGGGAGATCGAAGGCGGCGTACTGATGGAGGAGCGAATGGTTCAACGTTTGCGCGAGGACGTCGATGTCCTCGGCACTCTCCGCTCCGACCCGCGGCGGGACTCGAGGCGCCGACGATCGAAACGCTCCCACCGCACCTTCGACCCACGCGGCGAGAATCGAGGAAGGCGCCGACTGATAGAACGACGGCAGGCCGTCGAAGCGCCCGCGCAGGGCGTCTTGGTACGCTTGCGTCGCCAGCGCTCGGCTCACGGCCTCGACCCTAACATGGAAGCGGGCCAAGGGGCGCGCCGCCGTCATCCCCGACATCGCGTGGCGTATGTTAGCCTCCACCGCATGAAGTCGATGGTCGCGCTTCTGCTGGTCCTTGGGGTGGCGATTCCGGTGAGCGCCCAGGAGACAAGTAGTCTCTGCGACTTCGACGGAGGACTGGCCGCAATGGAAGCGGGGCGCTTCGGGGATGCGCGAGATCACTTTCGTCGGTGCCTCGATAACAGTCCCAGCAAATCTGCCGCGTACAACTTGGCGATCGCCTACCGCAGTACCGAGCAGCCGACGTTGGCGGTGGATGTGCTCGACCAGCTGCTCGCCGAGGAGTTCGGTGAGCTCTCAGCGGATGAGCAAGCCGACGTGGAGTGGCTTCACGAACAAATGTCGGAGAGAATCAGCGTACTTGCGCTCTCTGTCGAAGGGCCGGAGGAGTACCGAGTTCGGGTCGATGGCCGATTTGCGGAGGGGTCGCGAGAATTCCGATTGGACCCAGGGGAGCGGGTGATTCGAGTGGAGGCGGACGGCTTTACTGCCGCAGAGGAGCGAGTACGGGCCGAGGCGGGAGGCGCTCAGGCGCTCGAGTTCTCGCTGCTGCCGGTCGAGGGACCCTCCTTGGTGGAAAGCCCTTGGCTTTGGATCGGGGTGAGCGCTGCAGTGGTGACGGCCATCGCGGTCACGGTTGGAGTGCTCGTCGGAGGCGGCGAAGACGTCGTCACGAGCGAAGACGTGCCCGGTGGCTCGGTCGAGGTCTAAGGAGTTCGCCGGAGTGGCCTATACCGAGATTCGGAAGATCGCCTCCGGCGGCATGGGCACGGTGACGTTGGCCGTTCGGAAGCAGGGAACCTTCGAACGGCTCTACGCGATCAAACGACTTCATCCACACCTCGCCGATGACGAGTCGGTGGTGTCGATGTTCAACGACGAAGCGCGCATTGCTGGCCTCGTTCGTCATCCCAACGTGGTGAGTGTGTTGGACGTTGGAGACGACGTGAGCGGGCCCTACCTGGTCATGGAATACGTGGAGGGAATCGCGCTCAGCCGGATGATGCGATCCAATTCGAGGCCCATGCCGGTGCCGATGGTGCTGGAGATCATTCGTCAAGCCGCGGCCGGTCTCGCGTCCGCCCACGATCTCTCGGACCGGAATGGCAACCCGCTCAAGATCATCCACCGGGACGTCACGCCGCAGAATATTCTCCTGGACATCAACGGCATCGTAAAGCTCACCGATTTCGGCGTCGCCAAAGCGCTTGGCCAAACCACGCGTACCGAAACCGGAATACTCAAAGGCAAGGTCGCCTATATGTCGCCGGAGCAACTTAAGTTCCTCGACATCGATCATCGTTCCGACCTGTTTTCCCTCGGAATAGTGTTCTTCGAGCTGCTCTCGGGTCGTCGGCTGTACCAAGCGGGTCCGAAGCCGATCCTTCACGAGCCACCACCCGACATCGGTGACGAGCGGCACGACGTTCCCGATGAAGTCGTCGCGCTCTTGTTCGACCTGCTCGCCAAGGACCCCGAGCAGCGGCCGGCCTCGGCGTCGGAGGTGGTGGAGCTTTGCAAAGCGCAGCTCGCGCAGTACGAGGCGGCGGGCGAACCGGCGGACCTCGGCGAGTACATGCGAAGCGCGTTCGGAAGCTGGTTCGCGGAAACCCGCGCGGAGCTGACCCGAGTGACCGTGACGATCCAGCAACCGCCGCGCCGTCGATGGCCGTGGCTGGCGGCTGGCGGAGTCTTGGCATTCGGGGTGGTCGGCGCCGGATCGGTCGCGCTCGGCGTGGCCCTTCGTGAGCCGGTGGTTACGCCGATCGTGGCCACTTCGGCTAAGGACGTGGAGCAAACGGCCGACGATTCTCCGGCGGCTGTCCCCTCCGCAGCTCGCGACGACGCCGAGCGTGATCACGACTCGTCTGCATCGGATGACGAAGGTGCATTTCCAACCGCGATCGTGGAGGCCCCACGGGAGCCGCTCGTGGAAGCTGACGGGCCAGCGCCTGAATCAATGGTTCAGTCGTCCGACTGGCGAAGGCGCCGTCTCGAACGCGCGAGGGCAAGAGCTCGCACCGCGGGGATGGCGGAGACCGGCGCTGGCTCGACCCCGTCCAGGGAGCGAAACCCGCTCGTGCCCTGGCGGCCACGCGACCACGAGTGAAGCACTTATAACGCTGCGCCTTTCACGAACCTCTTAGGTTTCAAGTCCAGGAGGTTCTAGGTGATGCAACGAACGATACCGCTCCTTCTCGCGCTCACCGCGTGCCAAGGTGTCTTTGACGCTGGTCACTCCGGCACTGGAAGCGAGACCAGGGATCGGCCGATGCCCGGCGGGCCGGGCGGAGGCTCCGCCACCCTCGACGATGTGGTGGTGTGCGATCCCGGCACACATGTCGGGTATACGCCACTTCGGCTCTTGACCCGGGGTCAGTTCAACGGGGTCACCCGAGACCTCACTGGGCAGGACCTCACGCTCGGATCGAACTTCGGCGACGACCAGCGAGCCGGTCCGTTTGCGGCGAACTACTCCCGCATCCTTGCCACCTCCGACGTCGAGAACTTCATGCTCGCCGCCGAGGAGCTCGCGGAAGTGGCAGTGAGCGACTCGAGCATCGTGGGTTGTTCGGGTGGCGTCGATTGCGCGGAGTCGACGATTCGGAGCTTCGGCCGGCGCGCCTGGCGTCGGCCGCTCACCGACGTCGAGGTGCAGGAGCTCATGGGGCTCTACTCGTCCGAGGGGTCGTTCAATGACGGTGTCCAGCGCGCCTTCGAGATGATCCTTCAGTCGCCTAGTCTCTACTACCGCGTTGAGGAACATCTGGACGTGGGCGGCGATGGAGTGGCCGCCTTGGATCCGATGAGCGTTGCGTCGCGTCTTTCGTTCTTCCTCTGGCGCTCCGGTCCGGACGACACGCTCCTCGATCTCGCGGAGCGCGGTGCTCTCCTCAGCGAGGGCGATGTCGAGGCCGCGGCCCGACGCCTCCTCGAGGACCCGCGCGCCGCTGCGACGATTCGCGACTTTCACTTCGAGTGGCTGGGCCTCTACGGCAATAGCCATGTGTCGCCGTTGGCGGACCTCACGAAGAACCCGGACGTGTATCCAAACTTTGACGGCTCACTTCGGGACGCCATGGGCGAGGAAACCCGCCGCTTTATCGATCACATTTTCTCCCCGGCGTACCCCGAGCCGGAGCGACGACTCCAAGCGCTCTTTGGAAGCGACTTTACCTTCGTGAACGCCGAGCTTGCCGCCATCTACGGGCTGCCTCAGCCGAATGGCTGGGAGCAGGTCATCACGCCGGGGGACCGCCGCGGCATCCTGACCCAGCCCGGCGTGCTCGCGACCTACGGCGGTCCGGAGAACAGCGCGCCGCTCGAGCGCGGCCTCCTCATGCGAGAGCTCGTGCTTTGCGACAAGGTTGAGCCCCCGGGCGAAGAGCTCGCCGAAGCCGTGACGGCGGCGGGCGAAGCGCTCGACGAGGCACAAAACGACGGCCAGCTCACCCGGCGCGAGAAGGTCGAAGCGATCGGAGAAATCGCATGCGCCGGCAGCTGCCATGCAGAGTTCATCCCGCTCGGTTTGGCGTTTGAGTCGTACGACGGCATCGGGCAGTTCCGCATCGAGGAGAGTGGTGACATCATCGACCCGTCCGGCGAGCTCGCGGGGACCGACGTCGATGGCCCGTTCACCGGCTCTCCGGACCTGATGGACCGGCTGCTCGGCAGCGAGCGCCTTCGCCAGTGCGTGACCCAGCGTTGGATGGAGTACGCGCTCGAGCGCCCGCTCCAGGAAGCAGACGTGTGTGCGGTTCGCGAGCTCAGCGCGAACCTGGAACAAAGCGGAGACCTTCGCGAGCTCCTCGTTGAGATCGTGAAGAGCCCCGCGTTTCGAAGTGTGAGGGTCCGATGAGTCAGCGGAGTCGAAAGGAGATCGGTATGTTCAAGCGTCGAGAGTTCCTCACCGGGCTCGGGCTAGCCGCGGGGGCGAGCACGCTCATGCCCTACCTTCCCTGGCTCGAGGCCGGGGCCAAGGCGAACGGTGCGTTCCCGAAGCGTCTTGTCATCTTCATCACGGGAAACGGCACGGTCTACGACCAGTTCCTCCCGGATGGCGGCCTCACCGACTTTGTGATCGACCGGAACGACAAGTTGCATCAGCCCCTTCAGCCGTTCCGTGACAAGCTGACCTACGTCAACGGCGTCTCTCAGCCCTTCTACAGTCGTGGCCCGGGAGCGAACCACGCCAAGCTTGGCATCCAGCTCCTCACCGCGACCGAGCTCACCGACCGCAACAAGTCCGGCGGGCGTTCGATCGACTTCGAGATCGCCAATCAGCTTTCGTCGATGCCGGGTGCCGCCCCCCGACCCCACCTCGGTCTCGGGGTGGTCAAGAACGGAAGCTGGAGTTGGGAGTCGGCGGGCGTTCGGGCGACCCTCGAGCAGGATCCCAGCCGCGCGTTCGACCGCGTGTTCGATGGTTTCACCGCCCCGACCGGAGCGCCGGCGCCCACCGGTCCGTCTGCGGCCGAACTTCGGCAGCGTCGGCGCGAAGAGCACTTTGCTCTCGCCCGCGAGCAGCTGAACCGGATTCGCAACCGACTGTCGATGGGAGACCAGCAGCGCATCGATGGGCACATCGATTCGATGCATGCGCTTCAGGAACGCCTTGCCGCCCAGGTCGAGGCCGTGGAGACCCGGGCGACGGGAAGCTGCACCGTTCCTACCCTTGGCTCGGTTCCGAACGCGACCAGTGCCAGCAACTACGGAACGCTCATGTCGCTCCAGATGGAGGTGACGGCGGCGGCGCTCGCTTGCGACCTCACCCGGGTGGTGACGATCGGCGCTGGGACTTCAGGCAATACGGGAATGACCCCGAGCTGGGCCGGAGTGAACAGCGACTGGCACCAGCTCGGGCATGACGCGGAGCACCATCGAAACAACGCACGTTCGCGCGTCTTCGACATCGAGCGCTACCACGCGGATCGATTCGCCGAGTTCCTCACCCAGCTCGACTCGATTGATGAAGGTGGGGAGACTCTTCTGGATCACTCCCTCGTGGTTTGGATCAACCCGATGCGAGAGGGGAACCACTCCACCGATCGGCTTCCGATCTTGCTCGCCGGTGGCGCGTGCGGCGACTTGAACACCGGACGATTCCTCAATGTCGACGCAACGATCAACGAGTTTTGGGTTTCGATTGCCCGGCTCATGGACGTCAACCTGTCGAGCTTCGGCAACTCCTCGTTTTACAATAGCCCCATCGGACCTCTCGTCGAGCGGGTGTAGCTGTCGCGAAGCGGTTGCGGCATCCTGTGAGGGTGCGATGTGTACTCGTTCGTCTCGGGTTGATTCCTCTCGCGCTGGGCGCTCCCGGTTGCAATACGGAGGCAACTCAGACGATCGTCGTCATCGAGGCGGAGGACGGAGTGCTTCTCCCGGGGGCTCGAGCAGTCATCTCGGTTTACGACGGCTCGGGGACACAGCGCTCGCGCTTTAGCGTTCCTCAAGGGTCCGCTGAACTACGAACGGTCTTCCCGTTCGAGCTGCCGATCAGCGCGATTGACAATGACGCGAGTCGTGGTTGGCACCTCGCTTTGGAAATTCATACGGCGGACGACCTGGTCCTCCTTCGGAGAGGCGTGTCGGGAGGATTCATCAACGGCCGAGGCTTCGTCCGAGTTCTTCTTACCGAGAACTGCCGTGGTGTCTACTGTGAAGGCGAAGGTCGGACCTGCCGGGCGGGAATTTGCGCCAGTCCGTGCTCTGACTCGGCGCCTACCCTCGGAGACGATGAAATCGGAACCTGTGGGGCCAACGTTCCGGAATGCTTGGCACGTAGTATTCAGTCGGTATCCGCAGGAGCCCGGCATGTGTGTGCCCTCGATACGGAAGGAACGGCGTTCTGCTGGGGGAATGCTTCCGAGGGACGCCTTGGCGGCGGCTCACGTGACGATGATTCCTCTCCGCCCGTGTCGATTCTGTCTAGCCCAGGCCGGCAGTCGATCGAAGGTTTGTGCTCACCGCTCAGCCAAGACAGCTGTGTGAGGAGTGACTGGCGGGAGGTCGATGCCGGTGATCGCCATGGCTGCGGACTCGCAGGAAACCAAACGTTCTGTTGGGGCAGCAACGCCGACTCTCGCACCGGACAGGCGACTGCCGAGCTGCCGGATGTCGCCTTCAATGTTCAACAGGCCGAGCATCGCAGCCTCTCGCTTGGATGGGGACACAATGCGGCGATTGGGGGCGACAGCCGCCTCTGGCTCTGGGGCGACAACTCTCTCGGCCAGCTCGGCCATGGCTTCTCAGGAAGCGCTGCCGCCGCGTTGGGGTGCACTAGTGCTGATTTGTTTCGGTGCAAGCAGGATGTCGGTAACGCGGTGGAAGGGATTGTCTCTGGCTGCGCAGGGAGCGGCTTTAGCTGCGCCGTAGACCAATCCGGTCGGTTGCTCTGCTGGGGAACTCATGACCGTGGTCAGTTGGGGATCGGGGACCAGGTACCGCAGGGCTTGTTCGAGGAGGTCGAGCCAGAAGGGTGGACGGCCGTCGTATGTGGCGAGAGTCACGCGTGTGGGCTTCGAAACGGTGTCGTGAACTGCTGGGGGGCGAATGATGTCGGACAGACCGGCGCCGAAGCAGGCGAGGACGTCGTCGCTCCAAAGGCGGTGCCTCTTCCGGGCGCCAGTTACCGCGAGCTTGCCGCCGGCGCCGATGAGTCCTGCGCGTTGGAGAGTGATGGAGTGCTTCGTTGCTGGGGTGCGAACGGAAACCGGGTAATTCCAGGATCGTGGAACTCGATTTCTCTCGGCGATGGCTTTGGCTGTGGCATCCGCGCCGACGGAGCTGCCTACTGTTTTGGCAACAATGATTGGGGTCAACTTGGTCGAGAGAATAGTGAGGGTGTTCGACCGGTGTGTTTCCCCCCCTACTAGCCCGGGCTGAGGCCAGCTTAGGCCAGCTTAGGCCGGCAAAGCCCAGCCCTACTGGGTGCCGAGGCAGATGGGGCCTTCGGGCCGGAGCGTGCACATCTCGCCCGGCCCGCACGGCGGGTTGCAGGCGCTCACGCAAAACTTTCCACATATGGTACAGTTGCCTTGAGGACATTGTGACTGATAATGCCCTTTTCTGCCACATTTGTGACACGTAATGTTCTGCATATCCTTGGTTGACTGAGACGCAGGTTTTGTACGGTCTGAG
>JBCCZL010000505.1:0-7587 GCA_039187775.1 Myxococcota bacterium
AGAACCCGGAACGAACTTCGGGGCGGGGGTACTAGCGCGGCGGCTAGCGCCGAAACAGAACCGAAAACTCGACCCGTCGGTTCCGCGCGCGGTTGACCTCGTAGCCGTCCTCGATCACGACCGGCCGATCCGAACCGAAGCTCACGATTTCGATGAGCTGATACGGCACGCCTCGCTGAACGAGATATGCGCGGACCGCTTCGGCCCGCTGACTCGAAAGACTGTAGTTCCCAAGCTCACTCCCCTCGGTATCGGCATGGCCTTCGACCCGAAGCCGAGCGATGTCGTTCCGGCTCTGCATCGAGGTCACCCCCTCATCGAGAAGTTGCATGCTCTCGCGGGTGAGCGCAGCGCTTCCGCTCGGGAAGAGGACCGCGGCGGGCACGTGGACCCACTGGTTGTGTCCGTAACCCGTTGACGACGCAGGCAGCGTCCATTCATTGACCACGGCCTGTTGAACGGGACGGGTTCTCTCCTGACCGCCGCAGGCAACGAGCCCCAGCCCGATCGCCGCCGCGACAATCATTCGCCCGCGGAGCGCGAATCCCGGCGCGAGGAAGATGCTCCGCATGCTTCGACCGAGTGCCCGGAGTCCTAGGGCTTGCGCGGAGGCCGTGGCGGATTGGGGTTCAGTCGCTTCCAGTCCCGGAGCCGGTCTTCGGTCTTGGAGTCGTCCGGTTCGGGAGGCCGCGGGGGATTTGGGTTCAGCCGGTCGAAGCCGCCCAATCGGTCTTCCTTGATCCAGTCGTCGCTCGATGTGCTCATGATTCCTAAGGTAAGTCGCCATCGAACCTCTCGCCATGACTGGTCGGTGAATCCAACGCTAGGGAATCCCCCACCCGGATGGTTCCAGGCACGAGGACTTCAGCGCGGAGGCCGCCTCGCCCCTTGAGAGCCTCTCGGATTCCTGAAAGGCCGCTGAGCTTCTCGAGATAGCCGCAGGGCGCACAGCGCTGGACGCCGCGAAACACCGCCTCGCCGATGAGAAATCGGCCACCGATCCACGACTCGAGCGAAGCCCCCCGGACCACGATGTTTCGGCGATGGATGCCCGGCTCGAGCACGCTCCCGAGCGCCGCTTCGACCGCCTGAAGCGCCTCGGCCTCGATGAGGCTGACCTCACGATGGGCTCCGCCGAACCGACTCATCGACCCGGTGCCCTCGTGGTACCGGTCGCCGACGAGGCCCTTGCCCTCCTCGGCGAACACCACCGCACGGGGCTCCATCGCGGCTCGGGCCCGCGGAGCCACGAACAGCGCGGTGACCTCGTTTCTAGTCATGCGGAGGCGAGGCTTCCAAGAACGCGCTCGATCTCGTCTTGCACTCGGCCGGTAAAGATCTGCCCCCAGGTCCGGACCGAAGCGGGCGGCCCCTCGGCGTTGAGCACATGAATGCTCTGAAGCACGCACACCGGATCGTTGATCGGGTCGACGAACTTCTGCAGATCTTCGCGCGACTCGCTGCTTTGGCCGACAAACACCACCTGAAGACCGACGGTGTAAAGGAAGAAGAAATACCCGGCGAGCTCTGCGATCGGACGTTTGAGCTCCTGGGCAAGGGGCCCCGCCTGCCGACCTGAGGGGAGGGAAAGGACAATGACGGCAAGGTTGAAGTTAAACGTCTTCTTCACGAGCAGCCCTAGAATCCGGACTCCGCGGACTTCCCCGGGATGCTCGCGGTGCTTGAACTTCTGCTCCCGGAGCCCCTCCGCAAGTCGGTCAACCACCGGAGAGCGGGATTGCCGATAGGGCCCGGGATCGCTCATCGGGGGGACGGTAACCCTTCTTGACCGACCTGTCCCCTCGCAGGAAACAGGTCGGGTCAGCGAGGCACAAACTTGTGCCGCCTTCTGAACGGCACCGGCGAAGAAACTCCAAACGTCAACGCGTTCTAGCGGTTCTACGCACCGGAACAGCACCTGCATCTGCCTCTCGAAGCGAACGTGGTTCGGACCCTGGTAAAGATGCTTCCAAGGTCCCGACTGTTGACGAATCGCTAATAAAAATAAGGGTTGAATCCACTCTAGGGTCCATGCAACACCTGATGAGCGGCAGGTCTGGAGGAGCAGTGCTACGAAGCGAGTTGGAACGAGCCGGGATGTTTGGCCCCCTGCTCTTGATGCTCCTGATGCTCAGCGCATGTGCGGGCGATGTGAGCGAAGATCCGGCGGGCCCCGGTCCGGAGCCGGGGCCACAGCCCGAACCGGAGCCCGGTCGCTCCTGTGACCCCATCGACACGCTCGAGTCGGGCCACACGCCCCTCCGGCGCCTCAGCCGCACGGAGTATCTTCGAAGCATTCGTGACGTCCTCGGTCCCGAGCTCGTGTCCGAGAGCGATCCCACCGAGTCATTCCCCCCCGACGAAGTCGCCTTCGGCTTCGACAACATGGGAGCGGTCCAGCGGATCACCGCAAACCATCTCGAGCGCTACTTCGATGCTGCAGAGTCCCTTTCGGGTACGGCAACCGCGGCTCCCGCCCAGCCGATCGACATCGTTGTCGAAGCGGAAGAGGCGCGGGCCAGGAGCCCGTACGGCGGGGACATCTCCCGCACCGACCGGGACAACCCAGGTTTCATCTACCTCATCGGCAACGGCCACATCTCTTCGCCGCTCGTGCCGCTGAGCGAAGGCACCTACGAGGTGTCGGTCCGAGCCTTCGGAAATCTCGACAATGTCGACGCGCTGGACCTTCGGATTCTGGAAGGCGACCTCGAAGTCGATCGCTTCGAGGTGAGCAGCACCACTCCGGTGACGATCACTCGAACGGTAAACTTCGTCCGCTCCTTCGAGGCGGTGAAGGTCGGCTTCTACAATCGGATTTCTCGAGAGCAGGCCCTGCCAATCGTCCGCAACACGTCGGACTGCAGCGCCTGCGGCGGCGCGGACCGGGTATGCGAAGCGGACCGATGCCGCGAGCTTCGCGGCTGCAGCTCCGATGCAACCTGCGGTGACGGCGAGCAGTGCCTCGCGGGATCGCCCGGGGCGCCAACGGGCTTGTTCTGCTCGTTGCCACGCCGCCGGAGCGTGCTCCATATCGATCACTTCCAGGTCCGCGGCCCACTCGAGCCACCGGAGCGAAACCTCGTCCGCGATCGGCTGGTCACCTGCGACCCGACGAACCGCGAGGCATGCTCCCGCGAGATCTTGGCTCGCGTCGCACCGGAAGCGTGGCGTCGGCCCCTCCAGGGCGACGAGCTGGACCGTTTGGTCGCCCTCGCGATGCACCCTTCCGCGGACTCCTTCGAGGCGGGGCTTAGCGCCGCGCTGCAGGCGGTCTTTCTCTCCCCGAGCTTTCTCTTCCGCGTCGAAGAGGAAGCAGCGGAGGGGCGTCGCCTCACCAGCCACGAAGTCGCCACCCGGCTTTCATACTTTCTTTGGGGGGCACCGCCCGACGACGCGCGTCGCGCAGCGGCCGACGACGGAAGTCTGCTGACAAGCCTTCCCTCCCAGGTCGATCGCATGCTCGCCGATGAAAAGGCGGCGGGGTTTCTCGATGGGTTCGTGGGGCAGTGGCTCGCCACCCGGGTGCTTCGGGGCGAGCTCCTCGATCGGGACCCGTCGCTCTTCCCGGGGTTCACTCCGGAGATTCAGGAAGCGATGGCGGACGAGGTCGAAGCGCTCTTTGCGTTCATCCTCGCCGACGACCGTCCCCTTACCGAGCTGATGTCCGCCGACTATGGGTTCGTCAGCCCGGCGCTCGGGGACTACTACGGGGTGAGCGGGGGCTCCGGAATGACCGACCTCTCTTCCGCCAATCGGAGTGGCGGCGTCCTGACATCGGGCGGGCTCCTGACCCTTCACGCCAAGCGGCAGCGGACTTCGATCGTAGGCCGGGGCAACTGGGTGCTCACCAGCCTGCTCTGTATCCCGCCGCCCGATCCACCAGACGCGGTCGAAGGGAACCTTCCGGAAATGGTCGAGGGCCCTTCCACGCTTCGTGAGCGCCTCGCCCAGCATCGATCGGATCCCGCATGCATCGGCTGTCACCAGGCGATGGACAATATCGGTTTCGGCCTCGAGGGGTTCGACGCGGTCGGTCGTTTCCGGACCGAAGATCTCGCGGGCAATACGCTCGACACCACGGGAGAGCTGTTCGGGCGGCCGTTTGATGGGGCCGCGCAGCTCGCGGAGACCCTCGCCAACGACGAGCGGTTTTCTCGTTGCGTCGCCCAGCAGCTCGCGACCTACGGGACCGGTCGCTCCTATCTGAGCGGCGATGATCAGTGCGTGCTCGAAGAACTCGTGCAGCGCGCCGGGGGCGATGCCGCAACTCTTCGCTCTCTCATCGTAGCGCTTGTCGAGAGCGAGCTCTTTTTGACCCGTCGCGGAGAGGAGGTGGCCCGATGAGCCGCTGGAACAAGTCCCTGTCACGGCGTCGGGTCCTTCAGGGCCTCGGCACCGCGGTCGCCCTGCCGGCGTTGGCATCGCTCGAACCCCGGCGCTCAAATGCCGACACCGGTTCGGCCCCGCTTCGGGTGCTCTACTACTACATTCCGAACGGCGTGTACCCCGAGGCGTGGACACCCCACGGTGCGGGGCCCGGCTGGGGGGTGAGTCCGATCCTCCGACCCCTCGAAACCTGGGGCATCAAAGACGATGTCACCGTGGTTTCCGGCATGGACAACGAGCCGGTGAACATCCGGGACAACGGAGCGCATTTCCGCGGGACCGCAGGCCTCCTGAGCGCCCGCACGATCGTGAAAGAACGGATCGAAAACGGCATCAGCGCCGACCAGGTCGCCGCGCAGGAACTCGGGGATCTCACCACGTTTCGCTCGCTCCAGCTCGGCCTCGCCGCAGGGGGCGGCGGCAATGGTCTCTGCGGCTCGTCTTGGCCCTGCGCCTATCTCTCGAACGTCTCCTGGAGCAGCGCCACCACTCCGCTCAACAAGGAGATTCGTCCCGACGCACTTTTCGACCGGCTCTTTGCCGGCCGAGACCAGGCGCTGAGCGAAGAGGCGCGGATGCGCCGCCGGGAGCTCAACCAAAGCGTGCTCGACTTTGTGAGCGAGGACGCCCGCCGGGTCCGACCGAGACTCGGTCGGAGCGACCAGTAGCGAATGGACGAGTACCTTCAAGAGGTTCGAGACCTGGAGCGCCGCATCGCCACCAACCCCGCCGCGACCTGCGATGCGGGAGCGCGACCCGAAGGCGGTGACTTTCAGGCCAAGCTCGAGCAGATGCAGGACCTCATGGTGCTCGCCTTCCGCTGCGACCTCACGCGGATCATGACATTCATGACCCTCAACGCGGGGGCCTCCGACTACAATCGAATCTACGATTGGGTCACGGCGACGGAGGATCCGACCGGTGCCCCGATCGCTCCGCTGCCGGTATCCATGCCGAAGCACGCGGCCTCCCACCACCAGGGCATCCCCGAGCGGATTCACCAGCTCCAAGCGATCAGCACCTGGGAAGTCGAACGCTTCGGTCGGTTGGTCAGCGCGCTCCGGGACGTTCCGGAAGGTGACGGTACACTCCTCGACAACTGCCTTGTTGTGTTTACGAGCGAATACTCAGACCCGAATCGGCACGAGGCGATCGACATGCCTTGCATCGTGGCGGGCGGCGGTTGCGGCGCGGTCACCCCAGGCAGCCATGTGGCGCTTCCGTCCGGTACCAAGTGGTCGAACTTCCTTCGGACCATGCTCCTTCATCAGGGCATCGAAGTCACCGAGCTCGGCGACAGCGATGGGCTCATTCCCGAGCTGATGTAGTCCGCCGCCGCTCCCATTTTTCGTGGGCAACCCGTGCATTTGCGCGCGATTGGCTCTACACGGGGTCATGCACATCGAGAGAAGTCTCGCGAACCTCCGCATCGCGTTCCTCAGCCTTGCCGCCGTCGCCTGCGGCGGCGCGCAGGGCTCGGCATCTGAACCCGCGGTCCACTCCGAAAACGAATCGCCGGACGACACGGCCACCGAAGACACGACGGACGAAGGGGCCGTGGCCGAGGCCGCCGCGTCCTCTTCCGAATCGTCCCCCGCCACGGTGCGGGAGCTCCTCGTCGCAATCGACACGCATGTGCGCGCGGGAGACATGGACAGTGTGAGAGCCCTCGTCCTCGACTTCACCGGGCCGCAGGGCCGGCCGGTCGCGGAGGAGGTCATCGAAGGGATCGAAGCCGGCCGAGTCACCGGGGACTGGTCGTTCTCTCTTCCCGCCCTCCAAATCGCCATCGACCGGGCGGACGAGTTTCGCGCGCCGAACGAAGCGCTTGGCGAGCAGCTGACGAGCACGTTTGGTCGCCTCGACGCCCGCCTCGCCGAGGCGTCCCGGTTCCGAGTGTTTGAAGGGGGCCAAGGCACGCACATCCTGCTGGTGCAGCTCGAGAGCGGAGCGATCCGGTTGGTGTTCTGGGAGGGCCTCGCCGCGCTCGACCCGGCCTCGGGGATCGTGGAGCCTGGCGGTACCGCGGAGAGTGCAAACTCTCCGTGAGCATCTGCGTCGCCGGAGTCGTGCCCCTCCGCTTATCGACGCATGCCCGGCGAAGAATGCGGAAGAACCGCGCGGCGATCGGAGCTAGCGCACAGTTTTCGATGGGGTCGGTCCACGATGACATTTGCCGAACCGAGATCGGGCTTTATCCAGGGCCAGCCAGGTGCAAAGACAGCTGACAGCGTCACAGGAGTCGCGCAAGCTCTTCGGAGATGATCGATGGACCTCCACTAGGGCTTCGGAGAAAACGCTGGCGCCAGCTTCGCTTGTTCCGAGCCGGCGGTGCGGCGCTCGTACTCTTCGGGGGGATGCTGTGTTGCCTCTCGATCGTCTCGCCGCTCTTCGAGGCCCTTGAGCTAGGACCGGATGTCATTCCGGTCGCCGAGACCGCGGGCAAGAGCGGCGCTCTCGGAATCGAAGGCTATCTTCAAAGCGAGCAACCGGTTCGAATGCCAGACGACCAGTCGGATGTCATCTCGGGACGCTTGCTTGTTTCCGCCGGAGAGAGCCGACGGGTCGTCGTCAACGAAGATCCCCTCCGCTACGGCTCTCGCTATGCGCCGGTGTACGTCCTCGTCGACTTCGACGCGAGCGCTCCCACCGCCTACCTCACCGACGGCACTCACCGGATCGAAATCGCGAACGTCGAAGCCCTCGAGGGATTCGACGATCGGTCAGCTCGAAGCACCATCGAGTACGCCCCGACCGACTCTCCTCGAACTCGAGGCCCGGCCCTCGCCGTCGAATACCGCGAACGACGTTATCCGCTGCCCACCCCCCACGACGGGGAGCTTCGCACACGGGTAGAACGAAGCACGGTTCCCTTTAACCAACTTGTGACGGTCTTTGGAACTCTGGAAGGAAACGTCCTTCGTCCGAGCCCCCGCACTCAGCGACTCCGGGTGAGCCGAGGTGGGACGGCCGACCGCGCACTCCCTCCTGGGTTCATCTTTTTCGCTATTCCCGTCGGTCTCCTTTTCATTGCGCTGGGAGCCGCGATCGCGATCTTCTTCACGATCCGAATCGGAAAGGAAGCCGCTCAGGGGCTCATCGGGGAAAGATGACCACCTGCGCCGGTGACCTACGGGGCAAGGTTGACGGATCCCACCGTGAGTCGAAAATCACCGACCGTCGAGAACCCACCGACCG
>JBCCZL010000506.1:0-7539 GCA_039187775.1 Myxococcota bacterium
GCGGGCGACCACCCGGTCGTTGGCCAGGGTTACTGGCAGTTGGCGAGCGGGAGGAGTTCAGCTCCTCGCCCATACTGCTCTTCTGGGGGATAGCCGATCCCTTCGAGAATGTTGAAGAGCTGAAGCTCAAGGTCGTCGAGGGTCTCGTCGGCCCGCGAACTGTCGCCCGGCGTGTCGCGTACGCAGAGAAACTTGGGCTCGCCGCAGGCGTCGAACATGTCGCACTCCCCGTTCACGGCGGTGGCCACCTCGAGCGCGAGGTCGCCGTAATAGGCCACTCCGTCGATGAACACGAGGCGCACGTCGCGGGTTCGACTTTCGACCACCGCCGCGTAGGGGTCGGGCCCAATCCGCGAGAACACCGAGATGTCGGCCCGAAGACCCGGACGAAGCTCTCCGATCGATTCGGCGAGGCCCACAACATCGGCGCCATCGAACGTCGCCATCTCCCATAGCCGACGCGGCGTAATCTGAGCCACGCCTTCGATCGCCGCCCAGTTCAGCGCGAAGCGCATTTCGGCGAGAATGTCGTCTTCGCCGGAGACCGACCAGTCGGGGCCGATGCCCACCGTGATCCCCATGTCGAGGATCTCGCCAATCGGCGCGGTGGCTCCGTAGAGCACCAGGTTGCTCGAGGGTGACCACACCATCTTCGAATCGGTGTCGGCGATCTCCATGATCTCCGGCGACTGAATCGCCACGGTGTGAATCAAGAGGCCGACCCCCCGGTACGAACCGTCCGCTGCCTGGAGGAGCGACACCCCAGCGTGGCGGTTGCTCCGCGTGTCTCGACCGGCAAAGGACGAAAACTCGAGCTCGATGTTGCTTCCTTCAATGCCTTCTCCCATGTGCACGGCCAATCGAGTGGTGGGCTGGGATGACGCAGTAAAGTTCTCGACGTAGCCCATCGCCTGCGAATCGGTGATGTCGCGGGGCGACGAGATCGTCGTCTGCATGTGGTCGTAACCGAGGCCGTGGAAGTGATCGGCATTGCGCGCGAGCCGGTTGATGCACGCCTGGCGAAGGGACTGGCCCTGAATCGTGGTGGTGCCGTGCACGATCGCGCGAAGCTCGCCCCACTTGGCGGCGGGGCAGAAGTGTGTGCCCGTGCTTCGTCGTGCGGTGTACGGCAGCACGTGTTCTTCGTAGGAGTCGACGTCGGCCCACTGGTAGCGATTGCCAAAGAGCCGCATCGGATCGGGGATCCATTCGGGCAGAAAGTTGTACGGCAAGTGGTTGTGCGAATCGATGAGGCCCGGCGAGATGATCCCGCGGGTGTCGATCACGGTCACGGTGTCGGCGCCCGGAGACGCGCTGCAGTCCGCGGCCACGCAGGCGATCATGTTGCCTTCGACGAGCACCTCACCCGGGTCGAGTGGGCCGTCCGGGGTCAGCACGATGCCGCGGAGGAGATAACCCCCGGCTCCTTCCCGCACGATCTCGGCCGGACCGGCGACGGTGCTCATGCCTCCATCCACGCGACCGTCGGACGATCCATCGAGCGAAGCGTCCGAGGAGCCGTCGGCGGCACCATCCATCGCGTTCGCGTCGGTTCCCCCGTCGTCCGGGAACGGCGTGACCGTGCGATCGTCGCCACAGCCGGCGAGTGCAAGGAGTGCAGCGAGAAATGCAAAACCACGCACGGTCACCGACCATAGCGTGTTTGCCGCCATCGTTCACGAACGGTGCTGTGACAACGTGCTCAAAGCATCGAACCCGCGCCTTGCGCCGGTCTCTGATAGCTTTTCTGGCGAGTGACCCATCGAGAAATGGCACATGGACTACCTTGACTGGCCTCTGGCGATCGTGATCGCCGCGGGGTTTGTGGCGGGGTTCATCAACACCATGGCGGGCGGAGGGTCGCTGATTACCCTTCCGGCGCTGATGCTCACCGGCCTTCCCGCCGACATCGCCAATGGCACGAACCGGCTCGGGGTGGTGACGCAGTCGGTGGCGGGGATCGTGGGATACGCTCGCGCGGGCAAGCTCACGCCCCGCGCGATACCTCCGATCGTCCTTCCCACCGGCCTCGGTGCCTTGATCGGTGCGCTCCTGGCGTCGTATGCGCCGAAAGAGGTGCTCAAGCCGGTGCTCCTCGGGACGATGATGGCGATGGCGGCGTTCATGGTGTTCGCACCGAAGAGTTTTGCCGCCGATCCGGAGGACGAACCGTCAAGCCTTCGCGACCGGCCCGCAGGTGCGGTAGGGCTCTTTGTCGCCGGCGTTTACGGTGGCTTTGTGCAAGCGGGGGTCGGGTTCGTGCTGCTCGCGGTCCTCGGAGCGCTTCTCCGCTACGACCTCGTGCGCGCGAATGCGCTCAAGCTGTCGGCGACGCTGGTGTTCGGGGTGGTCGCCCTCGCGGTGTTCGTGGCACGAGACCAGGTGTCCTGGATTCCTGCGGCGGCCCTTGCTGTCGCCAGCGCGATCGGATCGCTCGTGGGGGTACGCTTTGCGCTCAAGGTTCACCCGCGGGTGCTTCGCGGAATCATTCTCCTGGCGGTGATCGGCATGTCGGCTGCGGTGATGCTTCGCTGACCTCTGCCCCAACCGAAGCGGTGCGTGGAGGTCCACGCACCATGTCCGATCTCCCTTAAGTTAGCCGCAGGTGTTGCCGGTGCAGCAGCTGGGATCTCCCACCGCGCACCAGGTGAAGCAAAGGTCTCCGGCGAGGCACTGCTGGCCGGCGGGGCAGTCGCTGTCCGCAGTGCATTCGGATTCGCCACCCGCCTCGGTTGCCTCGCAGGTGTTGCCGGTGCAGCAGCTTGGGTCGCCGGCGCTGCACCAGTAGTAACAAAGCTCACCGGGAACGCAGGCCTCGCCCACGCCGCAATCGGTGTCGGAGGTGCATTCCGAAGTTGCGGGCGCGGCTTCGCACGTGTTGCCGGTGCAGCAGCTCGGGTCGCCGGCTTCGCACCAGTGATAACAGAGCGGACCGGGCACGCAGGTCTCATCGGCGCCGCAGTCGCGGTCACTCACGCACTCGGAGTTTTCGGTTGCCGGTCGCGCCTCGCAACGGTTGCCGGTGCAGCAAGAAAGGTCGCCCACCGCGCAGCTCAGATAGCAGAGGTCTCCGGCGACACATCGTTCGGTCGGGCCGCAGTCCGTATCGGAGCGGCACTCCTCTGCGCTGCAATCAGGGTCGGGGGCCGGACAGAAGTTGTCGCAGACTCCGTCTCCGTACCACCCAAACTGATCGCACAAGTCGGTTGCGCGATCGGCCTGCTGGATGGTCAGGGCCTCGTCTTTGGTGAGCGTGGTATCTGAGGTTGGCGACTGACACGCGGCGAGCAACGCAAAAAGCACAGCAAGATATTTCATCGGTCTTTTCTCCAAGTTGACAAAACGGTCCCGTCACCCTCGACATGAGGGCGCAAAGAAGTGCGGTGTTGAGGTCGGGGGACTAGGGCGCGGTGACCGCGATGGTGATGGCGCGCCGCGCTGCGACGGGGCTTACCGTCGAGAGGAAGAGCACCGCGTCGGTGGCCGCTCCGGAAGTGATCGTGATGCGGAGTTCGGTGGTCGCGCTCGGCGGGAGCGGTTCGGGCATGGGCGCGGAAATCTCGACCGGTCCTGAGTCTCGGCGAGGGAACACGGCTCCCCACACGATGGCTTCAGAACACCGGTTGACGACCGGAATGACGGCTTCGCCGGTTCCGTCGACCTCGACGGTGATCCACGCGGGGAGCTCGAGGCAGGCCGGCTCCGCGGGGACGATGTCGCGAAACTCGTTTCGGGCATCGACGGGTTCCGAGCGGAGATCTCCGTCGATGATCTGAAGGCGAACGGTATCGGTCAGTTCGGCGAGGAGTTCGGCGGAGAACGATCCATCGTCGTTCACTGGCGCGTCGGTTGGCGCGGCCATGTTGTCGAGATTGAAGAGTCGAGCGGTCCCGTTTCCCGGGTCGACTGCTCCGGGGGAAGCTTGGAGCACGATGGAGCCGCCCAAGAGGCTCATTCCCGTGACCTGTTCGGGCACAACGGTGGGCGGAGCCGCCGGAGGGTTTCCGGTATCGGTCACATTGCACCCGAAGAGCACGAAGAGAAGGGCAAGCGGAACCGAACGAGTCATTCGCCGCTCTTCTTCGAGGTCAATGCCTTGGGCCTCGCCGGCTGAGGGCTCTTCTTATCCGTCATGGGGAAGAGCTGGATGCCGAGCTGAAGGACCTCTTCGCCGTTTTCCTCTTCGGCGAGGAGATCGATCAGTTCGTTTCGGAAGCGCTGGATCCGGTTCTTGATTCGTTCGAAGCCATCGGGGCCCACGCAGAAGGTGAGCGCGGAAAGATATCGCTCGTCGGCTGGAATCAATTCGATCGAGGCCGAGGCGCGCTCGAGCACGGTTCGATGATAACGCCGGAGATGGAGACCTCGTGTCTGTGGACCTGTGGTCACCACCGCATCCGCCTGCCGAACCCGTCCGTCGTCGTCCTCGACGAGTAGCCCGAGATCGAAGAGCACCTCGAGTGCTCGCCGAGCTTCTTCCGGTTTGATCGGAGGCCGCATGTGGCTCGAGACCCAGTGACTATCGTTCTCAAAGTCTCCGCGCAGAACCATTTCCCGGATCGCCGGTACGTACCAGTGCGCGTGATAGTCGGCGAAGCGGTCGTCGATCTGGTGGGCCTGTCGATATCCGCGAAAAGAGCGCATGCGTTCGTAGGAAGCTTCTCGTTCTTCGCGGGTTCGCGACTGGTTGAAGCGCACCAGTTCGGCGAAGTAGTCTGCCGTTTCGCCCCGAAGTCCCATCGCGAGGGCGTACTGCCGGGTCGACTCCTGGGAGAGGTTGCGCTGACCATCGATGACGCGCTTGAGATGATTGGGGGACTTCAGGCCCGCGCGCCGCGAAAACGAACGGTAAGAGAATCCCCGACCCTCGGCTTTCTTGTGCCGGTAGAAGTCGGACAAGAGCCGCCGGTAGTCGAGGTACTCAAACACGTCGGACGCCAGCATCACGCCGAGCAGCCTGAATCAGGTTCTGACCTCGCGCCAACCGTCCAGGTAACAAAGTGTATCCCGCCAGGATACAGTCATGCCGGTTTAGCCGATTGATTCTAGCCACTTAGGGGACAGCGCGAAAAGGGCGGGTGATCTAGAGGACCCGACACAACGAGATTCAGGATACGCGCCGGGTCTTCAACCCCCGGAGATGCGGCGACGATGGGAGCTTGCCACTTTCCGGGCCGATGCGAGTCTGCGTGATAGCGTCCGGGGCCGTGCGATGGTCCACTCACCTGCTGGTCCTGGCGCTCGTAGCGCTCATGGCCTCCTCCGCGGATGCGCAGATCCCGCCGAATGTTCGCCTCGGCATTGAACGCTTCGAGGGGGACGCGAGGACGGCCCGGGAGGTTCGGCGCAGTCTTCGGCAAAGCTTGGCCTGGATTCACGACGTCCGGCTCGATTTTCGGCAGCCGGAAGTCAACTTGAGCGGCGAGGTGCGGGGCGATGCCGAGGACCGGCGGGTGCTTCTCTCGATGACCAGTGCCGAGGGAGCGCTCCTCTTTGAGCGCGAGTTTCCGTGGGGCGGCGCGGCGGACGCGAATCGGGTGGCCGACGTTCTGGTGTACGAACTCACCGGTCGACCCGGGCCGTTTTCGACGCAGCTGCTCTTTGCTCGGCGCGAGGGTCGCGGACAGAAAGCGATCTTCATGAGCCAGTGGGATGGCACTGCGCTGTCCCAGGTGAGTCCCAGCGATGAGATCGCCATGCTCCCGAGCTTCGTATTCGGCGAGGTGTGGTACTCGGTGATGCAGACCAACGGTCTGATGAGCGTGACCCGGGCGGGCGAGCCGGTGTTTTCATCTCGAAGCGGACTCAATATGGGGGTCCAGCAGTGTGGTGAGCGTCTCCTGTTCACTTCGTCGCGGAGCGGCGACCCGGAAGTGTATTCGGCAGCCGCCGACGGGTCGGACCTGCTCCGGCTGACCCACCACGCTGCGATCGATGTGAGCGCAGCCTGTGGGCCCAACGAAAAGGTGGCTTTCGTATCCGACCGCAGCGGGATTCCGCAGCTCTACATGCTGGACACTCCTGACGCCGAACCGCGACAGCTCACCTTTGGCCGTCGCCAGAGCCAGACGCCGGTGTTCTGCAGCGACGGAGAGAGGGACCTTCTCGCGTACACGCAGGTCGGTCGACGCATGCGGGTGGTCGTTCGGAACCTTCGCTCCGGTCAGGAGACGACGATCAGCCCGGGCTGGGGCAGCTTCAAAGACCCCGCGTTCTCTCCGGACTGTCGCCTCTTGGCCTATGTCGCGGTGGGTCGCGGAGTGTTCGTGTCCAAGGTGGACCAACCTCGGCGGCGCCGTCAGGTGCTTCGCGGCGCGGCCGAGACCATTCGCTGGGGGCCCTAGGCCAGCGGCAAGTCGGCGTCGCCGATGGTCCGGTAGTCTTTCCGGTCCTTGAGGGCCCGCGTGGCGGCAAACACCGCTTCATTGGAGTCGAGCGGTTCGTCGGGCATAGCGGCGCCGACGTGCTTTCGGACAGCCTCCGAGTCGAAGCGGAGAAACGGATTGGTCGCCCGTTCTTCATCGATCGTGGATGGCACCGCGCACTCGCCGCGATGACGGAGCATCCACACCTTTCGGATGCGGTCGCGGAGCGCGGTATTTTCGGGTTCGACCGACCACGCAAAGCGAAGATTGTCCTGAGTGTATTCGTGGGCGCAGCACACGTGGGTCGAGCCCTCGAGTTCGCGCAGTCGAAGGAGACTGTTGAACATCTTCTTCGGTGGACCATCGAAGAGAAACCCACATCCCCCGGCAAAGAGGGTGTCGCCACAGAAGAGCACATTGTCGAACACATACGATACGTGTCCGTTGAGGTGCCCTTCGGTCACCATGACTTTGCCGACGGCCTTTCCGATCCGAACCTCATCGCCTTCGGTCACCATCTCGGTGATGCCCGGAATGTCGGAGGAGACCTTCTTCGGTCCGACCACCCGCATCTGACTCAGGAGCCCTTTTCCATCGAGGTCGCGATTGATGCCCACGTGATCGCCGTGGGTATGGGTGTTCAGGATGGTCGTCCACCGAATCTGGTTGCCCTCGCAGTAACTCTGCACCGGGCCAGCCTCGGGGCCATCGATCGCCGCGGCCTCACCCGTCCGCGTACAGATTGCGAGCCAAATCAGATTGTCTTGCCATGCCGGGATCTGGTGGATCTCCAAGCTCCCGTCGGCGCTGAGAAACGGCCGAGACGGGTATCTAACGACATGCTTCATTCGTAGTCTCCCCGGGAGCTGAAGAATGCGGTGACTCAGGATTCATCGCATCATTACGAGGGGTTGGCAACCCATCATCCGCCTCGTTAGACTACCTGGGTCGGGCCACTGGAGTGCTCGTACCGCCTCCCTCGTGGCCACGCTTTTCCCCGCCTGCCGACGGACCGGCCCATGACTTCGGATTCGCCTCCGGGTCCCGGAGACACCCCGTCCGCTGAGCCCCTCTCGGAAGCTCGCGAAGGTGTGGAAGAATCTCCGATCGGCCCGGTCGACGGCTCCGGCTCCGACCCGCTGCGAGCAATGGGTTCTCGGTCTCGGGAGCCTGA
>JBCCZL010000507.1:0-7538 GCA_039187775.1 Myxococcota bacterium
CTGGTTGATGGTCCATTCCGGTTCCCGTGCGATGGGACAATCGATCACTGCGCATCACCTGGCCCAGGCCGATCGCTCGACGCGGCTCCCCTCGCTCGTCGCGGATAGCGACGCGGGTCGGGCATATCTTTCCGATCAACGGTGGGCTCGGGCCTACGCGCGGGAGAATCGGCACCGAATCGCGAAGGCGGCGGTCGGCGCGTTGCGTGAAGTGACCGGCGAAAAGTCGGAGTGGGCCGAGTTCTTCGATGGGGACCACAATCATGTGCAACGCGAAGTACATGCCGGCGAAGCGCTGTTCGTGCATCGGAAAGGGGCGCAGTCGGCGCGCGAGGGGGAACGAGGCATCATCCCTGGCTCGATGGGAAGCCCGAGCTTTCATGTCGAGGGGAGGGGAGAAGCGTCTTCCTTCTGCTCGAGTTCCCACGGTGCCGGACGGGCCCTCAGTCGCACGGAGGCTCGGCGGAGAGTGAGCCCTCTCGGCTTCCTTCAGGACGTGGAAGGGGTGTGGTTCAACCCACGCCTTGCTTCGCGCCTTCGGGAGGAAGCTCCCCGCGCCTACAAGGACATCGGCAAAGTGATGCGGGCCCAACGGGATCTCGTCCGGATCGTTCGGCGGCTTCGGCCTCGGCTCAGCTTCAAAGGTGTCTAGCCTGCATCGGTCACCAGAGCCACGCCGACTGGTGACCGATGCGGGCTAGCGTGCGGAGGCGACCTTGGGCTCAGCGCAGCCCGTGTCGAGCCTCTGCGTTCCAAAGTCGCCGCGCGCGGTCGCCCGAACCGCCGCCAGGCCCCTGAATGGTCCCCGGCCCTCGGCCGTACAACGGCAGCGGTCGTGGTGGCTAAAGGGGAGGGCGCACGCTCAAGGCTCGGCGGTTCGAGCCGTTGAGGATTGCCATGCGCTTCCTCTCGACCGCTCTCTCCGCGTGGCTTCTTGTGGCGCCGGGCACACTCGACGCTCAGGCTCCCGACGCTTCGAGTCCCGAGAACTCGCCCGCCGCGCAACCGGTCGACGAGGAGTCTTCGGATGAACTCGCCGAATCCGACGAGGAGTCTTCGGACGAATTCGCCGAATCCGACGAGGAGTATGTGGACGAACTCGATGGCGAGCTCGAGGAGGCGGTGGCGGCGGGTCCCGCGGCGGACTCGCCCGAGCCCTCTCCGTCCGTTTCCGACGCAGCCACCGAAACGGCGGCGTTCGAGGAAGGGCCCGCCGCGGTCAGTCGTCCATCGCCGGAAGAAGCCGACCCTTCGACGGACGCTCTCTCTTCGACGGAAGCCGCAGGGCCTCAGTTTTCTCTTGGAGGCGAACTTCGCGCCCGGGGGGAAGGCCGCTATCGACCCTACCGGAGCACCGGCCTGGACGACGGGGAGTATCGGTTCGAGTCGCGCCTCCGGATCTCGGTGGGCGCGAGCTACGGCCCGGCCCGAGTGTTTCTCCAGCTCCAAGATGCGCGGAGCTTCGGGGGTCTCGCCGGCGGAGTGACGAGCTTTCACCAGGGCTATGTCGAGTTCGGCGACGAAGCGCAATTCATCCGAGCCGGTCGTCAAGAGATCAACCTCGGCGGACAGCGGATGATCGGAGCCCTGAACTGGGCCAATGCGGCCCGGTCCTTTGATGCGATCCGAGGACACGTGCAGCTGGGCGGTGTCGCCCTGGATGGGTTTGCCTCCATGATTCGCCCGCCCGAAACCATGATGGTCCAGCAGACCATCGACGGGATGCCGGAGGAGATCGAAGTCGAGTCGGACGGAGACTACTTGGCGGGCGCGTATCTGGTGGCTCCGCTATCGGAGGACATGTCGCTCGACGGCTATGTGCTTTACCGTCATGACAGCGCCACCGCGACCGCGCCGGAGCGCTCGCGAGATATCGTTGCGGTCGGCACCCGGGTGCACGGTTCGGCGGGCCCCCTTCGTCTCGACGTGGAGGGGATCGTTCAGTCCGGAGACAGCAATGGTTCCTCCCACCTCGCCTTTGGCGGCGCGGCGGATGTGGGCTACGCCCTCGACATCGCTCTTCCCACAACGGTGACCGCGGGGATCGCCTACGGCTCCGGCGACTCCGGCGGCGATGTCGACGAGTTCGAGAACTTCTTTCCGACCAACCACAAGTTCTACGGCGTTCTCGATCTCTTCGGCCTGCGAAACATGGTCAACGCCCAAGGGATCGTCGCTCTGGCACCGAGCGGCGTGCCGCTGAGTCTTCGATTCTTGTTTCACCAGTTCTGGCTGGCGGAAAAGTCCGGTCGCTGGTCCGACGCGCCGGGCCGAACCCTCGGCCAGTCGGACACCCTATCCAGCGCAGCACTCGGCTCGGAGATCGACACCGTCATCACCTACAAGCCCCTCGAGGGACTTTCGTTTCAGCTCGGCGGTGGCGTGTTTGTTCCTCAGGCTGGAGCGCGACAGCTCGGCTTCGACGAGCCGCAGGTCTACGTGTACCTCATGTCCGGCTATCGACTCCGGTAAACGCGGGCTGCTCTATACCCAGCTGCAGTCCGACAGCTCGGGATCGGTGGGGCGCCGATAGATCGTCTCTTCGGCAGGAATCAGCGTGGGCTTGCCGCCGTCGTCGCTCCACCGGTAGCTCTGAACCGTGTAGCGGCCGTTGTGTACCCGCTCGAGAAAGACGCGGTCCGGGGTGACCCACGCCACATGCCCGTCCCCGAGTGCAAAACCGAAGTGGGGCACCCAATACGCGTGTTCGGGGAACTTGGGGTTGAGATGGTGAACCGCCCCGAGGAGCACCGTTCGACCGTCTTCGATCGCTTCGACATTCCAGCCCCAGCCGTCGCCCACCCACGCCTTTTGCCAACCACTGACGAGGAGCGAGCCCACCTTCACCGGGGGCACCGCTAGTTCCGGGCGCTCCCACTGATGCTCCATGCGGACCGAGCGCCAGAACCCTCGCCACTCACCCGAGAACGGGAAGAACGTACCGGTAAACGATCGCGGCGTAGAAGGCGAAGGTCCAGCGAGGGCCCGAATCGCGCGAAGGCGGTGTTCCGCATTCGGGGCCTTCAACCACTCTACGCGAAACTGCATCGCTTGGCCGATGCGCTCCGTCGGCAGGTCTGAACGCACAAGCGAGGCTTCCGGTGGCACAGTCACCCAGTGCTCCATCGCCACGAGAAAGCCGACCAGACCGACCAGTACGCTGATCGTAAGCGTCCCTTGAACTGCATGCGCTCTTCCCCACCGCCGTCCGTACATCTTGGCTCCCCGTCGTCTGACAGTCCTTAGGATGCCTGACCAAAAAAGTACGGAAATGGCGATATCTGGGGGGTTGCTCATTCAAAAACGGACACCCAGAGTCGTCCGATGGAAAGAGCCTGGGATGATTTTCGGGTGTTCCTCGCCCTCGCGCGGGGCGGCACGATCGCGGCAGCGGCTCGGACCCTCGAGGTGTCTCGGTCCACCGTTCTTCGGCGCCTTGCCAACCTCGAGGAGCGCGCGGGCAATCCGTTGTTCGAGCGCAACGCGGATGGCTACAGCCAGACCGCGGCCGGCGAGGCTCTCCTACCCATCGCAGAGCAACTTGAAACCGAAGCGCTTCGTGCGGAGCGGCTGCTCGCCGGCCGGGATCTCCGCCTCGAAGGCCGAATCCGCGTCAGCACTTTTGGGGTCGGGTGGCTTCTGATTTCCCCTTCGATTCGTCGCTTCACCACGCTTCATCCAGAAGTGGAGATGCTGGTGTCGTCGAGCAACCATCCGGTGCGGCTCGAGCGCCGTGAGGCCGATGTGGTGATCCGTGCCACCAGCAAGCCACCGGAGTCGCTCTTCGGACGCAAGCTCGGTCGACTCGAGAACGGAGTCTTTGGCACCGAAGAGCGAGTTGCCGAAGCGAATCCTCCGTGGGTGCTCTGGGAGCGGTCATTCAACGCCCACCTTACTTGGGCGCTTGCTCACGAGATCGGCAGTCCGCTTCGAGTTGCCGCCGAAGTTGATAGTGGAACCGCGATGCTTGGCCTCCTCCTCGCCGGAGTCGGCGTGGGGTTGATGCCGACGCCGCTCATGAAGGGGTATCCGTCTCTGACCCCCCTCGGGCCGAAGGTCCGCCCCGGATTGGGATCGGACGTCTGGTTGCTCACCCATCCCGACCTTCAGCATGCCGCCCGCATTCGGGCACTGATGGCGGTGCTCGGGGAGGACGTCCCGGGCCTCCTCGAGCCCTGAACGAGTTCGATTCGGAGGTTCTTGATCCTTCGCTCGCCGATCTACATGTGCGTTCTGTCCTCACAGTGCTCGGGGCTGCCCGCCGCATTCTGCTCGCGAGAGGAGGCCGGCAGCCTCGACGGTTGCACGCCACATCTCCTCGTTTCGGTCACCTCCGCCTTATGGATTTGCCGGAGTGTGAAGCCCGAGCGAACGGAAGCGCTCAGCTTCGCGAAACTTCCACTTGGCAAAGTTTTGCGCGCGATTTCGACCGGGTGGGGCTCGCTCCTACCAAAATGCGTCCCCCGGTGACCCATTTCGGGCGCTCGCCACGACCTATTCTAAGATGGCGTTGTTAGGGACACCTCTACCCGGATTCCGGGTAGGTCTTGGGAGGCAGCGATGAACCGAGTCAGCGTCCGAGGAGCAGCGGGGTGGGGGATTCCTGCCGTGATGTTGCTCGGCGGAGCGGCGTACCTGGGGGGTTGTCAGGGGGTGGTTAGCAAATCGGCCGACGAGGTGACCGAGCCTGGAGAAGAAAACGAGATTCCGATCGGGGCCGACGGATTGCCGGAGCTTCGCACTTCGAACGGTCTTCGGCCGCTCACCCGCCGCGAATATGCGCACACCGTGGCCGACCTCCTCGGCACTTCGGTCGACGTTGACCGCGCCCCGCTACAAACGGTGGTGGAAGGACACGGCAATATCTCCCTTCGCCAGGAGATTGTTCGGTCCGAGCTTGAGACCTATTACGAGCTTGCGCTCAGCGCGGCCGAGGGCGCGGTCGGAAGCCTCGCCTGCGAGCCGGTGACCGATGCGTGCGCCCGCGAGTTCGCCGAGCCCTTGTTGCGGCGCGCGTTTCGCGAAATGCCCGACGGGGAGACGGCAGCGTCGTACCTTGGAATCCTCGATCAGTCGGAGGCTGGCGAGACTCCGTCGGACCGCCTCGTCACTCTCGTGACGGCGGTCCTGACGTCGTCCTACTTCTTGTTTCGCCGAGAGATCGGGGAGGGCGATGTCGACCGGCAGGGCCGACGAAACCTGGCCGGCTACGAGATCGCCTCCCGCTTGAGCTTTCTCGTGGGTGAGCGTGGTCCGGACGACGCGCTTCTTGCCGCGGCCGAAGCGGGAGAGCTAACGGATCCGGAAGCTCGGGCTCAACAGCTTCACCGACTGCTCGATTCTCCGGAGGCCAGGATCGGCATGCGAGGGTTCGTCGCCGACTGGATGGGCCTCATCGATCCGGGGAGCACCATTGCTCAGAAGAACCCCGAGGTTCTCGATGGGCTGGCGAACAATGTGGCCGCTCGGGCGGGCGAAAGCCTGGACCGCACCGTCGACCATGTGCTGTTCGACAGTCCGGGGAGCTTTCTTGGGCTCCTCCGAACCGATCAGTACTTTGTCGACGAGTCGATCGCTCCGGTCCTCGGTCTCGATGGCGCCGGCGACTTTGCGCTCGCGTCTCTCGACCCGGCGGAGCGTGCGGGAATTCTGATGCATCCCACCGTCTTGGCGGCGCACACCACCGAGGGCGGTGCGTCTCCGTTCCCGGTGGGGAAGTTCGTCTACGAGAACGTGCTCTGCGGTGTGCTTGGGCCGATCCCGATGGTTCCGGAGGTCGACGAAGCCGCGATCGGCGAGGTGACGCTCCGCGAGTATCTCGAGCAGGTCACTTCGCCGGAAGCGTGCGCCACGTGCCATCAGTTCATCAGCCCACCGGGATTTGCGTTCCTTGCGTACGATCCGGTGGGGCGGTTTGCGCCCACCGACGGCGAAGGCCGAACGATCGACACCACGGGCTACCTCGAGGTCGGCGATACTCCGATCACCTTTGACAATGCAGCCGACCTCTCGCGCCAGCTGGCCGACCATCCCGACGCGGCTCGGTGCGTCGCAAAGCGACTGTTTCGCTGGACCTATGGACACTTTGAGGCGGAGCGGGACGCTCCCTACATCGCTTCTCTGGGGGAGTCGGCGGTGGCTCAGGAGGGCGCCGTCGAAGCGCTGATGATGGAACTGGTGCGGTCCAACGAGTTCGCTCAGGTGCGGGTGCAACCATGAAGATCTCACGTCGAAACCTCATTCGAAGCGGAGCGGCGGCGGCCGCGGCGAGCCCGTTTCTGCTTCCCACGCGCCGGATCCAGGCCAATTCGGACGGACCGCGACGGGTGGTCATTATCTTTTCGCCGAACGGTCCACAGCACGAGCGCGGCCCCACCGAGGGAACGGAAGACAGCTTCACGATTCACGATTGGTGGAGTCCGCTCGAGCGTCACCGAGCTCGCGGCATCTTCTTTCGAGATGTGCACCAGGCCGGTGTGCCTTTCGGAAATGTCGACGAGTACGGCCATCAGTCGGGCTCGGTGGGAGCGCTCACCGCGACCTGTACCGAAGGCACCCGCACGGCCACCGGGCCATCCCTCGATCAGTTCATCGGCCAGCAGCTCGAAGCGAGCGGCGTGATCACGCCCAAGCGGAGCCTCACCTTCGGACTCTACGATCGCGCCCGGCCCCCGTTTTTCGAGCGTGCCGGTCAGGCGGTGCTCCCGATCACAAACCCCTACGACGGGCTGGCCGAAATCGCGCCGAGCTTCGGCGGCGATGGGCCGACCATGGTCAATCAGGCGCTTCAGCGACAGCATTTTGTCCTGGACCACATCTACGGTGACTGCCAGCGACTTCGCGGTCGCCTCGGTGCAGAGGGCCGCGAGATCCTGGATCGACACTGCGCGGATATCGAAACCCTCGAGCAGAGTATCAGTGCCTCCATGACCCCCCGGCTGACCTGCGAGATGCCGTCCGGTCCGATCTCTCCTCAGCCGATGGATCACAACTGGGTGGGACGGGAAGCGCGCGACGACGCGATGGATGCGTTCACCGATCTCATGGCGCTCTCGTTCGTTTGCGACGTCACCCGCGTGGTCAGCGTGGGCTTTGGCAACGGTGCCTCCCGTTTTTCGATCCCCGAAAGCTACAACGTGCCCGAGTCGCCGCGGGTCGACAGCGGAGATTCGGGGCCGCAGATGCATGCCTGGACCCATCGGCCGAAGGATGATCCGAACACGCTGCCGGCGATGAAGATCTTCTACAACTGGTTCTCCGAGCGAGTGGCGACGATCATCGACAAGCTCGAGACCACCATGGACGCCGACGGTCGTCCCCTTATCGAGTCGACGCTCGTGTTGTGGACATCCGAGTTCGGAGCTGGCGGCCCCCACACCAACGCCAATGTCCCGGTGATGCTGTTCGGCGACAGCTGTGGCCGTTATCGTACGGGTCGGCACTTTCAAGCCGAAGGCGACCGGAACGCCAAGGCGATGGTGCTTCACGAGCTCTTCGTCTCGATCATTCGGCACATGGGGCTCGACAGCATCGACCGC
>JBCCZL010000508.1:0-7537 GCA_039187775.1 Myxococcota bacterium
CCCACCCCAGCGGAACCGCCCCCTCCCACCCCCTCGGTGTCGCCCACCAACCTGGTGACCCCGTCGGCCGTTCCGGAACCTCCGTCCGAGCCCGTCGAAGCCCCCGACCCCTCCGAGGAGACGGGCTCCGAGGGGGTCAACGCGGAGGTCCCCGAGCCTCCTTCGGCTTCTTCGGAGGAACCCCGAGGCCGGTACCCAAGCGGGTCGAGTCCAAGACTTCTTCCGGACGTCGCCGACGGCGTGCAGATCCCGAGCCGGATCGCCACCCGCCTCCGGGTTCTCGATGCAGACTTCGCACACCTCGCCGCGCGGGGAGGCGGCGGCATCGTCGACGGGGTCCTCTCGATCGTCAGCGGCGGCCTCTCGATCACCCTTGGGGTGATCGTGGACGGCCCGTCGGGCATTCGCGAGTACCTTTTCGTGTTCGGAGCCGCCGGGGTGGCGCGAGGAATCCTCGGGCTGGTACTCCGGCCGGACCCATCGGGCGCGGCGACAACCTACGGCCATATGCCGATGGAAACCATGAACGATGTCGAAGCTCGGCTTCGCTTCGGCGAACAGGAGCTCGAGTCGCTGGCCGACCGAAGCCGACTTCTGCGGATCCTCGACGCGGCGATCAATATCGCTTCCGGCGTGGCGATCATTCCCATTTACCTCGGCCCGAATGACTTCACCGTTCCCGACGTGTTCGGTGCGATCGTGCTCATCGGGGCGGGCGTCTCGGTGATTAGCGGGGTCATCAACCTCTTTACCCGCACCGAAGCCGAGAAGCGCTGGTCGGCCTACGAGGAACTCCGCGAGCGGCTCGGCGAGCGAGACCGACGGCAGCGGCGGCGCAATCAGCGAAACGGCGAGCCCGACGAACTCGACGCCTACGACTCAGCGCAGCTCCTCCGCCCTCCGGAAATGGGGCCGCAGCTACAGTTCGGCCTGGGCGCGATGCCGAGCGGCGGCGCGATCACTCTCGGCGGAACGTTCTAGGAACTTCGCGCCGGACGACCGGTGGGTGTCTCGGTTTGCGGACCATTTCGGCTTTTGCGAAGCACTAGGGTTGAAAAGCGCCCATCGCTCCGCAAGGGTCGTAGGGGGACTTGGGAGGTCCGGGAGGACATGGGTATGCGTGCTTGGATGGGATTGACGGCAGTCGTGCTGGTGTGGGGGAGCGCCAACGCCCAGGCGGCGAACATCCTGTTCGTGAGCGACTCGAGCACCGACACCAACATTCCCGTGGTGCTCATCGGTGACGGCCACACCGTGACCACCGTCCTCAACGACTACCGCGCCGGTTCCAACCCCACCCTCACCCGAGATCTCAGCACCTACGACGTGATCTTCTGGAGCGCCACCGGGACCGGATCTGGAAGCACCCATACCGACGCCACGGTGTTCACCAATCTCACGTCGTTCGTGATGACCGGAGGCAAGGTGTTCGTCACCGGCTACGACGCCATCGCGTCGCCCGTCGACAGCTTGCTCTACGCATTCATTGGCTGCACCGGCGCCGCCGATGGTGGTGCCCGGCTCGGCCCGATCGTGGCGACCCCCACCAGCGTGACGACCGGCCGAGTCAACCTCGTGGGCCGGGTGCCCGCCGATGCTTCGGTGAACCAGGACTCTTGCACCGCGGTCGGCCCAGGAACCATCAACCTTGCGCCGGGCACCGGCAGCAATGCGGGCTGGACCCTCCGCACCCTCGGCGCCGGCGAGGTCGCCTATGTGAGCAACGGCGACTCTTCCCCAAGCATGCATCCGTCGTGGGGCACCACCGCCGGGGACGGAACCGGCGCGTACAACGGCGCGATTCGAAACTTCGCTGCGTCGGCACTTCGGGCCGACCCGGGGGCGCCGACGATCGAGTTCACGGGGCCGGAAACCGCACTGGACGAAGGCACCGAAGTCACCGTGACGGTGGCTGTCGCCGACCCCGAAGGCGACATGTTCAACTACTCGTGGGACCTCGACAACGACGGTACCTTTGGGGAGCTTCCCGACATTCCCACGTTCACGCTCCCTGCGGGTATGCTCGATGGTCCGGGGGGGATTCTCGTCGCGGTGCAGGCCATCGACTCCGGTATGCGCGAATCGATCCGGCTCTTCGCCGTCCGCGCCAACAATGTCGCGCCAAGCATCGACTCCGAGCCGAGCCTCATCGCAAGCGTAGGCTCGCCGTACATCTACGAAGTCGTGGTGAACGATCCCGCAGGACCGAATGACCCGCCCACCTTCGACCTCCTTCAGGCCCCGGAGCGGATGGTGATCAGCGACACCGGGGTCCTGAGCTGGACCCCCAACGAGCGAGAGATCACCGTCGGGTCGGAGACGATTCCCGTCGAGGTGCTCGTCGATGACGGCGACGGCGGCGAGGCCACCCAGCAATGGCAGCTCACCGTGAGTCCAAACCGAGCGCCTACTCCGCCGGCTCCGATCTTTCCGATCGGCGCGATCCTCATCGACGACGCGCGCCCCCGACTGGTGGCGGCGAACGCACAGGACGAGGACTTTGAAGACGAGCTCATCTACTTCTTCGAGCTCGATACGGTGGACACCTTCGACTCACCCGCCAAGGTCGAGTCGGGCGCCGTCGAACAGACCACCGGGTTCAGCTTCTGGTTCGTCCCCGAAGATCTCGCCCCTCGCGTGTACCACTGGCGGGTATGGGTCTCCGACGGCACGGTGGAGACCGAACCGGTGACGGCAACCTTCGAGGTCGTGGAGGAACAGGTCATGATGGTCGGGGGAGACGCGGGCGACGCGGGAGCGGATGCCGCACCCGACGCCACGCCGATGCCCCCGAGCGATGACAGCGGCTGCGCGACCGCCCCGGGACCTTCCGAGGGATTCGTTCTTCTGCTGAGTCTCCTCTTCGCGGTCCGACGGCGGCGGTAATCTGGCCTGTGCCGACGGCTCAGGCATACTGATGGCATGCGCTTCGCTTTCGTACTCCTGGCTGTGAGCGCCATCGGGTGCTCCGATGCCGAGACTCGGCCCCCACCTCCGCCTCCTGGGGGTGAGGGCGGAACCCAGCTGCCACCGCCCGGTGGAGGGCGCCGCGATGCGTCGATGGACGCAGCGGCCGACGCCGACGCCACCGATTCGGGCTTGCCACCCGGCTGCGAAGTGGTCGGTCCCGCGCGTGCCAACGTGCTGGACATCCGAGATGCCACGGGGGCCGCCGTCGGCTCTCCGATCACCCGTGCATACGCGGCGTGGCTCGACGGCGAGGGATGCGAAGACCCTCGGCTGGCCATCGGGCTTAGCCAAGGCACCTGCGATCCGGACGTCGATGACAACCAACTCGTGTTTCGAATCGACCGCGACGAGCTCGGCGACCTCACCGCGCCCTACACGGTGGAGGAACCCGTTCCCGGCGATCCCGTCGAGGTTCGTCTATTTCTCCGCCGCACCGGTCCAACCGAGAGCTTCGGCAACTGCGCCGGCAGTTCCGGGCTCCTCACGTTTGGCGAAACCGGACGAAATGCCGGCGACCCCCAGTCCGCAAGCTTCGAGATGACCCTGTCCGACTGTACCGACGGCTTTGAACAGCTCTCGGTCATCGGAAGCTTCGAGGTCACGCTCCGAGAGAGCTTCGGAGACGCTTGCCCCTGACCCGAGACCACGCGTGGTCGATCATTTCACGCCGCACTCCGGAGAAACGACTTCCTCCGTGGAAAACTCCGGGTCAGGTCTCGTCGCCGAGGAGCTCCCGAAGTTCGCGAAGGGCCTTCGAATGGAGTCGAGACGCCCAGGACTTGCTGATGCCGAGCTCCGCGGCCACTTCATCGAAACGCCGACCTTCGAAATAGAACCCGCGAACCAACGCCCGCTCGCGCTCTCCAAGCGCAGCGACCGCGTCCCGGACGCGCCCCTGCTCCTCGGTGGTGAGGAGGACCGACTCGGGAGAAGGCTCCGGCGGCTTCACCTCGGTGTGCGCAAGCACGAACGCCGAAGTGATCTTGGAAAGCGCGTTGCCGAGCGCGCCGGCGGCTTCGCGGCCGGTCCTCGTCCCCGGAGTCTGGCCGAGGGCGATGGCGGTATCTTCGCAGATCCGATCTTTGGCCGCCGCTGCAGTGAAGCGGCCCCGCGGACCCCGAATCATCTTTCGCAGCCCGTCGATGACCGCGCCGCGGACCCGGTAATACGCGTAGGTGTTGAACTGCACGCCGCGGCTCGGGTCGTAGCGGCTCCTCGCCTCGAGCAGGCCCTGAAACCCAAACGCGAGAAGTTCATCGGTATCGACGTGAGGGATCGCCAGCTCGGACCGAACGCGTTGCACGATCCGGAGCACAAAGGGGCGAAACTCTTCTACGAAGCGATCTTCTTCGTGAGCCACGAGCGTCCTACACGGAAGGCCTGATTACAGGAGGGCCTTCGGATTTCGTCAAGCGTCCGACTGATTTGATTGGCACCGGCGTCGCGGTTCGCTATGACGGTCCGATGGCCGACCACGAGACTCACGGCGACGGGATCCGAGGCCCTTTCTCGGCACTCCTCCGCGCCGCCGGCGAGGACCTGGAGGCGGCGCACGGGCTGGCGCTTGCGTACCGACGACTCAGCCTGCCGCTTCGTCGACGACTTCTCGACGCCACGCTGGCCGACGCCGCCGCCGAAGGGATCTCCCCCCTCCCCGCCCTCATGGCCCTCGCGGCGGTCGAACCCGACCTCGAACAGCAGGCGACGATTCAGGCGCTGCTCAAGGCGGCGGGCGGAGACTTCGAAGGCTCGCTTTCGGGCCCTCCCCGGGCGTTTCTTGGCGGAAACGAGGCGCAGGGATCGGCGATCGTGCAGCGCCCGCTCTACGGGTCGTTCGTGGAGCTTTGGTCGCTTCGGTGGCATCATGGGGAAGTCGATCACTCCCATGAGCCCCTGGTTCCGGAGGCGGCGGCCGCGAAGATGGCCAATCGAGTGGGCGCTACCCTCGAGGTGGCGCCGGCGCGGGCCCGCGCAGTGATCGCGGAAGTCCTGTGGACCCATCGAAACGAACACGGCGAGCTCCCGCACGGCGCCGAGGCATTCGCCTCGCTTCTCTGAGCGGGGCTCTTCTCTTCTGATTCGACGCGGTCGCCGGCATCGGGGATCGGAGACGCCCACCGCGCGTCCAGGGTGGGATTCACGTTGCGCTGGCTCCGATCCGGCGAATGGCCCAAGCTGTAGGCATGGAGGCGGCCTCCGATCTCTCGCTCAAGAGCGACCCCCGGCCCTCGATGGCCAATGTGCCGCACCGACCCCCGGGTGCTCGCCGCCTCCGGTTTGTAAAGGCCTACTGGACGACGTTCGTGGTGATTGCCAGCTATCTCCGACTCAGCCTTCGAGGAAAGATCTTCGGCCGCGGCTACTACGACACCCACCTTTCGAGGGTTCACCGAACCAACGCCACCCGAATCGAACGAACCATCGTCGACCTACAGGGGCTCTTCATCAAGGTCGGGCAGCTCATCTCGATCATGACGAACTTCCTTCCCGAGGAGTTCCGAAAGCCCCTCGAGTCGCTTCAGGACCAGGTGCCTCCGCGACCGATCGGCGAGATCAAGACGCGGATCCGAGAGGAGCTCGGCAAGGACCCGGAGGAGCTCTTCTCGTCGTTCGACGAAACGCCCCTCGCGAGCGCTTCGCTCGGTCAGGTCCACCGGGCCACCCTCCGCGATGGCACCGAAGTGGTAATCAAGGTCCAGCACTCCGACATCGACACGATCGTACAGATCGATCTCAAAACGATCTGGCGAATCATGATCATCGTCGGCTGGTTCGTCCCGCTTCAGGGCCTTGACGTGATCTACCGCCAGGTCCGCGAGATGATCGAAGCCGAACTCGACTTCGTACGCGAAGCCGCGTTCATGGAGCGGATCGGCCAAAACCTGAAAGACGAGGACGGCGTGATCGTTCCCACCCTCGTTTCCTCGTTCTGTACGGCGCGGGTCCTTACCTCGAGCTACTGCGAAGGCACTAAGATCAGCGACCTCCCCCGCCTCGACGCCTGGGGCATCGATCGCACGGTTCTCGCGCAGCGCCTGGTTCGAGCCTACTGCAAGATGATCTTCGTCGACGGCGTGTATCACGCCGATCCACATCCGGGAAATCTGTTGGTGGGCCGTGACGGAACACTGGTCCTGCTCGACTTCGGCGCGGTCGCCGAGCTGAGCCCCGCCATGAAGCAGGGCATCCCCGACCTTCTCGAAGGCGTGATCAAGCGAGACACCGAGGGCATCTACCGGTCCCTCCGGTCGATGGGATTCATCGGCCGCGGCCGCGAAGCGGAGCTCGCTTCCGAGCGAATCGTCGAGTATTTCCACCGCCGCTTTCAAGACGAGGTCCAGCTCGAAAGCCTCAACCTCAAGGACATCAAAATCGATCCGCAGATCGGATTGGAAAACATCCTGGATCTTCGACGACAGGACATCAGCATCCGCGAGCTCACGAGCGCATTCCAGGTTCCGAAGGACTGGGTCCTCCTCGAGCGGACGATTCTCCTCATGAGTGGGGTGTGCACGCATCTCGATCCGAACATGAACCCCATGGCCGTGGTCCGTCCCTATCTCGAGGAGTTTGTGCTCGGCGAAGATCGGGACTTTGCGACGATGGTCGTCGACGCCGTCAAGGACACCGCCCTCAGCGCGCTTCAGGTTCCCGACGATGTGCGGAAGTACCTCTCGAAGGCCATGCGGGGCGAACTCGAAATGCGGTTTCGAGGCCTGGGCGACGGCGCAAGCCTGCTCTACGCCCTCGGCCATCAATTGATCTTTGCCACCTTTGCCGTGGCCTCCAGCGCGTTCGCGTATCTCTTCTATCGGACCGGCGAGCTCACCCCGATGTACGTTGCCCTCGGAACCGGCGGCTTCTTTCTGCTCTGCCTCATCGGCTCGATGATCGGCGCACGAAGCCTCCGTCGCCGTGGCTGACGACCCACAGGCGTTCGGTCGTGATGATCGATGCTGTCGTGTTGCCGTGTCGCCGTGCGCCGGTCGTTGATGCGGAATCACATCGCTTGATGCGGAATCACATTCCGTCGACGCGTTCGGCTACCGACGACGAGTCGAGCGGGCCTCAGGACTGCAGCGAGCCAACACCCGCTGGACCGCACTCCCATGGCAATGCTCGCCTCGAGTGACCGGATCGAGAGGACCGGCGAGCACCTCGAGCGCCGCTGCGCGTCGGCGGGCGTCTTCGAGCACCGACTCGTCCGGGACCGCCGTCGCTCGACAAAAGTCGACGATCGACCGATACGCGTGAAGCGCCTCCAGCCAGGCCCCCCGGCGATGCGCAAGCTCGGCTCGAAGACGGTGAGCTTCGATGCTCGTCGGTGCACGCTCCACAAAGGTCCGCGCCGCGTCGGCAGCTTCGTCGAGGCGCCCCTCCGCCTCGAGCACCTGGCTGAGCTCGCCCCACAGCGACGCGTGGTCGGGCCGCCGTCGAAGCGCGCTTCGGAGGATCTCGAGGGCAAGGTCGTTTCGGTTCTGACTGCGATAAGCCCGACCGAGCGCGGCGTAGGCTTCGGCATAGGACGGGTCGGCACCGATCGCCTCCCGGAAATAGCCGATCGCGC
>JBCCZL010000509.1:0-7528 GCA_039187775.1 Myxococcota bacterium
ACCACCCAGACCGCGGGGGTGGCTCTCGCCACCGATCTCGCCACCCCTGAGTCTCGGCCGCGGGCAGTCGCTCTGCTCTACGTCATGCTGCTCGTCGGCATGGTGGCCGCCTCCCTCGTGTTCGGCGCGCTCCTTCGGGACTTCGGCTACGTGAAGCTCATGCAGATCATTCAGGGCGCGGCGGTGGTCACCGCGGTTCTCAACGTGATCGCCCTTTGGAAGCAGGAGGGAAAACTCCACCGAGACGAGGACGGCGAGCCCGTTCCCGCGCCGGCCCACGCGCCGCGGCGTCCGTTCCGCGAGTCGCTCCGCGAGCTCCTCCGGGGTGGCGCCGCCACCCGGCTCCTCGTTGCAGTGGGTCTGGGTGGGGCCGGTTTCAGTATGCAGGACGTCCTGCTCGAGCCTTACGGCGGCGAGCTCCTCAACCTCTCGGTGTCGGCCACGACGGTCCTCACCGCGATGATGGCGGGCGGGACTCTGGGCGGCCTCTTCGTGGCTGCACGCTGGTTGACGAACGATGGCGACCCGCATCGGCTCGCTGCATTCGGTGCGCTGATCGGTATCTTTGGCTTCTCGGCGATCATCTTTGCCGCCCCGCTCACCTCGGTCGGCATGTTCTGGTTTGGCACTGTCGTGATCGGTTTCGGTGGCGGTTGGTTCTCGGTGGGTACGCTCACCGCATCGATGTCGCTTTCCGAACGCGGCCAGTCCGGCCTCGCGATTGGTGCGTGGGGCGCGGTGCAAGCCACCGCCAGCGGCCTCGGCATCGCCGGTGGCGGCGCGCTTCGCGATGGGGTGTCCAGCCTCGCCGTTCAAGGCGCCCTCGGTCCCGGCCTCGTCCAAAGCCAGGTCGGCTACAGCTTCGTCTACCACCTCGAGATTGCTCTTCTGTTCGGCACGCTAGTGGCCATCGGGCCGTTGGTTCGGTCCGGTGCCTCGACGGGCTCCTCTTCTACTCGTTTCGGGCTTGCGGAAATGCCCTGCTAGCCGGTTTGGAACTCCCATGATCACACAGTCCATCGATTTCGCTCAGCTCGCTCTCTACGCGTTTTGGATCTTCTTCGCCGGCCTGATTTATTGGCTTCGCAAGGAGGATCGTCGCGAAGGCTACCCGCTCGAGAAAGACTTCCCTCGGAGAGTGGGCTCCACGACCAACGTCCTGCTTCCGAAGCCCAAGACGTTCCTGCTGCCCGAGGGCGGCGAGTATCAGGCGCCGAACTTCGCGCGGGATACTCGAGACTTCGAGATTGCTCGAACCGCGCCCGCCACCGGGTCGACGAGTACGCCCACCACCAGAAACCCCCTGCTGGCTGGAGTCGGCCCCTCCTCTTACGCCGAGCGGCACGACGAGCCCGAGCTCACCCGCGAGGGTCGCATCGCCATCGTCCCGATGCGCGTTGCGACGGACTACAGGGTGACCGCCGGACACGACGTCCGCGGCTGGAACCTGGTGGGGGCCGATGGCCAGGTCTGCGGCAAGGTCAAAGACATCTGGGTCGATCGGGCCGAGATGATCGTTCGCTACCTCGAGGTCGGACTCGGTGAAAACGGCGACGACGTTCGCCTGGTGCCGATCAACACGGTGGTAGTCCGAGGCGACAAGAGCTACGTCGAGACGGAGGCGCTGCGCTCCACGCAGCTCGCGCTCGCACCGACCCTCAAGCAGACCGAGCAGATCACGCTCATGGAGGAAGAGCGGATCGTCGCCTTCTTCGCCGGGGCCCGCATGTACGCGGAGCCGAAGCGTATGGGGCCGGTGGTATGAGCCACTACGACGAAATGGAGCCTGTCTATGGGCTCCCCGCCGAGCTCCCGGACGGCGAACGCATCCTTTGGCAAGGGGCGCCGAAGTGGCGTTCGCTCGCGAAGGCGGCGATGAAGATCCACTGGTTGGCCGTGTACTTCTCGGTCCTGGTGATGGTCCGGCTTGCGGTCGCTTTCGCTGGGGGAGGGCTGGGCACAGCTTCGGTCGAGATTCTCCAGATGATTGGACTGTTCCTGCTGTGCCTAGGTTTGGTGGCGTTGTTCGCGCTGCTGCACGCGAGAGCCACCGTCTACACGATCACGAACCGTCGCATCGTGATGCGATTTGGGGTCGTGCTTCCCATGGCTTGGAACCTGCCTTTCAAGCGTCTCGCCTCGGCCGACCTCGTGGTCCGAGACGACGATGATGGCGACATCGCGCTCCAGCTGACGAAGGGCGAGCGCGTACGACGCATCTACTTCTGGCCGCATGTGGCTCCGGGCCACCTCTTCAAGCCCCGCCCGGCTCTCCGCGCCATCGCGGAGCCCAACGCAGTGGCTCAATGCCTGAAGGAAGCAGTGTTGCGCTACGCGGCCGAGCAGTCGGTCGCGATTGCTGGTGGCCCCGGGGGAGCGGCCAACGACAACGCACCGAGCGCCGGCCCCCGGCTGGTTCGGGACTTAACCGCGGAGACGGCCACGTAAGGCGATGGAAGACGGCGCATTTCAGCGGGCGATCGCTCACCACCACGTGCACGAACAAAAGGTGCCGCGGGGTGCCTTGATCGGTGCTGCCGTGGTGATCGTCATCGTGATCGCGCTCGCTGCGATGGGCAGGGCCAACCGCGTCGAAGCGCCACTGCCCACCGTTGCGCAGTCCGTCTCACTTCAGTTCGCAGACCTCCCAAACGGCGGGGTCGCAGTTCGATCCGCCGACGGCAGCCGCGAGATCATGACCCTCGAGCCGGAGTCGGGCGGCTTCGTGCGCGGCGTGCTCCGGGACATGTTCCGCACTCGCAAGCTCGAGTCGATCGGCCGCGAGGCTCCGTTCTTGCTGGGCCGAACCGACGACGGGCGCTTCGTCCTTCAAGACCCGGAGACCGGCCACAGCGTCGAGCTGCGCTCGTTCGGTCAGACGAACTACCAGTCCTTCGACCGGTTGCTACGGGAGGCGAATCGATGACGGCCTCCGTCCACGCCCGCGTCTTCGATCTCGGCTGTACCGTAACGGTCACGAACACGCCCGAGGACCTGTCGGCGCACGTCGAACTCGACGGCAACCCCGAGATCCACCCGGGCGATTCAGTGACCGTGCATGGCGCCGCGATAACGCCCGCCTTCGGTGAAACAATCCGCGTTCGTCGTCGCGCCACGGTGCGGCGCGCCTCTCCCCTCAAGCGACTATGGGTCCGCCTCGTTGGCGACCTTGGAATCATGGAGCTCGTCGACTGAGCCCCGTTCATGGAGATGACATGACCACCCAAACCCTTCCAAACGAGTCCACCCAAAAAGCGCAGGAAACGACCACGCTCAGCCCGCGCTTCTACACCACCAACATCAAGTCGATGAACCGTCTCTCCATCGACTCGATCGGGCCCCAGTGGGAAGCCTTGATGGCCGAGTTCGAGGAGGACAAGAACTTCGGGCACTTCCACAAGGACGAAGACTGGGACTTCGACCCCGAGTCGCTCTCGCCCGAGCTTCGGAAAGAGTTTCTCGATTTTCTCGTGAGCTCGCTGACGGCCGAGTTTTCGGGCTGCGTCCTCTACGCCGAGCTGCACAAGAAGGGGTTCAACCCCGAGCTACGGAAGCTCTTCCGCTACATGGCGCGCGACGAGTCGCGGCACGCGGGTTTCATCAATGAATGCCTGAAGGAGTTCGGCCTCAGCGTCGACATGGGCTTCTTGGTCAAGAAGAAGCAGTACACGTACTTCAAGCCGAAGTTCATCCTCTATGCGACGTATCTGTCGGAGAAGATCGGCTACGCCCGCTACATCAGAATCTTCCGGCACCTCGAGCGCAATCCCGAGAACCGCTTCCACCCGATCTTCAACAAGTTCGAGGAGTGGTGCAACGACGAGTTCCGTCACGGTGAGGCGCTGGCGCTGATGATGCGCGCCAACCCGAAGCTGCTCAAGGGGTTGAACCGGCTTTGGATTCGGTTCTTCCAACTCGCCGTGTTCGCCACCATGTTCGTGCGCGACCACACGCGGCCGCACCTTCATCATGCGCTCGGGCTCGACCCGGAGCAGAACGCGATCGAGGTGTTCCGCATCGTGCAGGCGGTGTCGAAGCAGGTGTTTCCGGTGCTCCTCGATGTCGAGAACCCAGCGTTCCTGAAGCATATGCAGAACCTGCAGTCGCTCTCGGCGCGCATCATGAGTCTACGGGAGCAGGGCGTCCTAGGTCGTATCAAGGCGGTGCCGCTGCAGCTCCGTGTGGGAGCGATCTTCGCGCGCATGTATTTCCTTCCCACGCAGACCAACGCGCTCCCTGAAGAACTCCGCACGGCGCCCGCTTGGTGACATGAACACACTGCTCACAGTCCTGTTCGTCGTCGGAGTCTGGTGGTTGAGCACTGCGCTGGTGCTGCGTCTGGTTTGGCTTCCTCGACGAACGCACCGACGGAGTATTGCGGTTGCGAGCGTTTTAGCGGTGGCTGCACTGGTTGCGACGTTCGCGCTGCGCCATGACGACACCAGTCTCGGCGCTTGTCTCGGGTTCCTGAGCGGAATCGCGCTGTGGGGCTGGCATGAGTTGACGTTCTTGCTCGGTCGCGTGACGGGTCCTCGCCGTGGCCCCTGCCCGCCCGGACTCCGAGGCTGGCCGCGCTTTCGGGCCGCCACCGAGGCTGTCATTCATCACGAGCTCGCGCTGGCGGCAACCATGGCTGTCCTGGTCACGCTCAGCTGGAAGGCGCCCAATCAGGTCGCGGCGTGGACCTTTGCGGTGCTGTGGCTCATGCGGCTCTCGGCGAAACTCAACATCTTCTTGGGCGTTCAGAACCTGCAGCAGGAGTTCGTGCCGCGGCACTTGAAATATCTCGCAAGCTACTTTCGCGTATCTCGCGTGAGTCTGCTTATGCCTTTCTCGTTGGGGATCGCGTCCGTCGTCGCGTTTCTCCTATTCACGGCCGTGACCCCGGCCTCCGATGGGGAGGCGACCGGCCTCGTTCTGTCGGCTTCACTTCTGACGCTGGCCATCTTCGAGCACCTGTCTCTCGCGATCCCGGTGCCGGACGCATGGCTGTGGCGCTGGGCTACGAAAGGAATCCAATGAACCTCTTGACTCAACGCGCGAGTAGGATCGACTATCGCACTATCGGAGTGGTCCGATGAATGAGGTCGCCACTGTGAAACACGCGGACGACAACACCTGGGGAGCCGAATCGGATACGTATCCGCTCCAGGAAAGAGAGTCCGGCGTGCACGAGGTCGAGGCGCGGCCCTCCGAAACCGACCTGCTCAACACGATCGAAGATCAGATCATCCCGCAGCTGCTCCTCGCCCACCGCTCTCCTCTGATCTCCGGCGCCGCGCGCGCCGATACCTTCGAAATCGCGCAGGAAGAAATCGAGCGATTCGCCGAGCTGTCCACGGGGCAGGACATGCCGGGGCTTCTCGGCCGCCTGGAGGGCCTGCTCCGAGGGGGGCTGCCGATCCAGAACGTACTTCTCGACGTCATCGCTCCGGCCGCGCACTGGCTTGGGGAGCAGTGGTTGGACGACGAACGTTCCTTCTCCGACGTCACCGTGGGGCTCGGGATGCTCCAGCGGCTGGTGGCAGTGATCGGCCAGAAAGTCGAATCGCCTGTCACCAAAGAGGGACTCATCGTCCTGTGCGCCGCCCCTGGGGAACAGCACACCCTCTCGATTCACGTGATCGCGGAGCTCCTGCGAGCCCAAGGGTGGGCCGTTCAGGTCGAACCCGTGGCCGACGAGATGGCGCTGCTCGACCTCCTCGGGCGCGAGAGCGTCTCGGCAATCGGGTTCACCGTGAGCAATGACGCCCTGCTTCGCCGTCTGGGCGCCCTGCTGGAGCGCATCCGGGGGCTCCACCCCAGCGCTCAGGTCATGCTGGGCGGCGCCGCCGAGGGGCTTTCCGAGGTGGCCGAGCGCTTCGGCGCACTTCACTGTCGATCGGGCCGCGAGGCGCTTGAGTGCCTCGGCTCCGACCACGCCTCTTCACTCCCCCATCCCGCCTTGTAATTGGCCCCAAAATCGCCCAAATCGCCTTGGGTGCGGCGCTAATACGACGTACAATTGGAGTGAAGATGCAAGCCGCAAGCGGAATCGAACCGAGTGGACCTCCTGCCGAGTCAGGCGAACTTTTCGCACGCCGCGTGGTGGGATCGATGGCTGATTTGGCACTTGTCCTCGACACCTCGGGAACCATCGTGGACGTGTGGCTAGGCGAGGGGCTCAAGAACGAGCGCGGCTGGATGTACCTGGTTGGGCAGAAGTGGGTGGACACAGTGCTGCCCGACAGTCGTCGTAAGGTCGCGAAGCTGCGCGCGAACCTGGACAGCGGCGGCGAGCTCGTACGTCCTCGAGAGATCAACCAACAGGTCGATGGCCTCGGTTCGGTTCCTGTCCGCTTCGGTGGTTTCGTCTCCGACGATAAGCACGTCATCCTGCCCGGTCAGGACCTACGCACCATCGCCGAGCTGCAGCAGCGACTGGTGAGTTCGCAGCAGGCGATGGACGTCGAGTATCGGCGCCTCCGCCAAGCGGATACCCGTTACCGCGTCCTCTTCCACGTCTGCTCCGAAGGTGCTCTCATCGTGCAGGGTGACGCACGAGAGGTGGTCGAAGCGAACCCGGCGGCCGCTACGATTCTCGGGCGGTCGGTCGACGACCTTCAGGGGAAGAAGCTGATCGACCTTTTCGCCAAACGAAGTCGAGACAACTTGCTGACGCTCCTCGGTGCAGTCGAAGCCGGAGGGACGCACACGCGCGTCCATCTCGAATCCGACGACCAAACGCGCTTGATGGCGTCTGCTTCCATGTTTCGCCAAGCTGGCGTCGTTTTGCTTCTCATTCGATTCTGGCCGGCGGATGGCATGGCGGCCGAGGGTCGCGAATCCCGAATGCTGCACGTGCTCGAGGCCCTTCCCGACGGTTTCGTCGTCGTTGACGAGGACAGGCACGTCCTCAGCGCCAACGCTGGGTTCTGCGAATTGGTCCAGCGTGCGGACGAGAGTCACGTGATTGGACAGAGCTTCGAGCAGTGGTTCGGCCGACCGGGTCTCGATCTGAAAATCGTTCTCTCGAACCTCAGAGAGCACGGCGTGGTTCGAAACTTTGCAACGGTCGTGCGGGGCGACTTCGGGGCCGCGCAGGAGGCTGTCGTCACCGCGGTGACGGCTCAGAATGGCGGCAAGCCCTGCTACGGTTTCCTGATTCGGCCGGTGTCGGCATCGCAGCGCGTTTTGGAACCCGGCGCGAATTCGCTCGTTCCTCGATCGGTCGATCAGCTTCGAGAGCTCGTCGGGCGCGTCTCGCTGAAAGATATCGTTCAAGAGTCGACCGACCTCATCGAGCGTCTTTGCATCGAGGCCGCGCTCGACATTAGCGGCAACAACCGCGCCGCGGCCGCGCAGGTGCTCGGCCTCAGCCGACAAAGCCTCTACTCCAAGCTCCGCCGCCACGGTATCGGCGACCTCGACTCCTAAAGAGAAGGCATCTCAAGAACGCCTCGGTCGGCTTCCGGCCGAGAGAGCACGGTCTGCACCCATCCTCTCACGCTCGAAAATGCGCTGCATTTCCTCGGTTCGCGGACGGCGC
>JBCCZL010000510.1:0-7527 GCA_039187775.1 Myxococcota bacterium
CTCGACGAGGAGCTCGCCGAACAGATCGGCGTCGTGCCGACCGGCGAAGTGCCGTTCTACATCGAGCCGCCCTGGCTTCCCGCACATACCGCATGGGTTGGCGTGGTCGACCGGCTCGACGTGGCCGGTGTACCTCTCGACGGAGCGCGGGTGCTGGTGATGGATGGGCTCGCCCAAGCCGTCGGGAGCGGGGGCCTTCTCGGTGCCGACTTCTTTCGCCGCTTTGTCGTCGGGGTCGATGGCTCGGCCAGCACGATCTCGATCATGCCGCACGAGCGTTTCGACCAACCGCCCGACGCGGTCGCCCTGACCGCGCGGGGCATGAGTCGCCGGATCGCAATCCGAGGCGAGGTGCTGAATGTAGACCGGGGAGACCTGATTCTCGACACCGGGGCGAGCCTCTCGGTGGTGGTGACGAGCCCGCGGATGGCCGCCGTCCATCCCCGACGCCGAGGGAACTCAAGGTACGGTCAGTTCAGCGATGGGGTCATCTCTCCGGACTATCAGGCGATGGTGGATGGCCTCCGGGTCGGACCCTTTCAGTTCGCGGCGCTCCCCGCCCTCGGCCGCGACCGCGAGCGCGAACGAATCTCCGCAGGCCTCGGGCTCGTGGGAATGGGGACGATGCGTCACTTTCGGATGTGGTTCGACTTTCGCAACCGGGTCGTCTACGCCGCCCCGTCGCAAAGCTACTACGCGCTCGCGAGGATCGGCCTCGAGTTCGGGCCAAGCGACGACGACCGCGGTGCGCGAGTCGCACGCGTGGTTCCCGACGGCCCGGGCTGGACCCACGGGATCCGAGTCGGCGATGTCATCCTGGGCGTCGAAGGCGTCCCGGTTCCTGGCCCGGCCGACGCCGCAAACCGCCTCGCGACGCATTCTCGGGGCAGAGTCCGTCTCATCGTCCAACGCCGCGACGCCGCGCGAACGATGACGGTCACGCTTGGTCCGCGACCGGTCACCGTCGATCCGCTCTATACGCGGAGACGTCGCGCAAGCCTCGCCCCACTCTGCCCCGAAGGCGGAGAGGCGCACCCGGCTCGCTAGCTCCATCCACCTCGATCCGAGGCGTCGTGTCCTGCGGTCGTCGAGCATTGTACACTAGCGGGGCGTGCGCACTGTCCCCTCCAAATCACGTCGTGTTGTGACGCTTGCTTCGGCGGGATGCTTCGCCCTGCTGGGTTGTTCGATCGACCGCTCGGGAAGCGGGACGACCCGCGCCTCGGACAGCAGCGTTGACGCCGATGGCCGCGACCGCTCCGTGGATGCCGTGCCCGACCAGTTCGTGGCCGTCGATGCCGGACCCGTCTGCCCCGCCTTCGACCCGGTGGAAGAATCCCTCACGTCGGTCACCGCCGACCAGTTCAACCTCGCCGCCAACGGCCCCATCGAAAACGAAAACGGGTTGTTTCTCTTGCTGCGGCAAGACGGGCATCGCTACGGCGCGCTCCTCGCCGAAGGCTTTCGAGCGCCCGGCCTCGGCACCGGCCCGCTCGAGCCCGCGGACCTCGCAGGGCGCACCGCCGATGGGCGTTCATTCTATGGTCCCGAGCAGTGGGACGAGGTCGATTCGTCGACCGCCCCGGTGGGCGTCGGCCTCGAAAATCAGACGCGCAACTGGGCGATCCGGCTGTCCGGCAAGCTGCGTCTGAGCGCTGGATCCCACTCCTTTCGCATCGTCGGCGAAGATGCGGTCTATCTCGTGGTGGATGGCGCCACGGTGCTGAGCTACGGCGAAGGCGGCAACGACCGAACGGTCTCGGCGACGGTCGCGGCCGACGGCTACGTGCCCATCGAGATCGGCTGGCTCGTCGAGGACAACGACGCCCGGCTCACCGTCGAAGTGGACGGCGACGTGTTGCAGCGTGACCGGATTCGCGCACCTCTGCTCAACCAGATCGGCCGAGAGGTCTGGGGTTTCAGTCGCAACCTCGAGTCGAACCCGCGCGGCCGGACCATCGACCCGACCACTGCAAGCACCTATGACCTCCGCGACACGCGCCCGCTGGACGTCGGTGTCGACGACCGCAACAACTGGTGGCTCCGCTGGGTGGGCCAATATTCGTTTCCCACGCCGGGGGGTGAACTTGAAGGCCGCGCCGACGACGAGTTCTTCGTGTTCGTCGACGGTGTGTTCATCGACAATCGGGCCGAGGTCGACCTGCGCACACCGAGTTTTCTCTACGGACGCCGGAACGTCGTGATCCTTCATCGGGAGGGCGGGGGCGCCGCATCCGTGCAGTTCAACTACGAGCGGCAGCCCGTTCCCGCGGCTGACATGCGGCCCTTCACCCGATTTGGAGGAGACGTCTACGCGTTTGGAAGCGACATCGATCGAGACGTGGGGAGCACCGATGTCGAGGTGAACCTGGAAGCGCCATCTAGCGGACTGACCGCCGTCGAAGCGTCGGTGATCATCGACGGGGAGCGTAGCCTCGACCCGAACGACGTGCGGGTGGCCCTCCGCTCTCCCAGCGGACAGACCCGGAACTACACGCTCGAAAACGCGACCCGGCTGGTCGATCGAGGGATCCCCACCTGGTCGCATCGAGAGACCATCATCAGCGAGGATCCGGACAACCGTCAGGCCAACGGCACCTGGAACTTCGCCCTCGAAAATGTTTCCGATCGGGACGCGGGGGTGCTCCGCGTCGGCGTGGTGGCCCACTACGGCGGGGTCCGCGAGCCGTTTCCCACGACCGCGACCGTGGAATCGATGCCGATCGATCTGGGCGACGACGCGGAGATTCGTCGTCTTTTGCCGGTGAGCGACACGCCGAACGGCACGTCGATTCGGCTCGAAGCTCGCGCGGTGCGCAGTCCCGACCAGCTTCCCGCAGAACCGTGGACCGAGGCCCGCGGCGATGGCGAACTCACCGCCTCGATTCAGGGGCGCTTCGTGCAGCTCCGGGTGCGGTTGGAGGGACCGGGCACCGATACACCGCGCCTCGAAGAGATTCGCATCGTCGGCCAGCGCTGCCAGCGCTGCATCGACATGCTGGAGGGTTGTCCGCCCCGCCGATCGTGGGACGGGCTCGTCGCGCTTTGGCCGTTCAACGAGTCGGGCGGCGGTCGGGCCCGAGATGTTTCTGCGACCGGGATTCCTCTGGACCTTTACATCGAAGACCCGAACCTCGGGGAACTTCAGGGCGGGATGCTTCGACTCAGCCGAGACCCGATGAGCAACCCCAATCACGGGACCGTCGCGCGGAGCGCTCGCTCGTCGCAGCCGCTCGCAGACCAGCTGACCGGTACGGGAGCGTTCACCGTCGAGACGTGGGTGACCCCTCTCAACGCGACGCAGGGCGGACCCGCTCGCATCTTCACGATCTCCCTCCCCGCATCCAACTGGAACTTCACGCTGGGCCAGTCCGCCGTCAACTACGAAGTGCGCCTTCGAACCTCCACCGGAGGCCGGGTGTTTTCGTCGAATCAGGTCGAGGCCGATCTTCAGCATGTGGTGGTGACGTGGGATGGCACCGATCTTTCGCTGTTCGTGAACGGTGAGTCCGCGATGAGCCAGGTCGTCGATGGCTCCCTCGATGTCTGGTTTCCGCATCTTCAACTGGCGATGGGGAACAACCCGGACCACGATCGAAACCCGCGGCCCTGGGAAGGCACGATTCATATGACCGCCGTCTATGACCGAGCGCTCACCCCCGCGGAAGTGATCGCGCACCGCGAGCTCGGACCGGAAAGCGACTAGAGAACGCTAGTCTAGAACGCGAGGTCGAGGGGATCGCGCATCGGCGAGGCCATCCGCGCGCCACGAGCTCCGCGCTCCCTCCGAGCCTCCCGTCGAGCGGCTCGCTGCGCCCGAACGCGCGCTTGCCGACGACGCTCGATGCGGGCCCGCCGCCGCTCCGCGCGAAGCGCCGCCCGCTGCTCGGCCCGCGAAAGCATCGTCGGAGCCTCGGGCGTCGCGCCCTCCTCCATCGCGGTCGCTTCAGAAACCGCCCGGGCTGCCCCCTCTGTGTCCGCCTCGTTCGTCGCAGGGTCGGCTTCCATTCCCCCTTCTTCCGAATCGGCACCTTCGGAGGTGGTCTGTTCCTCGGGAAGTGCGCCGTCCGCTGACGCGCCGTCGGGCGAAGCTTCCTCCGACGCTGCCTCGTTGGATACTGCCTCGTTGGATGCTGCCTCGTTGGATGCTGCCTCGTTGGATGCTGCCTCGTTGGATGCTGCCTCGTCGGATGCTGCCTCGTTGGATGCCGCCTCGTCGGATGTTGCCTCGTCAGTTGGCGCCTCGTTGGAGGCTGCCTCTTCGTCGGCTCCCAGCGCGGTCCCCGGCTCGGACTCAGCCTCGGTGGACTCTGAATCCGACGCTTCGGCAGCCAACGGCTCCTCCGCCGCCCCACACTCCGACGCCACGGACGTGCGGTCGGCGAGGTTTTCACTCGGAACCTGGAGATAGTCCTGCATCGCTCCGGTCAGGACATGGAACTGGCCGTTCATCGCAAGGCCGTAGGTGGCTGCCGCGGTGCTCAGGCAGCCGAGCACAAAGCCGGCCGCGAGCCAGGGAATCCGTCGTCCCTTTTTCACCACCGCCCGCTCCGCCGCCTCCGTCATGTCGGCGATGGCAAAGCGAATCGACGATGTGGCATCTCGGCGCTTCGGCGGAGAAGCAAACGACGGCGCGGCTTCCTCGGCGGCCGTGGGGATCTCGGAGCGCTGGCTCGGCTCCCGCGCGGGTAGAGGTTCGGTCCCTGGCACCGCCCCCGGGTCGACGCGCTTTCGCGTCACGAGTGCGATCGGCGCGGTGTCCGGGCGCTTCTTTCCGAGGCGTGCCACCGGAGCGGGCATCGCCACGGGCATCGGGTTCTTGGCCGGAGCGGGCGCGGAGTCGTTCTTTGCCCCGGCTGGCTCAGGCCGGTGCGATGGATCCGCGGCTGGACGTCGGCTCTCCGAACGTGGCCGGAGCGGGGGTGGCATGGAGCTTGGCCGCGAAGCCACGCTCGGTTGCGCCGCCTTACGGGGTGGCATCGAGCTCTTGCGCGGCGGCATCGAGCTCTTGCGCGGCGGCATCGAGCTCTTGCGCGGCATCGAGCGCGGCTCATCCGGCAGAAACGGCCGAAGTGCCGTCTTGATCTCGCTCGTCGCGGTGGCCCGCTGCGACGGGACCTTTGCGAGAAGCTTGCTCAACACTTCTCCGACCGCGGTTGGCAGCGCGTCTGGGATCGATGGAAGCGTGAAGCGGTGTGCCGCGATCACCGTCTCCGCGTCGTCGCCATCGAAGGGCGGCTCCCCGGTCAATGCATCAAAGAACGTGCAGCCAAGTGCATAAAGGTCACTCCGAAAAGTCGGCGCCTTCCCCTGGGTGACCTCCGGCGGCATGTACAACAGATCCCCGAGGTCTTCGAAGGCGGAAAACCGATCGTGGCTCCCGGCCATGCCCGAGTCGATGAGCACCGCCTCTGGTACGTCTTCGCCGGTATCGCGGAGAATAATGTGCCCTGGGCGAACCGCATTGTGCACAAGACCTGCGCGGTGAAGCTCGTCGAGCGCATTTGCAACCTGCGCAATGACGCCGATCGCTTCGCCAACCGATAGAGGTCCACGCCGGAAGAGCCGAGCTTTGAGCGACTCGCCATCGATCCACTGGCGAAACACCCACAACAGCCCACCGTCGTCGCCGACTGCCCGGGGGATGGAGAGGTGCGCCTTGGAGCCGACGCTCACCTGACGGCGAAGCTCGGTCAGGAGCCGCTCGCGACCCGCTCGCTGAAGCTTCGGGCTCAGTCGAAGGAGCTTTAGAACCCCCGGCGCACCACTCTTGGCATGCTCTACCCGGTAGAGGGTGCCGGTGTCCCCTCCTCCCACCAATCCCTGCACCCGAAACTTTGCCGCAATCTCGGTGGGAATCGGCTGGCTGTCCAACGCGACGCCCTCCACTTCGTCATGGACACAGTGTCCTTCGTCTTCAAGGACGGTCCGGCAAACAGGGCAGACAAACATAGAGAGGCTCCTCACGCGTTATCCGGGGAGGTCACACCGCGACCGCCCTCAGCGTGCAAGGAACCGAAGGAGCATCAAGCCGGCGCAGTCGATTGTTCTCGGCTCGACGTGGACGCCGGTTTTCCCAGAGCCGGAGCGACCTTGATCACTGAAACCAAAGGGGGAGCGCAAAACGCGCCAAAGGGAGCCGGAGATGAGCCAGCCCAGCGGAGTCCGCCGCCTCCCTATTCGGCGACGGGTGCGCCAGTCTTTTTGCGAATCTCGTCGAGCGAAACGCCCTCGGCCGCTTCGACGAGCCGGAAGCCTTCCGGGCTCACGTCAAGGATTGCGAGGTCGGTGATCACGCGATGCACCACCCGCGCGGCGGTTAACGGAAAGGTGCACTCGGCAACAAGTTTGGGCTCACCTTTCTTGGAGACGTGGGTCGTCAACACGAGGATGCGGCGGGCTCCGGCGGCCAGGTCCATCGCCCCGCCGATGCCCATGGTCTTGCCCCCTGGGATGCTCCAGTTGGCGAGGTCACCGCGCTGGCTCACCTGCATTGCCCCCAGGATCGCGAGATCGACGTGCCCACCCCGAATCATCGTGAAGGAGACGGCCGAATCAAAACACGAGCCGCCCGGCACCACTGTGACGGTCTGCTTGCCCGCATTGATGATCTGTGGGTCTTCTTCTCCCTCGAAGGGAAACGGGCCCATGCCGAGGATGCCGTTCTCCGTGTGGAGGAACACGTCCTGCGCCTCGTCCAGATAGTTCGCCACCAGAGTGGGAAGGCCGATGCCGAGATTGACGATGCTCCCCGGCTCGATTTCTTTCGCCGCTCGCTCGGCGATCTGCTCTCGAGTGAACGGCATTAGCGCGGCCTCGTGGTTCGGTACTCGAAGGGATCTTCATGCTCACGGACCTCGACCACTCGGTGAACGAAGATTCCCGGCAGATGCACATCATCGGGTTCGAGCCCCCCAAGGGGCACCACCTCGTCCGCTTCCACAATGGTGGTCGTCGCTGCGGTGGCCATGATCGGCGAGAAGTTTCTTGCGGTTCGCCAGAAACGGACATTGCCGAAGGTGTCGGCGCGCCGCGCACGAATCAGCGCAAAGTCCGCTCGGAGCGCGGTCTCGAGAAGATGAGGCCGACCGTCGAACTCGCGCACTTCCTTGCCCTCGGCCACCACCGTTCCCGCCCCCGTCGGCGTGTAGAACGCAGGAATGCCGGCTCCGGCCGCGCGCATCCGCTCGACGAACGTCCCCTGCGGGATCACGGTGATGTCGAGACTTCCATCGGCCATCCCACGATGCAGCTCCTCGTTTGTTCCGAGGTAGGTGCAGATGACCTTGCGGACGATGCCCGCCTGAATCCACGTTGCGAGCCCCTTGCCGAGATTGCCCGCGTTGTTGCTGATGAGAGTGAGCTCTGAAACTCCGCGCGAAACCACCGCCGCGATAAGCGCCTCGGCGTTGCCGCAGAGCCCAAAGCCTCCCACCATCACCCGCGCGCCGTCATCTAAACCATCGAGCGCCTCCGCCGCGGTGTCCTTGACCTTCTGGCGATGTCTTCCGCCCTGCTGTCTTCCGC
>JBCCZL010000511.1:0-7526 GCA_039187775.1 Myxococcota bacterium
GCCGCGGCCTCCGAGTCGGAATCCGACTCTGCCTCTGAATCTGGCTCTGGCTCTGAATCTGCGTCTGGCTCTGGCTCTGGCTCTGGTTCTGATTCTGCGTCTGGCTCTGAATCTGGCTCTGGCTCTGAATCTGGCTCTGGCTCTGAATCTGGCTCTGGCTCTGAATCTGGCTCTGCCTCTGAATCTGAACCGGATTCCGAATCCGATTCTACGTTCGCTCCGGCGGCGGGCTTCGGTTCGGATTCGGACGCGGACTCGCCCGCGGAGTCCGATTCCCCCGAACCCGATGATGCGTTTGGGTTTGGGGCTTCCTTTTGGTTTGGCGAGGACGCCGGAAAATCCCTCGAGGAGGAAAAGCGGAAGGTCGACGAAAAAGACCGAATCCGCACCCGCACGCTCGGGAGCACCGACATCGAAGTACCCGAGATGATCCTCGGCACCTGGGGCCTGGCGAGCGATGCGTACGGGCCCGTCGACGACTATCGCTTCGAACAGGTCCTCGAGCGGGCGCTCGAGCGGGGTGTCCGCGCGTTCGATATGGCGCCGGTGTGGCACGGTTCCGAACCCGCCGTGCAAAAGGCCGTGGGAAAGCTCCGGGACGACGTGGTGTACATCACCCGCGCGGGGGCCCGGCTCGACGATGGAGACTTACGCCAGAGCTACGACCTCGATGCCCTCCGAAAGGACTGCGAAGCCTCGCTCAAGGCCCTCGACACCGACCGGATCGACGTTTGGCTCCTTCACAGTCCGCCTGAGGACCTTTGGGCCGAGCGCGAGGAGGAGATTCGCGAACTCGTCGAGAAGCTGAAAGAAGAAGGAAAGATCCGGGCCTGGGGAGCGGCCGTCGGATCCGAGGACATGGCCCGAGCCGCGGTCGACTGTGGCGCCGAGGTTCTCTGCCTGCCCTACAACATCGTGCAGAAAGAGCTCCTTCACGATCTTTCCGACGCGATCAGCGACAACAAGGTCGGTGTTCTCGCCCGCTCGATCCTCGGCTACGGGCTCCTCTCGGGTCGCTGGGGCGAGTATCGACGTTTCCCAGACTACGACCATCGACATCATCGCTGGGATCCCGACGCCCTCCGCGCCCGGGTTCGCCAGGTGAACCGACTACGTTTCCTGGTGCACGGCGAGGTGTACAGCATGGTGAGTGCGTCGCTCCGGTATGTGCTGGAAAACCAGCTCGTCTCCGCAGCGATCCTCGGCCCTCGAAGCCTTGGACAGGTTCAAGAGCTCCTCGGCTACAAGAAAGACGGTCCGCCCTACCTTCCGGAAGAAGACCTCGAGCGAATCGCCTCGGTTCTCGACCCACTCGCCTGAACGTTTGCGCGGCTGGCGGGATGCGACGGGCGCCGGGGCTGCGCCGTGCCCCATCCCCGTGTATACCCGCGGTCGATGCAGATTCATGCCTTGAGCGCCCTCGAGCTGAAGTCCCATCTGGAGCGCGGCGAACTTACCTCGGAAGAAGTGGTCACCGCGCTCTTCGAGCGGATCGATGAAGTCGACCATACCGTCAACGCGATGGTGCACCGCTTTCGCGACGCCGCCCTTGAGGAAGCTCGGGCCGCCGATGCAGCGCGAAGTGCCGGCGATGATCTCGGCCCGCTCCATGGCCTACCGATCTCCGTCAAGGAGAGCGTCGATACCGAAGGCATCCCGTCGAGCCTGGGGATGCGAGCGAGACTGGGGCACACCGCGGCGTCCGACGCGGTCACGGTGGCTCTGGCGCGACAGCAGGGCGCCATCGTGCTCGGAAAGACCAATGTCCCCCAAACGCTTCTGTCGCCGATGGAGACCCTGAACCATATCTGGGGCCCGACGTCCAATCCGTGGAGCGAAGCCCACGGGCCCGGCGGGTCGAGCGGCGGCGAAGGAGCCGCGATCGCAACCGGCCAGTCGGTGCTCGGCATCGGCACCGACATCGGAGGCTCGATCCGATTTCCGGCGGCGTTTTGCGGCATCGCAGGCATCAAGCCGACCCTTCATCGCTGGTCGAATATTGGGGCGAACACTGCGATTCTGGGCCAGGAAGTAGTTCGCGCCCAGGTGGGGCCGATGGCCCGGACCACCAAGGACGTCGCCTTCTTTCTTCGGGCCCTCGATACCCCGCTTCACTCGGCCCACGACCCGCTGGTCGCCCCGGCACCGATCGGCGATCCTTCGAAGGTCGACGTGGCCGATCTGCGGATCGGTTACTACGACCGAGATACGCTGTTTACGCCGGCCGCTTCGGTGCAGCGGGCGGTTCGAGAAGCGCGGGACGCCCTCGAAGCCGCGGGTGCGAAGCTCGTGCCGTTCGAGCCGCCCAATGCGGCCGGCGTAGTGCACCTCTTCTTCGCCGCGGTGAGCGCCGACGGGGGGCAGACGCTTGACTCCGCCCTCGCCCACGAAGAGGCGATCGCTCCGTTGAAGATGAGCCGGAGGATGGCCAAGCTTCCGGGGCGGGTTCGCCGCGGCATCATGAACGCGGCCCGCATCATGGGCGAGGAACGAGTAGCCGGTCTGATCGAGCAGCTTGGCGAGAAGTCGGTGGCCGACTACTTTGCGATCACCGGTCGTCGCTCGAAGCTTCAGCTCGAAGAGCGGGATGCCTGGAATGCCGCAGAGGTCGACGCCCTGCTCTGTCCCATTCACCCCACGCCGGCGGTCCCGCAGGGGATGAGCCACGACTACGTTCTCTCGATCGCGTTCTGTGCTCGCTACAACCTCCTCAATCTGCCGGCGGGCTCGGTGCCGGTGACCCGGGTGCGCGCCGAGGAGACCGCCGCTCCCGCCGTCTACGACCGGATCGACAAGCGGACCGCGTCGATCGTCAAGGAGAGTTCAGGACTGCCCGTCGGCGTTCAGGTGGTGGGCCGCCCGTGGCGCGAAGACGTCGTCCTCGCGGTGATGGACGTGATCGAGGGGGCCTGTCGACGAGGCGCCGACTATCCCTGGACGCCCGTCGACCCACAGACCCGACTACGAGATTAGACCAGCGGCGGTCCCCGCGGTTCGCGCGGCCTGAACCACCGCGTCAAAGGTGGCGGCGTTGCATGCGACGATTCCCCGGCTATTGCGCATGTCCGCCCCGCCATAACGAAAGTCGTCGCCGTTCAGGTCGGCGAAGCGACCGCCCGCCGCCCGGAGAATCGCTTCTGGCCCACACGCGTCCCACGCGCTCGACTTGTCGCTGACGTGCACGTAGACGTCGGCCACCTGTTCCGCGATGAGGCCGATCTTGAGGCCCACGGAGCCGCTTCGGTGCTCCTCGGTGATGCCGAGCGCCTTTGCAAAGGCGTCGATGTGGGAGGAGCGGTGCGAACGAGACACGACGAGCTTGAGTTCGCGGGGGGTCGATGTGGAGGAGACGGTCAGCGCCCGCTCGTTGCCCCGTTCACGGAGCGTGGCCGGGCCGCCCACCGCGCCGGTGAAGAGTTTGTCACGGACCGGCTGGTAGACCGCCCCCACGGTGGCCTGGCCCTGGATGGCGAGGCCGAGCATCACTGCGAACTCCCCGTTCTTCGCGATGAACTCCTTGGTGCCGTCGAGAGGGTCGACGTACCAGCACCGCTCTCGTGTGAGCGCATCCGACTGGTCTTCTGTCTCTTCGGCAACAATCCCGTCCGCGGGGAAAGCCTTGCGAAGCTCGGTGACCAGGAACTCGTTGGCTAGCTTGTCGGCTTCGGTGACGGGGTCGGCGGCCCCTTTGAACTCAACCGTGAATTCCGTCGCGTAGATGTCCATGAGAATCGCCCCCGCGCGAACGGCGAGGTCGGAAGCGATGCGGAGCTCTTCGGAATAGGCCATCGGCCCGGGACTTCTACCTGGCCCCTCCGGGGAGAGCAAATCGGACATCGAGGCAATCCGTTTTGAACGACGTTGACTCGGGGCCGGCGTTCCGACTCGGAACCAACCGCGTTCCGATCGCGGAGGCTTGAAACTACGCCGGAAACCGGGTCGCGAACAGGGTATGATGCGCCGCATGCGCGTCCGGACCGCCGTCGCCGCTGACGAACCGACCGTGGTGCGAACGCTCGATCTTGCATTCGCAAACGATCCGTTTGTCGGATGGCTCGTCGGGGAGCGGTCGTCGTCTGCGCCTCGCCGCACCTATTTTTCCATGGTGTTTCGCCGCCTCACGCTACCGTTTGGCGGTGCATTTGTGGTGGGGGATGGCGAGGGAGTTGCGCTTTGGGCTCCGCCAAACGCTTGGGATCTTGGTCTTTGGCGTTCGCTCCGGATCCTGCCGGAGGTCTGCGCAGTGGTGGGGTGGACGCGTATGATCAAGGTGGCACGGGCGCTCGAGCCCATCGAACGCTCTCGTCCGCCGCAGCCGTGGTGGCTCCTCGCACTGCTCGGCACGGATCCCGCGCATCAGGGGTCGGGGGTCGGCTCGGCCCTTCTCCGCCATCAGCTGGCGGCGTGCGACGAGCGGAACGAACCGGCGGTCCTCGATACGTGCGTCGAAGCAAACGTCGGCTTCTATGCGCGCCACGGGTTCGAGGTGCTTCAGACGACGAATATCGCGGGCGGGCCTCGCTGCTGGACGATGCTGCGTCCCCCAGGAGCCTAGTCCGCCCGAACAAATAGTCCCCGAACGAATAGTCCGCCTGAACGCGTCGCCTTCCGCAGGACAGTCCCCCAAAGACAAAGTCTCCAAAGGAGCGGTCCTCCGCAGCCATGGTCCTGCAAAGAGGCAGTACCCGCGCAGAAGAGTGCGCGCAAAGAAGCAGCCCTCAAAAGGGCCGTCTGCCGAGGGCAACTTGCCCACAAAACGAGCAACCAGCGCTGCGCCGCGCCGATAAGGACCCATGCGAATCACTCCGTGGGTGGTGTTGGCTTGCCTTTCGGGTTGTGCGCTCCAAGAGAGCGTGGGCGCAACCTGGTCCGATCCGTACGCGATACTGACGATTCACCAAAGGCAGGTTGCCGACGCAGTAGCGCTCGCCGAAGAGTGTATGGCAGCGACCGCGTCGTCGGCCGACTGCGGTCCCGTGCGCTGTGGGCCGTACGCGTGCGCGGTGACCGCGGAGTTCGTGAAACAGAACGTGGAAGGCACGCTCGAGTATCAAACGGGGACGAGCACCACCGAGGAGGAGCACTGGCTGCGCGGACGACTTCAGATGGTCGATGTGCAGACGGAGTTCGTGCGGAGTCGGTACCGCGCGATCGACGAGCGAGGCCGACCGGTCCTCTACTTCGAGGTGGTCGATACGATCGCGTGCGCCAACGATCGGTGGCACCTCGATGTGGAGATCGACATCGAGCGACGAAACCAGCGCTGGTCGAGCTTCGTCGACGGCGCCCTCATCCGAGGCGAAGAGCGGATCGACGTCGAGGTCCGAACCACATCGAACGCGGTGGTTCTCGAAGCGACCCCATCGCCGGGCGCCGCCCCATTGGAGCTTTGGCGGCATTCCTTGGGTACAATTGATGAATAAATTCGGGATTATTTATTGCTGACATTTGTCATTGACACTCGTCATTGACGGATGTCAGATAAGGTATGTCTCGGGACGCTCGCCGAGAGGAGACGCGACATCGTCTCTACCAGTGCGCCCTCACGGTCTTCCGCCGCGACGGCGTGATGGAGTGCCGAATCGACGACATCGCTCGAGCCGCCGGGGTCAGCCGCGGGATCTTCTATTTTCACTTTCCGACACGAGAGCACGTCCTGATCGCCCGGATGCGGGAAACCGAGGATCAGATCTGCTCCGCCATCGACGCCCTCCCCCCCAATGCATCGACGGACCGAGTGCTCGAAGTGCTTGTCGCAGAAGTCGCGGCGATCTGGGAGCCGGATCCGGCGCTCCTCGTGGAGGTGTGCAGTGCAGGGTTGCGGCTCGCGGCGACCGCGATGGACGACCAAGAGTCCACACGAATGCGCGCCACATTGGCCGCGCGTTTTCGCGCAGGCGTCGAGCGCGGCGAAATCAGCACCCGGCTGCCGCCGGAGATGCTGAGCGATCTGTACCTCGGTCATCTTCTCGTGGCGCTTCTTGCCTGGCGGGGAAGGCGGGAACTGTCGCTCGCGCTGTTTCTGGCCGGAACCACGGACCTGTTTTGGGCGGGAGCGCGAGCCAAGCAAGAAGTGCTCGATGCCGACAAGGAGACGCTCCATCCAGAAAGGGAGACGCTCCATCCAGAAAGGGAGACGCGATGATTCAGACCGCACTTCGCGATGCCATCGCCGGGCCCGGCCCGCGCCGTCCACCGCAGCGTGCCGAGCTTCCCTGGGCGGGGAGCGGGGTGGCGTTTACGAGGCGTCCATTATCGTTCCTCCAGGCGACACACGATCGGCTCGGCTCGGACCTCGTGCGCTTCGGGTATTTTGGAAAGACCATTCACTCCCTTCGCGGCGCGGAAGCGACCGAGCTGTTTTTTAGCGCCACGAACCTCGACCTCAAGGAGGGGTTTGTCGAGATCTTCGGTGGTCTTCTGCCGAAGCGATTCATCGGTGACTCCGACGAGGAGCTTTATGCATTCAGCAAGCGGCGCGCGGTGTTCAACTTCTCGCGCTATCTCGACGCGGTGTTTCGCAGCACTGCGGAGGTGCTGCACGAGCTCGGCACCGAAGGGGAGATCGATCTCTTCGACCTTTCGTCCGAGCTCTCGTTCCGGGCATCGTCGCGTTTCATGTTGGGCGAAGAGGTGATGTCGCCCGGCTTCTTTGGGCGCTGGCGACGTCTGTTCTTCGAGACCAACCCGGTGGAGTCCCTCGGCAAGTTTCAGTGGAACCTATTGAACCCACTGTTCTGGCGAAGGCAGGAGCGTCTGTTTGGTGACCTCGAGGCCCTCCTCGAACGTCTGATCGATATTCGACAAGGCGTAGTTCAAGGCGAGGAGGCGAGCTTTCTCGATGTCGGCTTGAGCGAGATCTACCCGCGAAAGTCGCGCCAGAAGGCAGTGGGTCATCTCTATATGATGTTTCTCGCCGCCTACCTCAATCCCGCCCTCTCCCTTGGCTGGATCCTTGTGGATGTTCTCCGCCAAGACCGGAGCAATCCGTATCGAAGCCGAGTGCTCGAGGAGATCGACGCGCTCGCCGAAGGCCATCCTGCAAAGGAGCCGCTCCCCCGTGAGGTGCTCGACCAGCTGGACGTGTTGCAGCTCTGCGTGCTCGAAACGCTCCGACTTCGTGTCAAGGCGGTCAACGTGCGAAAGGTCCGCGACGAGCCGCTGGTGTTCCGCGGCTACGAAATCGGCGTGGGCTCGGTGGTTTGCAACTCCCCGACGTTCGCGCATATGAGCGCCGAACACTATGAAGCGCCGGAGCGGTTTCTGCCCGAACGCTGGCAAGGAACGCCGGAGCTCGAACGTTCATCGATGAGCGCTCGCTACATGCCGTTCGGCACGTTCAGCCACATCTGTCCAGGGAAGCGCTTCAGCCACGTGTGGCTCAAGAGCTCGGTCGCCGAGCTTCTCCGACGCTTCGAGATTGCGGTGGTGGGCCCGGTCCCCGCCGTTCGCGAAGGCATCATGCCGGTGTTGGGGGATCGATCTGGGCCGTGCATGATCCGCTACCGGCGCCGTCCCCAGGCAGC
>JBCCZL010000512.1:0-7496 GCA_039187775.1 Myxococcota bacterium
CCGAACTCGCCGAGCGGTTCGCGACCAGCCCTGACGTCAAAGACTGCATGAGCGCGAACTGGTTCCGCTATGCCACGAGTCGAGCCGACGGGAGCGGAGACGCGTGCGGCCTTCGCAGCCTTCAGGATCAGTTCATCGAGTCGCAAGGCAACGTCCGCGACCTGATGGTGGCGATCGCGAACGCTCCCGAGTTTCGGAGTCGAGCCGTGAGTTCTCAGCAGATGGAGAGGGAGTAAGCGATGAGCAGCAACACGACTTCGGGACTCTCCCGCCGCACACTTCTCAAGGGCCTCGGCGCCGCGTCACTCTCCGCCCCGTTTCTCCGGAGCTTTCAGGCCCAGGCTCAGACTGGGCCGAAGCCGAAGCTCGTCTTCTTCGCTTCGCCCAGCGGCTATCTCGTCGGTCCGAACGGAGGCAATGGGTTCGACGGGTGGTTGCCGCAGCCACTCCGCAACGGGAACGGCTACGCCGAGATGGCACTCAACGCTGGGACCACGCTTCCCGAGGTGATCGAGACGCTGGACGAGCACAAGGCCCACCTCGTCGCGATGGACGGAATCTCCGCCCCGAACGGCGTGGGCGGGCACCAGGCGACCGCAGGAATTCTGACTGGCCGCGGCGTCTTCAACAACGAACGGCAACGGGCCGCGGGCGGCGACGGCGAGTGGTACTCGGAAGGGATCTCGGTTGACCAGTTCATTGCCAACGAGCTCGACACCCGTGTGCTTGGCTTGTCTTTTCGGATTCAGGGGTTTCAGCTCGGCGAGGGTTACATCTCTCACCTTGGCGCGAACCGCGGCTTTACCCCCATCCAGGACCCGGTGGAGGCGTTCGACCGAGTGTTCGCCGGAGGCACGGGCACGAACCAAGATGCCGTGGCACGCATCGCGCGACAACAGCGAGTGCTCGACCTTCTGCGCCAGGAAGCGTCATCGTTGGAACGGCGACTTCCGATCGCAGACCGGGAGCGCCTCCAGCGCCATCTCGAGAGCATCAATGGGATCGAAGCGGATCTCATGCCGCCGCAGGACTGCGGAAGCACCATGCGCCCGGGTTCCTACGACGCACGAAACACCAATAACATTCCGCGGCTCATTCGCGACTACAACCGGATCATGGTTCAGGCCATGGCGTGTGGATACAACCAGGTGGGGTTCGTGCAGCTCGGCAACCTGGAGGGCGGCCTTGTTCCGAACTGGGCGGAGTTCGACCTCAGCACCACGTTCCGCGACCACGCGATCGCCCACAAGTTCGGCGGCATGAGCGGCGCGGGGTCGGATGGGCTCTCGCAAAACCAGGCGCGTCAGCTCGCGATCAAATGCCAGAAGGCCTACAACGCGCTCTTCGCCGACCTGATCACTCGCCTTCGAGACACCCCGGATGTCGACGGAAGTCCGATGCTCGACCACACGATCGTGGTTCATATTCGTCCGATGGGGCGGAACCATGAAAACCGGCGTATGCTGTGGATCGCTGCAGGTGGAAGCGCCCTTGGCGTGAACACCGGCCGGTTCCTCCGCCTCACCGATACAAAGGTCAACGACCTTCATGTGACCCTTTGCAACAAGATGGGGCTTACCGAAGTGACCACTTTCGGGCGGAACAACGAGAACAACGGCCCCGTCAATCTCGATTGAGGATCTCAGAACTCGACGGTTCGAAGGGCTTCGGCAGTGCCGAGAAAGTTCTCGGGCGGGTCGGGGAGTCCATCGTTCTGACCGACGAGCGCCACCACCGCGACCACTGCGCCGACCACCACCAGGCTAGCAACCGTTCCGATGATCCACGGCCACGGCGAACCTCTTCGCTCTTCCGGCTCGACGGGAGCCGGGGGAAAGCGAAACGCCACTTCGGTGGTGGCTCCGGAGTCTGCCGCCACCACCCGTTCGATCGGGTCGCGGCCCGAAGAAGTCACCAAGCGGCGCCGGTCCCCCGGGTTTGTCTGAACCTGAAGCGGTCGACCGCGTTCGCTCTCCGCAACGAGTTCGCCGTCGACACGGATCTCCGCCGACGGCACCCCACGAACTCGGATCAAAAGGGTCGCGATGATGCGCTCGAGGTCGCGTCGAAGGTCCACAACCGGCTGGTCCTGGGTGGGTGCGATCGGCCCGAACGCTCCGTCACTGATGCGCTCAAGCACCGCGAGGGCCTCGAGCGGATCGTCGTCGGCCCGGAGAACGAGCGCGTAGTTAAACGCGCTCGCGACGCTGGGGTCGTCAGCCAAGACTTGCTCGAAGAGCTCGCGAGCGCGACCAAAGAGGCCCTGTTCCGCCGCCTGTCGGGCCTCCGCCTCGAGCGCCTCCGAGTCGACCGACTGGGCGCTGGCCACCGCGGCATGCACCACGAGCCCCGCCACCACGACACAACGCACGAAGATCATAACCACGGAAACCGGCCATCCATCGTCGACGAAGAGGTCATCGTCGACGAAGAGGTCATCCTCGAGGATGAGGTCATCCTCAAGGCAGAGGTCATCATCAAGGCAGAGGCCTTCTGAGGTCGCATCGTACGGGGTCGGTTCCTATTGCGTGCACGTTTCGTGGATCGAACCATCGGCGTTTCCTCCGGGAGATCCGCTTCGGGGAGAAGCACGAGCTCCTCGGGCTCTACTGCGTCAGCCGCAGGCCCGGGCCGACGCTCCGTTCGCAGAGGGGGGTCGGGCTCCAGCACCGAAGGCGCAGCCTCTTCCGCGGGCGCAACCGAGAACCCCCCCGCAAGCGCCACCGTGAGACCACCCACCAGGCAGCCCACTGCAAGCATGCCGACCATCGCGAAGGGCCGGCGTCGAGCCCGCTCAAGAATGGTGGGGGCAGATGCCGGCGAGGCGGGGGTGATCTGGGTCGGGCCCGCAAGCGCCTGCTCGATGGCGTGGGCCCGTCGTTCTCGAAGCTCCTTTCGCGTAGCCTCAAAGCGCTCGGTCATGAAATCATGAAGGCTCGACGATCCTTCTTCCTCCGCGAGATGCCGGAGAAGGTCCTCGAGGCGATCGATGAGCACTGCGGCACTCGGCAATCGCTCGTGACGATTCTTTGCGAGAAGCGCAAACAGCAACGCTTCCACCGCCGGAGGCACATCGCTTCGATGCTCCGTCAAGTCCGGCAGGGGTTCCCGAAGAATGCGTTCGACCACGTCGTCCAGGTGCTTTCCGCCAAACAGTCGCTCGCCCGCCAGCATCTCCCAGATCACGACGCCGAGAGACCAGAGGTCCGAGCGAGGGTCGACCCGCTCGAAGCGAAACTGCTCCGGCGTCATATAGCCGTACTTCCCCTTCAAGGTGTTGGTGGTGGTGTCGCTCGTGCCGTTCAATGCCTTGGCGATGCCAAAGTCGACGACGCGCACCACCCCATCGAAGCCCACCAAGATGTTCTGCGGCGACACGTCTCGGTGCACGAGGGGAGTCGGTCGTCCCGCATCATCGACCAGTTCGTGCGCGGCTCGAAGCCCGAGCGCCACCTGCCGCGCAATGTCGAGGACCGCCGACAGAGGCATCAGGTCGTCCGAGCCGTTCACCGCGTAGACCAGCTCCGAAAGGGGCAGACCGTCAACAAACTCCATGACAAAGAACGGGCCTTCGTCGTCTTCGCCCACATCGAGGACTCCGACAACGTTCGGGTGACGCAGTTGCCCGGAGAGGCGGGCTTCTTCGAGAAAGAGCTCTCGGATGACAGGATCGTTTCGAAGATGCGGCAAAAGACGCTTGAGCGCGTAAAGGCGACGAAAGCGTCCTTCAAGGCGAAGGACGAGCTCTACGGTGCCGAGGCCACCACGAGCGATCTCGGAAACCGGGATGTAGCTGACCGCGGATTCGATGCGGGGGGCGGTCGTCGTGATCGGCGTTGCGCCCACCGATCGATGGTAACAAATCTGAGGTAACTTGAGCGAAGCACAATCCGCATATCGGCTTGCGACAACCGGAGACTTCAGTGACGCGGCAAGACTCTGTGAGCGTTCGGCACCGTCCGACGCGTGGGTCGTTCCGCTTCGGGCAATTACGTTCAACACGGCGCCCGATCTCGTCCGGCAGGTCGTACCAGAAGAGGTCGCTGCGATCGCTTCGACGCCCGATGCCGCGGCGCTGGCGCTCCGACAGCTCGTGCTGGCGGCATTTCTACGCTTCGATCGGACGGGTCTCGATCGAGCTCGACGGGCGCTCGGCGAAATTGAAAGCCGCGGAACGTCGCCGCTCCTTCTTGCGATCCGTGAGCTTGCCGAAGGTTGGCTCGCGATTTCCGAAGGCGCTCGGCCAACCTTCACGTCGCATGCCTCCTGGCGTCAACGCGTCGCTTCGCATCCGGATTTGCTCGTCGAACGCGAAGTGATCACCGTCCTCGACTCGCTTCATCTCGGCGATCTCGATGAGGCCACGACCCTCGCCCGAAGGACCTCGCGGATGGCGGGGAGCGAAGGGTTTCTTCAAGCGGAATATCTTGCCAATCTCGCACTCGCCCGGACCCGTCGGCGGGCGGGAATGGGCCATCTGGCGGTGCGAATTCTTCGGGCGTTGGCCGAAGTTGTACCGGACACGTTTCGGCCGTGGATCGAGTGGGAGCTGGCCTGCGCCGGGGAAGTCGAAGCCACTCCGCTGGCGTCGCTTCTAGAGACGATGACGCGCGCCGACCGGTGGGCTGTGCACGAGCTCTTCCGCCGCGCTGCAGAGGCCACGAGCGCATTTCCTGACCTCCGTACCGATCTAGAAACTCTCCACGGACTCCTTCACCCGGATGTCGAAGGCGACATCGCGTGGAGTGGAGGGCAAACGCATCCGATTCCGCGCGGCCTCCGGAATCCGAGCAAACATCCTCTTTCGGCCGCGGTGGTCTACTGCGCTCCCGGGAAGCCGGCTCGGCGGTTCCTTCAAGCGACAACCGCGTTCTTTCCGAGCGCGCAGGTCCTCGAAGCCCAGACTCGGGCCGCCCGCGTGCACACCAGTCTTTCCGCGCTCGCGCTGGCCCAGCATGGACTCGAGGCGGGGGAGCTCTTCGAGCTGGCCCACGGATTTCCAATGACCGACGCGGCCCACGAAGATGCACTCCGCGGTCTCGTACATCGCTTGCGAAAGGAACTTGGCGATGCGGGAACCATCGAGCGGCGAGGTCAGCTCGCGCTTCGGCCGAAAGTGCCGCTTCTCATTCCGGATCCTCGAACCGATCACAGCTTGGCAGATCGAGTCCTCATGTTTCTCGCGGCGGGATCGGGTCGCGCCACTGCTCGTGACGTCGCCCGCGCGCTCAAGCTTCCGCTTCGAACCGTCCAGCGTCTGCTCGGAGGCATGGTCGAGGATGGCTCCTGCGCTTCGATTCCCGACGGGCGACGGGTCGAATATGTGGTGGAGGACACCACCTTTTCCGAGCCCACCCTCCATCGATTGAGAGCTCAGCTCCCGGACTAGTCCTTCACCCGTGTGAGCTTGGTCGATGATCGGGGTGGAGGCGCCGCCAACCGTCGTGCCGAGCCGACGAGGAATACCCGAGGTATTTCGAGGAGGCAGCGAAGTGGTCGGTGCGGCGGACGGGGGTGGATCCGTCGCGAGGGCGATCAATGTCACGCGGGTGAAGGACTAGACTACTCGGTCGGTCGAAGGCTGCGCGGTAGTGATATCAACGAGTTCGCGATCGTGGTGAGGCAAGTAGTTACCTCGTCCCCGTGGGGAGGGCCGCGTTTCCGATCGCTTGAAGCAGAGGTGCGGTCTCGTCGGCGCTTGCGCCGCGAACGCTGGCGTGGGTGAACCAGTGTTCGCCCACGGGCCGGATCGCTTCGACCGAATGGCCTTCGTCCTCGCTCCGCACCCAGGTGGTGGCGTCGCCAAGGAGGCGTCCTTCGAACTGATCTCCGGCGCGAATGGCTGACGGATGACCACCGAAGTAGATGAATCCCCCCGGCCCGGTGTCGCCGAAGGCCACTACGCGGCGAATCCGATGCACCCAGAAGTCCGGACCCTCCTGGGTGTACACCGTGTAACCCTCGGGGAGCCTGAGGCTGAGAGGCCCGGACGCGCCGCTGACGAGGCTCCAGGTTTGGCCCTGGAACTCGAGGGTGCGGTCCCCCGCCCGAAGCGTGCGGGCCGAACGCATGGCGAGCGCCGTACACTCACCTTCGGTCGCCGCGGAAGGACTGACGTAGAACGCCATGACCTGAACCGTGCGGTCCGGCGACACCACGTAGAGTCCGTAGGTGAAGACCGCGTCGCGCGACGTATCGAGCTGCTGGGGCACGACCTGAAGGGCTTCGAGACCCGCGCCGATCGCGGCGACTTGCTCGAGGCGCGTGTTGGGAAAGCTCCGGGCCGCATCCGCACGGACCTGTTCCACAAAGTCGATCCCGGCGAGCGCAAAGAGCTCGTAGGTCATCACGACGACCTTTTCGTCGCCCGCCTCCAGGTAGATTCTGGTCTCCGCCGCCATCGGCTCCGGCGCGCCCATGATGTTCCACGGCCGCGGCTCGAGAATCGCGCCCTGAACCGGACGCATATGAAGCCGGCCGTCGAGGAGCGAGACTTCGGCGTCGAGCGGACGCCGGCCCACCCGACCGCACTGGGTTCGGTCATCGACCGCCGGCGCCAGCACGCTCGATGAGTCGATCGACGCATCCGCAGCAAGGAACCCGACGGGGGCGAGTTCGGGTTGTCCTGTTGGCGGAGCGACCTCGGTGGATGTTGGAGTCACCGGGTCGGGTGGCGGCGGAGACGGCGACTCCGTGGTGCGGGTAGCGGAACCACAACCCACGAGCACCGCGAAGGGAAGTACCGCTGAGAAAAGCACAGCGTTCATCACGTGTAGAGTACCGCTCGGCCCACCCAAACCTTGGCGGAAGCTCCGACAAACTCCGGCGTTCGCGACAAACCTCCGAGAAGGGAAGCCTTCCGCGCCGACTTCCGTAAAAAACGGTGGTGTTTCCCGGGTCCAAACATGGAGCCCCCGGCCTCCTTGGTGCGGCGCTCATGGTGGCGGCGGCGCTCATGGCGGCCTTCGGTGGCCCGGTGGCCGCGCAGTCCCATACCGTCCCTTCGGCGGTACGAGGCGACTTCGACGGCTGTTGGATTCCGTGGCCCGGCGAACGCTGGGTCATTCAGAAACATGGTCCCACCGGCCTGATGGTGCATCGGGTGGTGATCCCGACGGAGCTTCGCCATTTCCGGTCCCGCGAACACCGCCGACGCCGAAGCCGGTCGGTCGCGTATTGGAACGCTCGGGCTGGGGCATTGGAAATCGACTGCGGACCAAGGACCCAGCACGGCCAGTTCTGCCTGGTGCAGCCCGTCGGAGATGCCCTTCGCGTCTTCGTATACGCAAGGAGGCACAACCCTCGAGAGAACCCGCCGCGGTTCACCGCCGAGTACGCGGCGAGGCGTTGCTCCGGCTAGTACCCCCGCCCCGAAGTTCGTTCCGGGTTGTTGCCGGCCCTCGGGTCCGATCTCGGCAGCCCGGACCGCGATGCTCTCCTCGAATGGCCTTTGGGCCGTCCTTCGTCGCCAGGCCCACCAACCTCGAACCCGATTC
>JBCCZL010000513.1:0-7483 GCA_039187775.1 Myxococcota bacterium
ACACCAGCTTGGGGCAGGCATCGTTCAGGATGTGAATCAGTTCGCGGGGTCCGAGCTTTGGACTGAGCCCCACGGTCACCGCGCCGCGCGACAAATTCCCGAGGATTGCGGCCACGGTAGACAGGCTCGACGCGGCGAAGACACCCACGCGATCGCCCCGCACGATGCCCGCTTCTTCGAGTTTCGTGACGTGGGCGTGCGTTGCCGCCGTCAACGCATCGTAGCTCCAACTGGCGCCATCGATGCGTACGGCGAGACGGCTCGTAGGCGAGGCAAGGCGAGGGAAGAGCTGCGTCACGGGGTTTCGATACCAGCTCGTGGCTCTAATGTCCCGAATACGCCTTGACCGCGTAGCGAATGAGCGCTTTCTACGTACACCCTTCCAACCAAGGAGTACATCCATGAGCCTAGGCATTGGAACCATCGCACCCGACTTCGAAGCCGACACGACGCAAGGCAACATCCGTTTTCACGAGTGGGCTGGCAACGACTGGGTGATCTTCTTTTCCCACCCGGCCGACTACACACCGGTTTGCACGACGGAACTCGGCCTCGTGGCGAAGCTGAAGGACAAGTTCGCCGCACGCGGCGCCAAAACCCTCGCGATCAGCGTCGACTCGCTCGAGTCGCACATGGGCTGGATCAAAGACATCGAAGAGACTCAAGGCGTTCAAATGAACTTTCCGATCGTGGCCGACCCCGATCAGGAGGTGGCCAAGCTCTACAACATGATCCACCCCGAGGCCGACGCGAAGGTCACCGTGCGCTCGGTGTTCTTCATCGACCCGAACAAAAAGGTGCGAGCGACGATCACCTACCCGCCCGCAACCGGCCGCAACTTCGAAGAGGTGCTCCGTGTGCTCGACGGGCTGCAGCTCACCGACGACTACCAAGTGGCCACACCGGGCAACTGGAAAGACGGCGAAGACGTCGTCATCGTCCCGTCGATCAAAGACGCCGAGGAAATCAAACAGAAGTTTCCGAAGGGCCACCAGGAGCTACGCCCATACCTGCGGATGACCCCGCAGCCCAACAAGTAGCAGCCGCTACGGAGCGATCTGGACGCGCTGGACCCTCGCGCCACCCGTCGTCGTGACGCGGATCGCGTGGGCTCCTTGCGTCAGATTGACTTCGACCGCAGGGAGCGAGGTGGCGTTCGCGGTGGGCACCATCACCTCGGTTCCATCGACGTCGACGCGCACTGTTCCCTCACCCTCGGCAGCAACGATCACCCGGTAGCGACTGGTGCGCGGAGCGACGAGCATCCAGCTATGCCACTCCACGCGCCCTGGCTTGTCGAGCCAGGGCACGTAGCGGTGCCACCACGGTGCATCTGAGGGTTCTTCGAACGAGTGCGACCAGTCCGCTTCGTCCCGCGTGAGCTCGGCCGGCAGCGTCGCGCCGTACGTGGGTTCCGCGCGGAGGCGTTCAGCGGCGCCACGAATGCTCCGCATGATGGGATACGATGCAGCGCGAGAGAGGTCGTACGCGGGGAAGTAGAGGTAGACGCCCCAGACCTGCATGAAGCTCCCCGACTGGTCCCAAAATTCGATGGCCTGGTCGTTGATTTTTTCCGCGCGCGCCGCTCGAAGCTTCGCCCAGTTTTGGATCGGGAGCTGATGGAAGTCGCCACCAACCGACCATCCCGACTCGTACGCCACGACCTGGAGCCCGAACGTTCGCGCATACTTCGCCTCAGTACGGAACTGATAGGCAATGTCGGGGCTCCCTACCTGACCCTGCGCGACGCCGACCCCGAAGCCGCTGTCGAGGATCGCATCGACGCTTCCGATACGAATGTTGTCGAGCAAGAGGTGTTGCGACCCGGACCTGCCGGCGAACCGAACCGTATGGGGCCCAGGGCGGGTGATCTCGAAGACCGCGCTGCCCCACTCTTCTTCGAGGCTGTCGATCCTCCGACTCCACCCGCCGAGCTCCCAGTCACCCTTAGCGTACCGAATGTCGCTTTGACCGCGGGGGTTCACGCGGCGATCATCGATGTAGATGTCGAACGGCAGGTAACCCGGCCACTCCTTGCCGTTGCCCGCAGCCTTGAAGAGGATCGCGTACTCCCCGGGACGGGTGAAGTTCACCTGCTGACTGATCGAGCCACCCCCGAGCAAGAACGCGTACTGTTCGCCGTCGATGGGTTCCGCAACCTCGACGAGCTCGGAGATGGTGCCAGGGCCGGTCGGCCGTACGACGCCAGCGCGACCCCGAAACGTCCAGGCGCTCCCCTCGGGGCCCATGACCCTCTGGTCGTCCGACACCTTGGCGTTCTCGAAGCTCGGGTCGGCCAACACCACCTCGGACTGCGCGCCATCCTGATTGGCGAGTCCGTAGTAGGTCGCCCCTCCCCCGCCCCACAGGTAGTAACTCACCGGATGAGGTTCCGGAACGCCAGGCCCCGCCACCCCGAAATACTGATCGATGAACAGAAGCGACTGACTCGCGGTCTCCTGGAAGTTGTCGTACTGGTAGCTCAAGAGCATCCGGACGCGCGGCCCCATGCCCTCGTGCCCGAATACGCCGCGAAACAACTCGCTTGCCCGAACGGTCCGGTACGCGAGCCAACGCCGGATCGACTGAATGCTCCCCGTGTCCTCCAACGAGCCGTCGTGATTCATGGCGCGCCAGGTGTCCGTGTTGCGTTCCGCCTCCTCCATCGCGAGGCGGCGAGCGTAGCCGGTGGACCCGAAGACCCAGTTCCAGATTTCGTTCCCCACCTCCACGTAGACGCGAAGGTTCGGGTTGAGCGGCGGATACTCCGGGTTCGCGGTGGGCGCGCGGTACGGCTCGTCTCCGTTGGAGCCGTAGCGAAGTAGCAACGCCAGTTTCTCGAGATAGTCGTCGGTGGCCCCGACCGGGGTGGTGATCGAGAGGTCCTTGCCGGTCTCGTTCGCCAACATCACGAGGTACTCCCAGTTCTCGTTCTGCGTGTCGGTAGCGAAGAATGCGTCGCCCGGCCGAATGCGGTCTTTCCAGTCCGCCTCAGTCTCCCTGTTTGCGCCATCGAGCCAACGGAGCGCAGTGAAGTCGTCTTGGAGGAACCGCTTGAATGGCCGGGAGACCACCTCATCGAGGCGATGGTACCGGTCGCTGCCGGGGGCGATCGGACGCATGAACCGAACGTTGGTGACCCCACCCGCACCGTCGCGATCGCGGACGCTGTCATCGAAGAACAGCATGGTCCGAGAACCGGATGCAACCATGCTTGCGGTAGTTCGATTCTTCGCCGCGTCGTAGCCGGAGCCTTTGGGCAGCTCGCGTCCATGCGGAAATTCGTTTGCGAAGAAGGCAACGTCGTTGCAGCACGACAACCGAACCTTCGCCCGCCCGTCGAAGCTCAAGAGGTAAGCACCGCTCTCCTCCGAATCGTTGGAATCTCCCTCCGACAAGATCAGCTCGGTGCCGCTTTCGGTGGGCCATCCCCGCGCATCCAGCGTCTCTTGTTGGTTGCCCCACCGGGCCAGCTTCATCCTGTCGGCCCAAGCGTAGGCCGCCATGGAGGCCGCGTTGAAGCCTTGCTGAGTCACGGGGTCGACTACCTCGCGCGGCGTGCTTGGACTGGTCCAACCCACGACGCAGCTCGGCGTGGCGGAGGTAGCGACGTACGATACTTCGATTGCGTAGAGCTTCCCTGAGGTGAACTCGAACGGCGGGGACTCGAACGCACCCGAACCCGGGTCGCGCGCGACGAGCGTGGTCCACTCGGCAGCGTCGGGTGCCTTCACGCGGATCTCGAGGCTCCCGTCGCGTTCGCCTACGAATCGGTACGGCTCGCTGAAACGCGGGATGATGCGCCCTTCCCATCGAATCGAGAACGCCGTCGACGGAAACGATCGATACGGCTCGGCGCGCGATCCGCCGACAGGCCGCGTCCCCTCCCACCTGAAGTCGATGCGTACGTCGCGCCGCGTGAACGTCGCGCTCCCTACGAAACCGGGATTGTCGAAGTAGCTTCCGAGGAGCCCCGAGTCGGCGTAGCCACCCCCGACCGCGTCGGGCGGCGGGATGGTGCTCCCCGGCCGGGCGGAGACCCACGACGACACGACCGTCGCCAGTGCGAACGCGGCGACGCAGCCAGGGAGGACTCTCATGCGCCCGGACGACCCAGCCGACGTTGGTTTTTGAGAACGTCCGCCCACGCCGCTACGGTTCGACCGGGAAGTCGCCGCTTCCCCATTCGGCCCACGATCCGTCATAGAGTCTCACGTCCTCATAGCCTAGGTACTCGAGCACGAGCCAGGCGACCGAACCGCGCCAGCCGATGAGACAATACGTGACCGTGGTGGTGGAACCGTCGAGGCCTTCGTGAAGCTCGGCGATTTCATCGAACGAGCGCAGGAAACCGCCGTCGAGATTGTCCGCCCACTCGACGAGCCGCGCGGTCGGAATACGGCTGGCGTCGTACTCGAACGCGGACCGCGCGTCGACGAGTTGGATGGTCGCCATGTCGAAGGGTTCGTCGCCGATACCGTCGAGCACGAAGTCCGAGGTGACCCGCATCGACGTGTCCACCTCGTCGATGTCGTACTCGGTCGGGCTCTCCGTCGGAAGGTCGTCGTCGACCTCACCGCCCGCATCGACCCATGCCGCGTACCCGCCATCGAGGTAGCGGACGTCACCATGCTGGTAGTAGCGCAGCGTCCACACGATGCGGGCGGGGTCGAACTCTGGCGGCTCCCCGTACACGACCACGGTGGTTCCCTCCTCGAGGCCGGCCGCCTCGAGAACGGGCTCCGCGATGTCCGGCGGGGCAACCTGCGAGGCCACCCCGTTTTCCGTCGCCGCGAGCTCCTCGGGCCGAAGGTGGATGGCACCCGGGATGCGGCTTGCCTGGAACGCACTCTCGGCGCGCGTGTCGACGAGCTGAAGGTCCGGGTCCAATACGTTGTCCATCAACCAATCGACGTCGACGACGATGGGAGTCGACGGTCCATCGTCGCCTCCGGCTCCACCCGAGCCAGCATCCCCTCCCGACGCGCCGACGCCGCCTGTGGCAGCCGCTCCGCCAGTTCCCGCGGTGCCTCCCGATCCGGAATCCCCCGTCGTGTCGTCCCCACATCCCACGATCGCGACGACCATGAGACTCGCAAGCAGCGTTCGAAGCATCTCCCGACTCTACCGGAATCGGACGAAATGCGGTACGAGGCTGCGACATGTTCGATCCGAACCAGGCAGTCGTGATTGCCAATCCCACCTCGGGGGACGGTTTCGTGGGAGCCCAGTGGGGCGCGCTGGGCCAGAGAATGCAGGCGATCCTGGGGCCCGTGACGCTGCGGCAAACCGAATCGATGGGACACGCAACCGCGCTCGCGAGAGACGCCGTGTCGGGCGGGGCCACGACGATCATCTCGCTCGGAGGCGACGGGACCCACAGCGAGGTGGTCGACGGCATCATGCAGAGCGAACAGCGGAGCGAGGTGTCGCTCGGCATCCTTCATGCGGGTACGGGCGGGGACTTTCGCAAGATGGTACCGAACGCGGACGACCTCGAGCTCGGCTGCCACACCATCCTGGCGACCCCGGGAAGGCCAATCGACGTGGGCTGGGTCGAATACGCCCACGACGACGGCCACCGAGCGAGCCGCTTCTTCTTGAACATCACGTCGATGGGGATGAGCGGTCTGGTCGACCGACACGTCGCAGCATCGACATCAAAGCGCGGTGGGACCTCGAAGTACCTCGTCGCCACGATCCGCGCGCAGCTCGAGTACAAACCGGCCCGCATCCGACTCCGCATCGACGGGCAGGACCGCGGTGAATACGACATTAGCGTGATCTGTGTTTGCAACGGTCGCTGGGCCGGCGGCGGCATGATGTTCGCCCCCGAAGCTCGAATCGCAGACGGCGAGTTCGACATCGTCGTGATGCGCGCCGTTTCGACACTGCGCGGGCTCCCGGTCATGGCGGGCCTCTACAAGGGAACCCATGTGCGCTCGAACACCGTCGACACGTTCCGGGGAAAGCACGTCGAAGTGGAGGTCGCCGAGAATACGGCCTACATGGACATTGACGGCGAAGCACCTGGCACTGGACCAGCCGAGTTCCGCTTACACGAAGGCGCTCTTCGCGTGATCGGCGTGGGCCCCGAGTTCGTGTAGACGCCTCGACGGCTTGGCCGCGACGCGAGACTCACTCGGTTCGTTTGATTGAACGGATCTTCTTTACGACGAGCTCGCCGATCGACATCGAGCCTTCGGGAGCATAGCGGTACACGCGCCAGAACGCGTTGGCCGTCCGAGAGATCACGATGAAGAAGCGCCCGCGCTCCACGTCGCGAACGATGCGCTCGGCGGCCCGGCGCGGAGGCATGGGCTTTTCAGGCGAGAGCTCGAGGATGGCGTCGGCGTCGAAGTTCACGTGTTTCGAGTTCGAAAGAATCGCGGTGTCGACCGCCCCGGGACAAACGACGCTGACGCCAACACCGTGCGCCGCCGCCTCGATTCGAAGCGCAGTGGAGAGGCCGACCACCGCATGCTTCGTCGCTGCGTACGCCCCCTCGACGGGAGTCGGTGCAATGCCAGCAACCGAAGCGGTGTTGATGATGTGGCCGAAACCCTGGGCCCGCATGACCGGATAAGCGAAGTGCACCCCGTGAATTACGCCGCGGAGGTTCACGTCGATGAGACGGTTCCAGTCGTCGAGAGACGTGTCGAGCAGCTCGGCGAACACGTTGATTCCCGCGTTGTTGAACATGTAGTCGATTCGGCCGTGGCGCTGGCGCGTTTCGCGAATCAGCCGGTCGACTTCGTCGGGCTGCCCCACGTCGACCCGATGGCTGTGCACGCGAAGGTCTGCGGCCCTCAGCGCTTCAGCCGTCGTGCCGAGGAGGCCCTCGTCGATGTCGGCTAACACGACGCGACAGCCGCGTTCACCGAGAACCTCGGCAAGTGCTCGACCGATCCCGCGCGCCGCCCCGGTCACGATGGCGACCTTGTCGTCCAAAGGCTTGCTCATCGCCCGACCCTATCGGCGGCGAGGTCTCCTCACAAACCGAAGCGCCGCAACCGCAGGGATCGCGCTATGCTCGCGGCGCTCATGGCTCGCGCGTATTTCGGATCGAAGAACCCGTTTGCCTTCGCGCACCGCGGGGGGGCCCTCCGCTGGCCGGAAAACACGCTGCTGGCGTTTCAGTCGTCAGCGGAGCTCGGCTACCAGCACATCGAGACGGACCTCCACGAAACCGCGGACGGCCACTTCGTCCTGTTTCACGACGTGACCCTCGAGCGGACCACCGATGGTCGAGGTCCGATCCGAGACCGGACGCTCGCAGAGCTGAAATCTCTCGATGCCGCTTACGGGTTCGAACGAGACCGAACGTACCCCTACCGTGGCCAGGAAGTCCGGGTACCGACCCTCGAGGAAGCGCTGGAACTAAGCCCGACCCTCCGCTTCAACCTGGAGATCAAGCCGAAGGACCCCGGGTTCGCGTTCCGACTGTGGGAGTTCATCGCGCACCACGGCATCGAAGATCGGG
>JBCCZL010000514.1:0-7468 GCA_039187775.1 Myxococcota bacterium
GGTCCCGGTGCGTATTCGGAACGCTCGATGACGGTGGCTCCATCGACGTCGACTTCGATCTCGCCGTAGAGCAACGCGGCGGCTCGAAGGTCGCCCTCTACGACCACGCAGCCGTCCGAGTAGTCGACCACGCCCGTATCGCGCACGTGAAGCGAACCGCCGACGACCAAGAACACGCCGAATCCCAGGAGAGGGTCGCCGCAGTGAACGTCGCCGCCGACGTTGAGCGTCGAACCGTCCGCGCCCGTGGTCGGCGTGCCCTCAAGGAGGTCGCAGTGAAGATCGCCGGTGACGAGCAGGTTGGTCGCCCCCGGCTGAAAGCTGCCCGGAGCCTTGAGATCCCCCACGTAGATGACGAAGGCCTTGTCTTCGCCGTGCGCGTTCAGTCCATCGTGACCCAGGTAGTCGTCGCAAAAGATCCCGAGTTCTTCGAGCGCGTCTTCAAACTGCTCCTCGCTCACGGCGTGGAACGCCTGGGGCGGCAGTGCTTTGATCACCGACATCGCACTATCTCCTCTCCTCGGCTCGTTTTCACTTCCACGTTCGCTTCTTGGCGGCCTTCTTCTTCGTCTTCTTGGCGGCCTTCTTCTTCGTCTTCTTGGCGGCCTAGTCAGCCGGAGCACAAGCGTGATCCGGGAGTACTTCATCAAGTGCTCAATTCTAATCGAGCGTCAGTTGGCAGCTGAGGACGACGAAGCCGCGGAGGCCGATGAGTTCGGAGAAGCCATCGATCCCGCCGAAATGCGCCGCTGGGTTCAGGGGCGGGAACGCCCTGGGGGCGAGCTCATTCACCACCCACCGGGGAACCCTTTCACAGACGAAGGCTCAGCTGCCGAGCCTTACACACCACCACCACCCGATGCCACGGGGGATCGATGATGGGCAGGGCATAGCAAAGTTCATCACCGTAGACGACCTCGGCTTCGCGCGATGCGTGTGCAAGCGCTTCGAGGTCGAGCACCTTGTGCCATTCGGCTGCAAGAAGCGGGGGTTTGGAATGGCCCCGAAGAAAGTGGACGGTGTCTAAGACAGTCTAAGCGGCCTTCCGGTCGAGCTCTCGCTCGAAGTTGATCGGGCTGAGATAGCCAAGGGACGAGTGGATACGAACGCGGTTGTAGAAGCCATCGATGTACTCGGCGTGGCATCGTAGGCCTTGGTTCGCGTCGCGAACGGCTGGCGGTGGAGCTGCTCCTTCTTGAGTGACGCGAAGAAGCTCGCGGCGACGGCGTTGTCGAAGCCGTCCCCGACGACTCATTGGCTACCGCGGTCCGAACGGTGGATGAGGCCAGCGGAAAGGCGTCGCGTGCGGAGCGCACGCTTCAGTGCCTTGAGGACGAGTTCGGTGCGCATGTGATCGGCGAACGCCCCCCCGACGACCCGGCGGGAGCACAGGTCAACGACGGCGGCCAAGTACGACCACCGAGGAGGCGGACGGCTTCCCGGCGCCAACGAATGCGCTCGCCTCCTTCGAGCTGGGGAGCATCCTCGACCGATGTTTTCGAAAGGGTGGCTACCGTGCGCCGGCTCCTGCCAAGAAGCCGGTCCATGGGCTCGCAGCTGTAGCGCCGCGACTTGAGCTCTCGAAAATAGCCGGTGGCGATCAAGTGGTTCAGGTCGTCGAGGGAGAGCTCCATCACTCGGGCCAGCCGTAGCGGCGGCTCAAACATGGTCGCCACCACCCGGAGCCTCACATCGATCGGAGATTTGCGCGCCATGACTCCGTGTGCCCCAGGAACAAGCCCGGTTTCAATGGCAGACCGCGAAAGCGAGCTTCCCTCGGTTTGCGGATGTGCGGTTCGGCGATAGGTTCTCGCGGTGTGGCTCGCCAGAACCCAGGACCCGTGGGTCCTTGATCCCTTCGGTCTGACGGTAACGGAGGGCACTCCCACGAAGTGGATTGCGGACCTCGAGCGGCGCTTTCGCCGTCACCGGGTTGACGAGGCTCTTATCCTGGCGGGGGCCGACCACGGGTTCTGGCGCGAAGAGAGGCTGTGCCGTCGCCCCGCCGGCTGGTCCATCCACGTCGATTCGCATAGACCGGTCGCGGACTACCACCGGGGCCGCGTGCAGGTGCACTCAAAGGCCGACGTCGTGGGGCTGGAGCGGAAAACAGAACTCGAGTGGCACCTTCTCGGCGACGAAGCCGGGCCCCGAGTGCAACGCCTTGGCGAACAGTTGACTCGGTGGCTGGCTGTAGATCCGGATCCGTTGGGCATCATCCGCCCGCCCGGGGCCGACCAACTCGGCCTTCTGGTTTGGCACCGGCTCGGTGACTCGTCCGCCGGCGGCCAACCTTCGGTGTTCGTGCCTGACCGCGAAACGGCGACGGCTTTCTGGTCTATCTGGCAGCCGAGCTAGCGGTGTCTCGGTGTCACCGGCCCCGCTTGAACGCTCGGATTATGAGGGTAGGGGGAGCGTGTCTCTCGAACGGATCGTGTCGCTGGCTTCGGGGTGTTCGCGTTGGCCGCGGCGGCCTTTGCCTTGGACGGTGGCGGGCCAGCCGTGTCCACCGCGCTGGCGCTGGTGGGGTTGAGTGCGATCTACCGTGCGCTCCGGCGCTGAGCAACAGCGACTTCTCAAGCTGCTCGACCGGGTGATCCGTGTCGGTCGGCTGCGCTTGTCGATCGCTCGAGCGCTCATTCACCGCAGGGCTGATAGCTGTCGATCTGAAACGGGGCTCGAACGGTCGGACGAAGAGCCGCAGGGATCTCCGCACCGTTGAAAGAAACGAGCTCTACGATCGCGGAGCCGCTCCGTCCAATGTAGTCGCTGAGAGCCGTCCCACTTGGGGGGACCAGCGGCGCCTGAAGAATGCCGAAGTCTCGAGGCCAGGGAGCCGAAGGAAAGACATCGGCATTCCAACCGACCGCGGGCGCCCCATCCAGCTCCACGCGGGTGCTCACTTCGTAGTCGCCTGCGCCCATAATCCGCTCTAAGTCGTTGTAGATCACCGGCACTCCGCTGGCGCCGAGTTCGACCAGCAACCGAGCAGCGGGATCTCCAACAGCTGTAGAAAGCGGGTAGAGATGTACGAGCTCCAACTCTTGTCCAATGGTGATGGGAACGTCGTAGACCGTGGCATCGCTCTCTGGCCGCCAGTACGGTGCGAACCGGACCTGCAGCGTGCACTCCTCGACCGTGCCCCGGGGGATCACTTGAAAGCTGACTGCGTTCGAGCCGGAGTTGGCAACGATGGTCCGCGAATCGGGCGACGACATCTCCCACTCCGGGCAGTCGAGAGACGCTGAAACGTCGACTCGCTCGTCCATGAAAGTTGGGCGGTAGCGATCACCGCCCCAAGTCATTGAGCTCTGGACCTTGAAGTACAAGGACAGCGCTCGGTCGCGCTCGGGCGGACGGACTCGCGAACCAGTGAAGATGCCGTACAAGCTGCCCTCCGGGAGCACATTGACCGAGTAGGACCACTCCTGAGTCGCTTCCCACTGGGCCTCAAGCGCGCCGGGGAGGTCATTTCTCGACAGAGACGCCTGGACATCGGCCAGCAATTCTTCGGCCCAACAGTACCCTTCTCGAATCGGGGCCACTCCCCGCAGTATCTGGGCGAGCTCCGTTTGAACGCTCGCGAACTCAGCCAACTGTGTGGCAATGAACGTCTCGTCCGCGCAGTTCACGCGAACCCTCAGCTCTGCCCGGCGAATATCGCTAGCGAGGACAGTCATTCGCATCCGCTGTTCTTCACGGGCAGACGCTCCGCCCGGCAGGCCTTCAAAGAGCGAATCGGTCCTTTCTGCATAGCGATCCATGGTAAGGGCCAGTGCAGCAAACAGGTCGGCTGTTCGAAGCGCACCTGGGTCCTCACACTCCAGGAGCGGTTCGGCCCCGTCCGTGGTTCCGTCCAGCGCCGCATCGGGAGTGGCGGTCGCGTCGGCGTCAGGAAGCGAAGCGTCCACCACGGCGTCTGTCGAAGTTTCGGGAAGCGAGAAAGCGGGGCCCGTTTGTCCGCAGCCGGAAACGAGCAGCGCGATAGCGAAGAGTCGTAGGAAGTAGGAGTTGGTATTCATAAGCGCCTCTACGGTCCCTACGATGCGGCGAGAACGAAAACCGGCTCACTTGCTCGTCGCCCTTTTGTCATGAACGCGGCGCCACATGTCCGAGCTGAGTCGGCAACCGTCGGTGACGCAGACCCGCTACTCGCGCAGCCCATTCCGCTCCACGCCCTCGCCCGCGAGCTCGTCGGGGCCCACCCGGGCACGGAGCTCGGTCAAATGCTGGCGCGCCGGCTGCTCCAGACTCGGCGGCAACCCCAGCACGAGCGCTCGCTCGAACGCCACTGCAGCGGCCTGCGGCCTCCCGAGAGACTCGAGCTGGATCCGGCCCAGGGTGAAGGATGCGAGCGCCGCCCGTTGATCTTGGGGATAGGCGGCGACCAACCGCTCCAGCGGTGCAATCGCGGCTGCCGAATGACCCGAGAGGCGAGCCGCATCGGCGATCGCCAGGAGGGTGGCGGCATCGGGCGCGGCAGCCACTTCGCTGGCCAATCCCTGCTCTGAGAGCGCACGATAGGCCTGGTGGTAGTCGCCATCGGCCATATGACGGCGCCATGGCGCCTCGGCTTGCATGACGCGTCGCGCCCCCTCCATCGACGGCGGCGAATCGGCGTCAGACGGAGCGGGTGGAGGCCGTAGCGAAACTCGAAGAGTCTCACCGGCGATGAGGCGTCGAGCCTCGGTGAGGTGACTCGAGGTGACAACGACCCGCCCACGTTCGACAAACACTTCCCCATATGTGGGGGTGAGGGTGACCCTGAAGCCCGTGCCCACCACCGCTACGGAAACCCATCCCGCATCGACGGTCCAACTTCGGGGCCCGTTCGGGACGACTTCGTAGAAGGCCTCCCCCTCGCTCATGACCAAATGGATCGCCTCGCCGGAATTCTCGGGGACCTCCAGCTCGGTAGCGGGCCCCAGCTGGATCGAGGAACCATCGTCGAAGCGTAGCCGACGGCCGATAGGCTCGGCCTGGGCTCCTCCAAAGGGCCGATTGCTTTCGGCGTCCGCCAGCGGTCCGACGGGTGCTTGCTCCAACACTTTATGCGCCGCACGAGGACCCTGCCCCCGCTGGCTCTGCCAGGCGACGACGCCGACCATGAACACCGCCGCCGCCGTGACGAGTCCGATCTGGGGTGTGGATGGCGTCCAACGCCGCGGCGCCGGTTTTTCGAGGGATTTCTGAAGACGGCGGTGGACACGCTCGGCGTCCTCCGCGGTATAGGGCGGATCCAGCAGATTCCGGACGGGGCGACGGCTCATGTCGATTCACTCGTAACGCGAGCGCGATCGATCTCCTGAGACGCACTGCGAAGCCTCCGCTTGATGGTTGCCAGCGAGCACCCGCATTCGATGGCCGTCTCCTCCAACGTATGGCCCTCCACATGACGCAGCATCCAGGCGATGCGCTGGTCAGCGCTCAAGGTCTTGAGAGCACGGTCGAGCTCCTTCAGCTCGAGCCTGGCTTCGGCGTCTAGATCCTTGGCAGCGAGCCTCTCGAGAGAGGCGTCCTCGACGATGTGCAAGCCGACAAACGAGCGTAAACGCCGGCGTCGGAGCAGCATGCGCACTTGGGTCGTGGCGATGGCAAAAAGCCACGGCCGGAACCGTTGCGGTTCACGAAGAGTGGATAGCTTCTGAAATGCCCTCAAGAATGTGTCGTGAACGATGTCATCCACGTCCTGACGGGTGCCGAGGAGCCTGGTCGCCGCTCCACCAAGGGAGCGCGCGTAGCGTCGATACAGAGCATCCCGGGCCCAGCGGTCTCCATCGGCGGCAGCCACGACCAGGTCCGCATCGGAGATGCTCGCATCGGCGCCCGCTCGCCGTGAATCGACGGCGAGATCTTGGTCTTGTTCGTCTTTTACCACTGCGAGCACAGGCGAAAGCTCCTGACGACGATGCGATACAGGTTCCATCCGGCTCAGTTCGGCCTGAGCTTCCTCACGAGGGGGCAGCCCTCCATCTGCGCACCGTATGATGGCCAATGATCCGCCTCCTACTCTTGGCGACGCCAATGGCGGTCGTCTTTGCGGCACCGGCGAAGGCTCAACCGGAGGCTGACGCATTTCCTCGGGAGCTTGGTCTGGTGGTCTCCCCTTGTCTGGAACCGTCATTGGACTGGCAAGGTTTGCATGCGCAGCTCTCAGTCGAACTCCGAGCACTGGACGTGACCGTCCAGACACCGGCCATTTCCGAGGGGAGCGCCCGCTTGGTGACCCGTCGAGCCAACTGCACCGAGCCCTCTTCAGATGTGGTAGCGATGCTGGTCGATCCAGCGACCCAGTCGGCCGTCGAGCGATCGATCAGCCTGGTGGGTGCCGATCCCGAACAGAGAGTACGAGTCGTCGCGCTGGCCCTGGTGGAATGGCTTCGCCAGGAATGGCCGTCGTTGTCCGCACGGAGCGATTTCGCTCCGCCGTACGACCCTCGCCCCGAACTCAATGCTCAGGGCGAACTCATCGAAGAGCTCAGCGCTCGCATCGAAGAGCAAGATCGAGCGCTCAACGACCTCGCTTCTACAACAGACGGTCTTGAGGCACGCCAGCGCTCGCTCGAGCGCGACGTCGGATCGTTGCATGAGGAGGAAACGCTCGGCTCGTTGCTCGGTGCGCGCCTGTCGATTCGCGGATTTCTCAGCGGCGGGGCCTCCGCCATCGGGCCAGCTGTGGGGATCGAGCTGCCGCTGGGTCCCCTGCGCGTCGCCGTCGATGGCTCGGCCTCCTGGGGTGGGGCGTCGCACCGGCTGGGAGACGTGCCGCTGGTGATCTTCGACGGGCGACTGGCCATATCGGCGCCGATGACGAGTGGCGATCTATCCGTGTCGATCGGCGCGTTGCTCTCGGTGGGGTGGGTTCGAGCAGAGGGACGTCCCTTCGATTCCTCGGTTGGCGGCTTGAATGTCGAAGGTGCCCTAGTCGGCTTCGGCGGGCGAGCTGTCGTCCACATCCGCCTGCTGGATGGATTGCACGCGGGAGTGACGATCGATGCTGAACAAACGGTCGGAGGAGCCGATGTTCGCGCGGCCCCGGAGGCAGGCCTGGCCGAGCGTATTGTGGATGTGAGCGGGCCCGCGCTGAGCGTAGGGATCGGCCTGGGCTACGAACTGTGAGCCGGTTCGTCGGGGACGCGCATCGCACGTAAGAATGCTAAGGATCGACCCGAGCGGTTGCTCCATGATTCCCAACGCCAACGATCGGTCCGTCCACATCCGCCTGCTGGATGGATTTCCGCCCAACGATCGGTCCGATGCACTCGTCCGCCAACGCTTCTACGGGGAGCCACGGCAGGGGCTGGAGAGTCTGGAAGTGGCCTGGGTGGAGACGATCGGGTCGTGGACCTATGTCGGAGAGGCAGAAAACCCGAGATGTGCGCGAGATTGTCGAGGGATAGACGGAGGGATGCGCGGCTCGGGCCAGACACCGCGCCGCGCCCCGTCTTGAAGACGGACCTTTTGGTCA
>JBCCZL010000515.1:0-7461 GCA_039187775.1 Myxococcota bacterium
CAGCTGAACGCTCCCGTTGAAGGTCAAGCCCTTCGGGCTCGACAGCTGAACGCTCCCGTTGAAGGTCAAGCCCTTCGGGCTCGACAGCTGAACGCTCCCGTTGAAGGTCAAGCCCTTCGGGCTCGACAGCTGAAGGCTCAAGCCCCTCTTTCTCAGAATCGGCGTCAGCCTTGGGAGCGCTCATCGTTGGAGCCCGCTTCATGGGAGCCCACTTCATGGGATCCCGAATCATCCGAGCTCGTGTCATCCGAGCTCGGTTCGCCGTTCATGTCGTAAGGGCTCACATCCTCGCCGGCTTCTTCCAAACTCGGCTCGTCAGAGTTCGTCTCTTCGGGATCTGAGAAGTCGATGCCCCCACCCTCTTCCGGCGCCGCCCCGTGGGGCAGCTCGTTCGTGGTGGGAATCGATCCCAACCGGAATCCTCCGAGCAAGGCGCCGACGAGGCCGAAGCCGACGACCCACGTGCCCCATTCGACGTCGATCTGAATCTCCTGATAGAGCCGCGAACCCATCAGCTCCGCGCCTCGCTGGATGTTCATGAACGTGTAGCCCAACGCGGTGGCTCCGAGGACCGACATCAGTGGAATCGCTACCCGCGCCCCGCGAAGCTGACGCGGGGTGCGGCGCCGGAGCAAAATCACGAGAAATCCGATCGCCACGAGCGGCACCGCCCAAAGCTGCGGTGCGCGCTTGGCCGCTACCTCGAACCCCGAAAATGTGACCGGCTCGCTCACCGTGGATGTGACCATCGGAAACGCGAAGCCCACGAACACCAAAATCGCCGAGAACGCGACGATGCCTCGACCGAACCTCGGGTCGTGCAGTTCGAGGCGTTGATCCCACCCCACGGCGCGACGCTCCTTCGGGAGCTTCTCGAAGGGCACCAGCGGGAGGTCGTGGTCGGGACAGCGTTCCATGCCTTCGAAACACTCCCGACAGAACGGGCAAAAGAGAGGCGGGTCGACCGAGGCCATCGCGGGCCCATTCTGGCGCAAAAACGTGCCGGCGGCGGACCGATTCGGGGATTTATCCGCCCGGAGGGTCGACAAGCGCCTATACCTCTTCAGATGAGTTCTAGTTCGGAACGCCCGAATCCCCCTGGATTTTCCATCAAGGCCGAGGACGACGTCGCGAAAGGCCGCTACGCGAATGTGGCTCAGGTCGGCTCGAGCCACGACCTGTTTATTCTCGACTTTGCCTTTGTTCAGGCGAAGGCGGGCTGGCTCCTCAGCCGAATGCTCCTTTCTCCCTCCCATGCAAAGCGCTTCCATCGCGTGCTCGGAGAAACCCTGTCCCGATATGAGGAGCGTTACGGCACGATCGACCCTGGGCCGACGCTCCAGTAGCCCCGCTGCGTCCCCGTGCATTCTGGCGTCGGGTGTGGTACCCGCTCGACCAATGAAGATCCGGGGGTTCGCCAAAGCCGATTTCGACTATGTCGTTTCGGTCCTCGATCGTTGGTGGGACGGTCCCGCGGGCGCCCGTGCCCTCCCGGTGTTCTTCTACGAGTTGGGTCGGGACGCGTTGATCGCCGAAGACGAGGACGAAGTGATCGGGTTCCTCCTCGGGTTCCTCACCCCCGACGAGCCTCCCGTGGGGTACATCCACCTTGTCGGTATTCACCCCGACCACCGGCGACGCGGAGTGGGTCATCTGCTCTATCAGCAATTCGAGGAGCGATGCCGGGAGGGCAAAGCCGAAGGGCTTCGCGCCATCACCACCGTCGGCAACGAGGGTTCCGTAGCGTTTCACCGCGCCGAGGGCTTCGAGGCCACCGAAGTCCCGAATTACGCCGGTCCTGGCCGACCGCGGGTGCTCTTCACAAAGAAGCTCCTCCGAAGCTAGCGGCACCTCAGCCTACGAAACGATTGGCGATCCTGGGCTGCTTGCCTATCATCGCGAGCTGTCGAGGGCCATCGCCGACCGGCCCACCAACCTTCTGAAGGGGAATCGATGGGCTACTCCGGGTCGAACCAAGCAAAGGAAGCACGAGAGACGCTGGGAAAGGCGCTCGCGGCACTTCAGGAAGACGCCAACATCCCGGAGGACGTCCTTGCGGTGGCCCAGAACATTGCCCAGGCGGTCGCTGCCCTTTTCGAAGCCGAGCGCGCCTCCACCGAGCCCGATGGAAAATCGTGTGTTCGCAATGCTCTCGGCTCACTGAGCCAGACTCTGGCGCTCCTCCAAGACGTCCGGGGAGAGCACCGCGGCATCGCCCTCGCCACCGAAGTCATCGCAAAGTCGATGAGCTCCCTCTACCCGCTCACCACGGTGCCCTCGAAGGCTCCCCCGCCGTCCACCGCCGCGGCGGCGCCCCAGCCGATCCCGAAGGCGGCGCCCGTCCCCTCCGCCGCGCCGTCCGCCCCGAGTCCCGCCACTGCGAGCCCGGCTCCCGCGAGCAGCCCTCGAGAGTCGGCCGAAGCGAACATCGGGGCAACCACCGAATCGAACTTCTTTGTCGGGTTCTCGGGAGAAATCAGCGACGGAGGCGTGTTTCTCGCAACCTACGACGTCCTTCCCAAAGGAAGCCTGGTGGACCTCCTCGTCACCCTCCCCGGAGGGTTCGAAGTGCGGACGCCGGGAAAGGTCCGCTTTGTCCGTGACCCGCTCGACTTCTCCGCCGACTCCGAGCCGGGCATCGGCATTCAGTTCGACAATCTCCAGGCCGACCAGCGGGAACTGATCTTGCGTTTCGTCCGCAAGCGCCCGCCGATGTTCTACGACGACTGATGAGCAAACGGGAGGCACGGCGCGCCGCGGTGCTCGCTGCGCGGCGGGCCCGGGAACACCTCGCTCACGCCATGGGCATCCTTCAGCGCGACGAGAAAATCCCCGAGCCGGTCCGACCCTTTGCCGACTACATCGCCACGGTGGTGCGGACGTTGTTCGTCGTGGAAACCGAAAGCGCGGACGGCGTTCGCCTTCGCCTCGACGAGGCGATGACGCGGCTTCGGCATATCCTCCACGCGATGCAGGAGCCGACGGCGCTGGTGCCCGTACTCCAGGAGGCCACGGAATCGGTCGCGCGGTCGCTCGCGATCTTGCACCCTGCACGCCGCGAGTTCGAGCGAGCCCTGTACAATGCGTCGGAGCCGGTGATTCCGCTTTCTCGACGGCGCGAGACGGAGCGGCGCTCGGCGCCCCGCGTGGCCATCGAAGCGGACATCGGACTGCAGAGCGACACCAACTTCTACACCGGCTTCAGCGGGGATCTCTCCGACGGCGGGATCTTCGTCGCGACCTACAACCTGCTTCCCATCGGCACCGAACTGACGGTGTCCTTTGTTCTGCCGGACGGCCCCCAGATCACGGCCCACGGGCGGGTGTCATGGATTCGCGAGGCCAATCCCAACGATCCCAGCATCAAACCGGGCATGGGCGTCGCATTCGAGGGGCTGCCCGGGAGCGAGCAGGAAAATGTGCTCGCGTTTATCGAGCGGCGCGCGCCGCTGTTCTACGACCGCTAGCGTCGACCGGAGATTCCTAACAGCCCCAACGAAACCGCCCGTTCCTGCGATTTCTCGGGTCGAGGCTTCATAAATCACCCGCCGCACCGTTTTGCGTTCGTCATGGCACGTGCAGCGAGTTACGCCCCTGGTCCCCCGCCCCTTCCGAGTCAGCGCCGACAGGCTCAGCCTCCGGAGCTCCCGAATCGTCGTGTGGTGTCTCTCGCTGAAGCGCCCGCCCCGGCGCCCGAGCCGGTCGCGGTCGCCCCGATCCCCGAGCCGGTGGCGGTGGCCTCGGCGCCTGCGCCAGACCGCCAAAGCCCCCAGGCGGATGGCGCGGAGCGGCGACGATCGCCTCGGGTCTGCCTCGAGGCCGACGTCAACTTCGCCGGTCACGACAACTTCTTTACCGGCTTCAGCCAGGACATCTCCGAAGGCGGCTTGTTCGTCGCGACCTACCAGCTCCAACCGATCGGGACTCGGGTGGAGATCGACTTTACGCTCCCCGACGACACCGAGATTCACGCGACCTGCGAAGTTCGCTGGGTGCGCGATCCGCGCGGTGAGGTCGAGCGCGATGTTCCCCCCGGCATGGGTCTCCGGTTCATCGAACTTAGCTCCGAGCATCAGAATGCGATCATGCACTTCCTTCAGCTTCGAGAGCCGATGTTCTACGACGACTAGCCGACGCGGCTCGAGCGCGGGATCCGCACCATTGCCCTCGCATGCCCCTCACCGCTCCTGTATCCTGAAGTGTGTTTCTCCGAAAAGCCGCGATTCGGCCGATTCCGCGGTACGCGGTAGTCGAAACCGCCGCCCTCGATTCGGTGGACCAGCTCCTCGGGGACGAAGAGCACGACCTTCAGAGCACCCTCGACCAGGGCTACAACGAGTTCGAGCGCCGGCAACCGGCCCTGAGCCGCTACCTCGCGGACGAGATTGCGCGCCGTCACGACGAGCTCGCGCAGTCCCTCGGGTACTTTCTCGCGGTCACGATCTATCTCTCCTTCCGCGAGGCGTTTCCCACCCGGCTGAACGAGATCGATGACCGGGAACTTCAGCTCGCCCTCGACACCTTGGCAACAGATGAAGCGCTTCGCGAAAACGATCCCCTCGAGGTCCTCGAAAGCGACGACGTGATCGCCCTCCGCCAACCGGCGGTGCTCGACTACGTTCAGCACCATGTGCACGAGGCCCTCGAGCAGGCGGGCGACGAAACCGACGTGGCGGATCTCGACCGCGTGTACCGGTCGATCCTAGTGGAAGTGATCGCCCTTTCCCATGCGGTCGACGCGCCACCCCACGAGCGCGAGCGGGCGGCCAACGACCTGAGCTAAGTCGGCTGACGGAAGGCGTCGACGTGGCCGACTAAGCCGGCTCGCCACCGGTTCTTTTGGGCGAGGGACACGGCCGATAAAGGTGCTTCGACGGCTTAGGAGAAAGCAGCGCGATACTTGGCTGGCGTGGTGCCGATGTGGCGCTTGAAGTGTCGGTTGAGGTGGCTCTGGTCGTGAAAGCCACACTCCGCCGCTACGAACGCGAGGGACGCAGTCTTTGGCGACCGGACGACGAGCTCTGCGGCAGCCTCGCAACGAAGGCCGAGCACGTATTGCCATGGGGTTTGGCCCATCGCGGCTTTGAACTGTCGAACGAAATCATATTGGCTCCGGTCTACCGTCTCCGCGAGCTCTTCGAGCGTAAGCGGGTCGCCAAGCTGCGCGCGAATGAAGTCGGTCAGCCATGTGCCCCACCACGGGGTCCACAAAACCTCGTGCGTGAAGCGGACCAAGGTCGGCAGCTCCTACGGCGAGGTCTTCGCGATGCGCTTCGAAGGTCGCCTCCGGGATCGTGACAATGTCGAGATAGTATGGGCCAGGACCGTCATACTGGCCCGCCGCCCCGGCGGGACACGCCGTCATCGCGCCGACGATGTCCGGCTGATGAAACCGTCCAGCACCGAAGTCCACGCTGCACCCGTGACCGCTGCTCTCTCTCACTTTGATGAGCACAAAGTACGGTCCCGGAGGGTCTGAGAACGCAACGTTCAGGCGCGCCCGAACCGTCGATGCGCCGGAGTTCCCCACCAGGTCCGCCATTTCGATCTCGGTCCGACCCACGGCACTCATGGCGCGATTGTGGTCGAGATAGGGCTGCGAGACGTTCATGTCGTGGCTCGGCGGACCGGAGCGCCCGAGGCTCTCTCAGTCCCGCGTGCACGGAGGGTAGCACGCCTGCCGTGATTCCGGCCCGGTGCCGCGAGGGTGCGGGCACCGAGCCCTGCCGCCCTCCTACTCCGCCGGAACCGACTCGGCCTTCTTCGGCTGCCTCGAGCTTGGCATCAGCGCCCCGACCCGGTCACGGATCCGGACCGTCAACATGTAGGCGACGGGCACGACAAAGAGATTGAGGACCGTCGACACGATCATTCCCCCAAAGACCGCGGTGCCGAGCGACTGCCTCGCTGCCTGGCCCGCTCCCCCCGCCACCACGAGTGGAATCACTCCCATGATGAACGCAAAACTCGTCATCAAGATCGGGCGAAGCCGAACCGCACACGCCTCCACCACCGCTTCTCGGAGCGGCTTTCCTTGTTCCTTCCTCAGCTGCTCGACGAACTCCACGATGAGGATGGCGTTCTTCGCGGCGAGTCCCACGAGCATCAGGAGTCCCACTTGGCAGAATACATCGTTGGTCAGACCTCGGAGGGCCTGCGCGCCAATTGCGCCGAGCACGGCCATCGGCACCGAGAGCAGAATCACGAAGGGCAAAACGACACTCTCGTACTGCGCCGCGAGGATGAGAAAGATGACAAGCAGGCCGAGGCCAAAGAGCGTCGCCGTCTGCCCGCGCGACTCCAGCTCCTCCTGCGCCAATCCCGACCATTCGATCGCGAATCCTGGCGGAAGCTCCCGGTCAGAAAGCTCAGTCATCGCGTCGATCGCGTCTCCCGAGGAGCTTCCCGGCGAGGCGCCACCGTTGATCGTGGCGCTGCGGAACATGTTAAAATGGCTGATGATCTGTGGGGTCGCTTCCTCCTCGAGTTGCACGAGGTTTGCCAGTGGAACCATTCGACCCGTGTTGGAGCGGACGTAGAGCTCGTCGATGTCTTGTGGATGGGTCCGGTAGGGTGCGTCGGCCTGCACATAGACACGGTACGGCCGCGCCTCGAGCTCGAAGTCGTTGACGTAGACCGAGCCGAGGAGCACCTGAATCGTCCCAAACAGCTCATCCAGGGGGACCCCCAACGCGCGGGCACGGTCCCGATCGACATCCACTCGAAACTGCGGGTCGTTGGCCTGAAAAGTTGAGAAGGTGTTGGTGACGCGAGGATCCGCGTTGGCCGCGGCCGTCAGCTGAGACGTTTGCTGGTCGAGGCTGGCCAGCCCGCTATCGATCCGATCCTCGAGCCGGAGCTCGAACCCTCCGAGATTGCCGAGGCCGCGGATCGGGGGAGGCGGGATGGCCACGATACTTGCTTCTGGGATCGATGAAAAAGCGACCTGCATTCTCGCCATCACGGCTTCCGCCGTATGCTCCTCGCCGTCGCGCTCCGCCCGCTCTCGAAGAATCGGGAAGAGCGTTGCGCGGTTGGGCGCGGTGCCTTCGAACGAGAAACCGATCGGCACGAAAGTGCTTTCGATGTCTTCGTCATCGAGCAAAGTTCCTTCGATGCGCGCCACGATCTGACTGGTCCGTTCGAGCGACGTGCCTTCCGGGGCCTGAACGATGACAATGAAATAGCCCTGGTCTTCGACGGGAACGAACCCGGTGGGGACCCGCTGCCAGATCACTCCGACCAACGCGCAAAGCGCGATGAAAGCCACCGCCGTTCCGGCAAGGCCGGCGGGCGACAGCACACGCTCGAGGCTCCATCGGTAGCCTGCCCGAAGACGATTGAGGCCCGCTTCGAACCACTTGAAGAACCCTCGGGGACTTCCGTGGCTTGGGCGCACGAGCATCGCAGAAAGTGCCGGTGTCAAGGTCAGCGCGGTGACGACACTCAGCACGATCGCAA
>JBCCZL010000516.1:0-7451 GCA_039187775.1 Myxococcota bacterium
CAGCGTCTCGCCTACGGCACCTATGTAGGGCTTCTTCGTCAGGCGCCCGCCACGGGTGAATCGGACGTGACCCACAAAGTGCGACGGGACAGCATCGCTCGCCTGAGTGCCCTCGCGTCGACCGAGATCGGTCAAGACGTGGTCCTTCCGGTCCTTCGCCAGTCGCTCAACGATCCGAACCATCTGGTGCGCCGGGCGGCGATCGCCGCGCTCACGGAGATGTACCCAGATGAGAAGGACAGCCTGATCCCGCTCCTTCTGATGCTAAAGTCTTCGGCCGCCGACGTGGGCAAGGCGGCGGTCGACGGCCTGATCGGCAAAGCTCTCGACGGCAACGAACACGCTCGCCGCCACGCCCAGCGCGCGGTGGATGCGCCGGTCGCCGACGTTCGAAAGCACGCCCTCGGAATGTTGCCTCGGCTCTTCGAAACAGGAAGCGCGGAGCCGTTCGTGCTCGCCCTCGGAAGCGGCTACGCGGACCTTCGGCTTTTGGTCGTCGACCGCCTCGTCGACTCCACCGACGATCGAGTCAAAGACGCCCTCACCCGGGCGCTATCGAGCACCGATGAGGACCTTCGGCTCAAGGCCGCCGCGGCCCTCGCGCGCCGGGGCGACGACAGCACCGTGGACGTGCTCGCGGGACTCCTTCGTTCGGAGCGCGGCGCCGTCGCGAGCCACGCCACGGAAGCGCTCGTCGCCCTCGCGCATGCACGGCCCGATGCCGAGGAGCTCACGGCGGTGCGAGCAAAAGCCGCCGAAGCCATCGCGCAGCGGCTGACCGACGATCCGGATCAGACCGCAGACAAGGGCCGGCTCATCGACGCGCTCGGTCGGATTCGAAGTGCCGCCGGCGCCCCGGCCCTCCTTGCGTTCGCGGACGGCGAAGAAGCGGGGTGGCGCAAGAAGTCGGTCGACGCCCTGATGAACATCGCCCTCGACCGTGCGACCCCGCCGCTCCAGCTCCGGGACGGGACCCGACGCGCTCGCTACCAAGAGCGATTGCTCCTCGAATGGCTCGTCACGCTCAGCGAGAGCAAGTTCGAGGAGCTTCGGGTTCGGACGGCGCGGATCCTCCGCGACGTTGACGATCGGGCGGCGGAGTCGATCCTCGCCGCGCTGCTCCTCGACCGGAGCGAAGCGGTGCGCACCGCGGCCTGCGAAGCGCTCGCGTTTCGCGCCGAGGTTGTCGAGGGAGCGAGCCTCGACGCGCTGGCGCAGACCCTTCGCGGAGGACAGCGGGAGCTCGTGCTCCCCGCCGCGACGGGGCTCGCCGCCCGGCAGCGGCCCGAAGCATTCCAAGCGCTCCTCCTCGTGTTCAAGGCAGGAACCCAAGACGAACGCCTTCGGGCGGTGCTCGCGCTCGGAAACCTCGGGGATGTGCGCGCTCTCGAGGAGTTTCGTCCGTTTGTCGATCCCACCGCCGTTCTCGAACCCGAGGACCAGGCGCTCTCCCCCACCGTGGGCCGCGCTTACGGTCGGATGCTTCGCCATCTGCCGGCGGACGCGACGGAGCGAAGCGAGGTGCGGGAGACCCTCGATCGCCTCGCGACCGAGACCATCGGAGCGATTCGCCTCACCGCGCTCACGGGTCTTCGAGAAGCCGGAGACGAGCACAGCCGCGCCCTCCTCGAGCGGACCGCCGGAGACCCGGCCGAGCAAGTGCCGCTCCGGCGCCATGCGCTTCAGGAACTCGCGATCTTCGGCCACCCGGGATCGGAGCCGCTGCTCGTCGAGCTCCTGACGGATCGAAACGTGTCCAACGACGCGCTCGCCGCCCTCGAGCGCCTTTTTCCCGCAGACCGAACCCGAACCCGCCTTCATATGCTGAAGAGCGCGAACACCACGTACCAGCAGCGTGCGGCGGCGTATCTGACCCAACACGGACGGGCCGAGACGCTCGTCGAAGCCCTGGGTCAAATCGACGACGCGTTGGTTCGCGCCACGCTCCGTCGAGGTCTCCTTCGTCGGGGATCCGGCACCCCTCCCTCGAAAGGCGCGGAAGGGACATTTGGCAAGGACGCGCTTCGCACCCTTCTCACGTCCGAGAAACCCGGACCGAGGGAAGATGCAGCGATCCTCGCCGCGGTCGAGCCGGAGGTCGGCAGATCGCTTTCGAACGAGCTCGGCGCGGCGATCTCGAAGGCACTCGCCGGCCTCAAGGCACGAAGGGACGTCGACGAAGATCGGGCGCTTCGAGCCGGCCTTCGCGCCGCCACCGCGCTAGAGCTCGCACAGCTTGCTCCGGCCCGGGAGGCGCTTAATCTCGATCGAGCCTCGCCCGATCTTCGTCGTGCGGCGATCGAACACCTCGCTGCGCTCGGAGACGCATCGGATCGCGATCGGGTGCAGAACGGAGTGCTCGACCTGGATCCGGTGGTTCGCCAGATCGCGGGTGCCGCACTCGCCAAACGCGAGGCGGGCAGCGACCTGTTGAGGGCACCGGTGGTCGACGCGGTCGCGCTTCGCCCGGTGGTGGCTGCGGAAAAGGCCCGTGATGAGTCCAGCCTCTACTCGAGTCCGCGGACTCGGCAGATCACGCTTCCGGTGGTCTTCGCCGATCGCGACGCCCCCGGCCTCGTGGAGGCCGCCGAAGACAAAGGCAGCGATCGGCGACTTCCCGCGATCGATGCGCTCGGGCGCCTCGCAAGCGAAGCCGCAGAACAGACGCTCCAGGCGATCTTCACCGACGAGCAAGAGGAAGCGAACATTCGGAAGGCCGCGTTCCGCTCGCTTCGCCGACACCAGCGTCGCCGCGCCCGGCTGGAACGGGGGCACGCGTCATGACGATCAACGTGACGGTGGCCATCGAATCCGCGAGCCTCAGCGACGAGGGACCGGTACTTCGGCTTCCCCTCGATCGGCAACGGCCGACCCCCGCTCTCACGGGAACCCTCAAGGACCCTGGCGTGGTGCGGGACGCGCTCCGGGTGCTCGGTCGGGTCTATGAGAGCGACCTTCGCTTCAAGGCGTCGGACCGGTCCGACTATCTTGCGTTCCTTTTGAAGCAAGGAAAGCGCGCCACCAAGGAGCTCTGGGAAGCGCAGAAAGCGTTCCTTGAAGAGAAGTTCGGGGAGGCGGAAGGCAAGGAGTCTCCGCTCCCTCCGTTGGTGACCATCGACGACGCCGGGGTCTCCCTCGAGGTGCTCTCGGCCGACGAATCGGCGTACGGTCGCCTCACGCTTCGAAGCGGCGCGGCCTACGACGGTTCGGCGGTGACCCCGGGCACTTCGCACCTTCGCGTCGACCCGGCGTTCTTCGATGCGCTCAAAGGCCTCCGCGGCTATCGGAACACCCAGCTCGAACTCTCGTCCAGAAGCGCGGAGGAAGCCGCGCCACCGGAAGAGCTCCGCGTCCCCGAGCGATGGCTTCGTGCGTTCTCGCAGGTGCAGGCGGCTTCGACCCTGCCTTCGGCGGGGTTTCGGCTCGAGCCGATCGACTTTTACAATCTGCTCTTCACCCTTCGCATGCGACGGGCGAAGAAGTCTCCGCGCGCCCTTCGCTACGAGCTCGTCCCCGGCGAGCGGCCCCGCATGGTCCTCGAGCCGTGGGACCAGCTCATCGAAAGCGTGGGGGGAAGCTATGAGGGAGGCCCTCGGGTGGTGCGGACGTGGGGCCGACGGCGGCTCAGTGTGCTCTCCCCGCTCCTTGCGCACATCCACTCGGTGCGGGTGTTTCCCATGGGCCCGGGACTCCCCGTGTTTTATCAGCTCGACCTTGGCGCCTGCGAGTTCACGCTCGCTCTCAGCGGCTGGACGGATCGGGGCTGGGCGGGGCTCACCAACTTCGATCTCCTCGTGCCCCCGGATCTCGACCCGTCGGTGGCTCACCAGGTCGACGCGGCACTGAAAGCCGGGGCTCTCGGGATACCCGAGCTCCGAGATGCGACGAACGCCTCCGACGCCGATCTTCGTCAGGCGCTTCTCCTCCTGATTCAGAAGGGTCAGGTGCTTCATGAACGGGCCACCGATCGCTATCGACTCCGCCCCCTCTTGTCGGAACCACTCGACATCGAGCGACTTCGCTTTCGCGATGCGATCGAAGCCGAGGCTCATCGGTTCCTTTCAGTGCCCGACCAGGTGCGCATCCTCAAGACCCACGACCTCGGCACGGAAGGCTTTCGCATCGAAGGTGAAGTCGAAGACAAGCACGGGCGAAGAACGTACAAAACGAGCTTCACCATCGACCGCGAAGGGCGTACTGTTGACGCGTCCTGCACCAGCCGACAGTTTCGGCGGTCGGGACTCCGAGAAGGCCCCACCGCGCCGATGATTGCGCTCCGCCTTCTGTATGCGCAGCAACAAAAAGAGCTCGAAGCTGCACGGCAGACCGAAGCCGGGCGAAAGCTGATTCGGGCAGAGACCCGAACCTTCCTTCATCGGCGAGGGGACACGAGCGAGATCTATCGGCTCAGCCTCGACGATCGGCAGGTGGTGCTGCGCTGGGGTCCCGCCACCGCGGCCCCTCGAATGCAGCGGCTCATGTTCGGGACCTCGGACGCCGCGCAAGAAGAGTACTTTCGACGCCTCGACGGCTTCGTCGCGCGAGGCTTTATCGACGCCACCCGCGCGGAGGCGGTGGTGTGACCACGGGATGACCAACCGAATGAGCCACGGAATGAACCACGGACAAAAAGGGGGCGCCTAGCGTCGTAACGCGAGACAGATTTTCGGAGGGAAGGTCGGATCGTTAGCCGGTGCTTCGGCACTCGGGCGGCGTCGCGCCGCCCTGGCACAACACTCCGACATTCACCACAAGGTAGGCTGTTCGTGGGTTGGCCTAAGGGGAGACGGTATCCGGGCCACCCTTAGCTGGGCCAACCACGCAATCGAGGTTTAAGGGTAGCCCGGATACCGTCTCCCCTTGGCCAACCGGTGAGCCTACCGTGTCCCATGTGAGAAGGTAGCGGCCGACCTTCCCTCCGTTGTTTTTCGATAGTCTCGCCACGCGACCCCGGCACAATCATGGCCGAGCCCACCGACAGCCTCTCGAACTGGAAGGGTCCGACCGCTCCGGCATGGCAGGTGATCGCCGATGGGGGCGGGATCGATGCGTGGGTCTACGGCGAACTTCAGCGCCGCGGCCTCATCGAAGAGGTCGACTTTCAAAGCCTCTCGAAGGCAGAGAAGAAGGCCTTCAAAGCGCGCCGCGATGAAGAGCGGCGCGTCAAAAAGCTCCTCCAGCAGCACGCCTGGTCGGAATACAAGAAGGCGCACGTGGTGCACCTCGGCGCGGGCATCTTCTATCACGACACGCCGTTTTCTCGAGGCGCTGATTACGACCGCTACGACATCGAAGACCGAGAGACTCGGCGAAGCGACAACGCGCTTCCGTCGATCAAAAGCGCCAAGGCCCTCGCCGACCTTCTGGGCATCAGCGTCGGAAAGCTCCGTTGGCTCGCCTACCACCGCGAGGTCGATAGCGGCACCCACTATCGGCGTTGGACCGTGCCCAAGCGCGACGGCCGCCCCCGGCTGATCAGCGAGCCCAAACCGGAGCTCAAGGCCGCACAGCGGTTCATCGCCCGGGAGATCACCGAGCGCCTGCCGGTCCACGGCGCGGCCCACGGGTTTCTCGTCGGCCGAAGCACCGCAACCAACGCGGAGGTTCATGCGGGAGCTCGGGTCGTCATCAAGTTCGATCTGGCGGACTTCTACCCAACGATCACCACACCGCGCGTCAAAGGCCTGTTTCGAAAGGCCGGCTATAGCGAACTCGTCGCCACCCTCTTGGCGATGCTCGCGACCGAGGCGCCTCGAGAGGAGATCGAACTTCGCGGGCAGCGCTACTACGTCGCCACCGGTCCGCGGAGCCTTCCCCAAGGTGCGCCCACGAGCCCTTCGATCACCAACACGATCGCGCTTCGCCTCGATTGCCGCCTTTCCGGGATGGCCCGAAAGCTCAAGCTTCGCTACACGCGCTACGCCGACGATTTGACGTTTAGCTATCACGGCGAAGGCGAAGCACCGATCGGTTCGCTCCTTCGCCTCACCGAACAGATCGTCGTCGCGGAGGGCTTTCAGATTCAGCGAAAGAAGACCCGCGTGATGCGGAAAGGCGGCCGACAAAAGGTCACCGGTCTCGTGGTCAACGGCACGTCGGAGGGCGCACCCGCGCGGGTGCCCCGCGTGCTCCTTCGAAAGCTTCGGGCTGCGATCCGCAATCGGGAACTCGGCCGCGACGGCAAAGGCGAGTCCCTCGACGTACTCAAGGGCTGGGCCGCGTACGTGTACATGACCGACCGCGAAAAGGGACAGGCGTTTCTCGAGCGGCTGCGCCGCCTCGACGGGGGCCCGGACGTCTCGCACACTGAGGAAAGCGATGGCTGACTGGAACGTCCATCTCGAGTTCTCCGACGGCAGCTCCAACAAGTTCTGGCGAGCGCGCGTCGAAGGCGGTGACCTCACCACCAACTGGGGCCGGATCGGCACCGACGGGCAGACCAAGACCAAGAGCATCGGAAGCCCCGACGCGGCCCTCGCCGAGCTCGAAAAGCAGGCCAACGGCAAGCGAAAGAAAGGCTACATCGACACCGCCGGCGGCGCGCCCAAGGATGAGGCGCCACCGCCGGAAGCGCTCGTCGAAACTTGGTCCGCGACGATGAAGCTCCAAGAAGCAGGACGCACCGTCGAACTCACCCTCGCCTGCGACGGCAAGACCCTCACGACGAGCGTGCAAGAAGTCTACGAGAGCGACGACAGCGCCGGCGCCGCCTACCAGCGCATCAAGCAAAAGCTCATCGAAGACGGCTACACCACCAAGTAGCCCCGCCTTTCTCAACGCGGCTCGAGCCTTCTCAGGGTGCCATCGATGCTGCGCTCCAGGAAGTGTAGGTCTCCGATTTCGTACGCTGGTGGACGTGCAGTGGGGTGCCTTCACCTTGGCGCAGTGCTCTCCGGATCCTGCAAAAGCGTCTTTTGGCCTCCACGAACTCATGCTCAACGCCGTGGAACACGGCAATCTCGACATCCGCTATCAGGACAAGACCCGCCTCATCATGGAGGGACGCTGGGAGAAAGAAATCGCCCAGCGCCTGAACGATCCTCGGTACGGCACCAAGCTCGCCTCCGCCCACTACCGGCGAACCCCGGAGCTCCACGAGGTGACCATCGAGGACGAAGGAAACGGCTCCCCGTTCGCCGACTTTTTGGAGCTTTCCCCATCCCGCGCCGCCGATCCCCACGCGTGGGATTTACTCCGCGCGCACGATGAGCTTTGACGAAGTGGAATACCTCGGCAGCGGCAACTGCGTCCGCTGCCGGGTCCATGTCAAATAGGCGCTCGGGCTTCGCGCGGAGACTTATGGGGCACCAGTGCGGATCTCGCGGGATCGTGAACGCCAAGATCGCGGCATTGTGAACGCCGAGATCGCAGGATCGTGAACACCGAGATCGGCATTGTGAACGCCGAGATCGCGGATTGTGAACACCGAGATCGGCATCGTGAACGGCAAG
>JBCCZL010000517.1:0-7424 GCA_039187775.1 Myxococcota bacterium
CGCCGCCGTTGCCGATTTCGGTGCGGTAGAGAAAACGAGGGGACAGCAGCGCGGCCTGAATGAGCGCTCGGCGGCCGAAGTCGTGGCCCTTCTCCTGGGCGGCGGTCGAGTAGATACCGCGGTAGGTGCTGAGGTCCTCGCCCGGATCATCGACGAACGCGCGCGAGAGGAACGCGCTGACCTCCGCATCGGTGCAAGGGTCGCCGGCGCAGGGAAGGGCTTGGCCAAGGTCCGCATCAAGGGCGACGCGGTGGGCGACCTCGAAGAGCCCTCGCATATGTCGCGCGTCTCGCACCGTGGTGCGGCCCGCGTCGTTATCGAGATTAAAGAGACTCAACGCCTCCGGAAATCCGCTCAGGTCCGGAGTCTCGCCGGTCAGCTCGAGGACGGCCAACGAGAGCTCGGGGTTGGTCATCATGCGCACGCCCGGGAAGGTGGCGGGCTCGAGCATCGAGAAATGAAAGAACGGGTCGGGAATCCCGTCGCCATTGGGATCCGGGTTGGGTTCCAGCGGTCCGGGTTCGGGCGCGGCGCCCGCGTCGTCGATCACGCCATCGCAGCCACCGACCGCGAGGGCGCCCATCAGAGTCCAGCGCAGCAGATTCTTCATCTCCGCCTTCTTCCTCACCGCCTTCTTCCTCACCGCCTTCTTCCTCACCGCCTTCTTCCTCACCGCCTTCTTCATCCTCACCGCCTCGGGACAAGTCTACCAGTTGGCGTGTTACGGAACGTGCGCAGGTTGGCAGGCGATAATTAGGTCATTGATTTCAGTGGATTGAAGTGGTGTTCGATCCCTGGCGCCGGGACTCTTCTCCCCGCCCGGGCCGGTCGGGTACCCTCGCAGCATGTTCTCCATCGCGACGAAGATGGCCGGAATGGCCCAAGGGGTCCCCGACGTTTGCAAGGTGCCGGCGCCGCCTGCGCCGCCGGTTCCCACGCCGTTTCCGAACATTGCGAACCTCCCGATGGCCAACCCGGGCACCTGCACGAAGCTCGTGAAGATCATGAACATGCCGGTGGTCACGGTGGCCACTCAGGTTCCGCTGTCGTCGGGCGACGAGGCGGGGGTGGCCGGTGGCCTCGTGTCGGGCGTGAATATGAACGCATGCACGTTCAAGATGGGCTCGATCAAACTCTACATCGAAGGCAACGCAGCGATCACTCAGCTGAAGACTTCGGGCCACAACGGAAGCAACGCCAATCAGCCGATGGGCATGGTGGCCTCGCCAAGCCAGCCTCTCGTGAAGGTGTCGTCTTAATCCGCGGGCGCCTTCGGTAGCGGCTGATCCCCTTTTCTGCGCGTTCACTCACGGAGGGCCCATCCGTGACGAGCTCGAATACGCATTCGATTCTCGCCACTCAATCACCTGATTCTATTGTCGGTTTCTCGCGGCTCGGCGCCTCGACCCGGACCAAGGCGCCGGTGATCGGTCCTGAAATTGACTTTCAGGTGCTTGACGAAAATTGCGCGTGTTGCTAAATGAAAACGACTTTCAATAGCGCGAGCTGCGCGAACAAGGATCTGTGATGATGATTAAGTGTGTGGGGCGCGCAGCGCTCGCTCTTCTTTTGCTTGTGGGTTGTGGAGACGATGACGAATCCACTCCCGATTCGTCTACTACTCCCGATTCTTCAACGAATCCCGACGGCTCGGTCGCCGACGGTTCGGTGGACGGGATGGTCGATGGCAGCGTGGACCCTCCCGGGGACGTCTACGCGTTCGAGAGTGCCTTCTCGCCCGGTGAGTCCAGCATCTCCTACGGCGGGCAGACCGCTCGTCACCTCCTCATCGTCGAGCTCAATAACTTCATCAAGGGGATGAAGGTCGCCATCGACGACGAGACCTTCCAGCCCGCAGCCGCGGGCGACGTGGTCGGCGCGCTCGATTTCTACTTCCGTTTCGACGGCGACTCCGACGGCGGAGAAAACTTCGGACTCAGCACGATGCCGGGAACGCTTCAGTCAACCTTCGATGAGGTGTCGACCAACAAGAACCTCGTCGGCAAGATCGCTGGCAACGACATGGTCACCGACCATGTCGACTGGTCGACCGGATTTCGCGGCTGGACCGACGCGAGCATTGCGCCGGCCGGCGGAAGCGTGACCAACCCCGAGGCCCTCATCGGCGCATTCTTTGCGCAGATTGAAGCCGGGGCGCTCCCCTATGCGCTCGACGGAACCGAGCGCACGGTGATGACTCCCGCAGCCGGCGAGGTTGCGCTGCCTCCCTACGTTGACCCGCAGGGCCGAGATTATCTCCAGCTCGTGAACAAGTTCCTCCGAGGCGCGATTGCGTTCCATCAGGGCGCCGATGACTACCTCGATAATGACGTCGCGGGTAAGGGCCTCATGGCCGACAACATGGCGGCCGCCGACGGTCAGACCTACACCGGGCTCGAGCATGCGTGGGACGAGGGCTTCGGCTACTTCGGTGCCGCTCGCCACTACCTGATGTTCACCGACGACGAGCTGGCCTCGAAGGGCGGCCGTCCTGAGTGGCAGGGTTACAACGACTTCAGTGGTGATGGCATGATCGATCTGCTCACCGAATACAACTGGGGTGCCGCGGTGAACGCGGGCAAGCGCGACATGGGTAGCGCGGCCGCTGCGCCGACGGACTTCAGCATGGACACGTACATGGCGTTCCTCGAAGGCCGCCGGATCATCACCGAGGCCGCGGGTCGTCCCTTCGAGGCGGCGGAAATGACCGCCCTGGTGGATGCGCGTGACCGCGCCGTCCGGGGGTGGGAGTCGGTGATCGCGGCTACCGCGATCCACTACGTCAACGAAGTCCTCCAGGACATGAACGAGATGGATGCCGCGACCTACAGCTTCCTCGACCATGCCAAGCACTGGGGCGAGCTCAAGGGCTTTGCCCTCGCCTTCCAGTTCAACCCGAATTCGCCAGTCAGCGACGCGGACTTCATGTCCATCCACACCGACATCGGCGATGCTCCGGTCCTCTGGACGGCCACGCCCGCAGAGATCACGGCCTACCGTGCCGCCCTCATTGCCGCGCGGACCACGATGGGCAATGCTTTCGGCTTCAATGCCGCGAATCTTGGAGACGACAATGGAGAGAACGGCTGGTAGTACGAGCCGATCGGAACTCCACTCGACCGCTGCCCCTCGTGGCGCAGCGGTCCGGGTGGCGGCCGGTCTAGCGATCGCAGGGGCCGCGGTCGCGCTCTTGGTGGCGGGCACATCGTGCACGTCGGACACATCCGAACCGCCCGCCATGATGATGGGCAACGCCAACGCGCGGGAGCTCGTGCTGGCGTCGGTAGCGGAGAATGTGATCCTTCCAACCTACCAGGAGTTTCTCTCTGCCGCGCTCGCTCTTGAGGAAGCGACGGCAGCCCAGGTGACTGACCCTAGCCAACTCTCCGTGTCGCAGGAGGCTTGGGCCTCCACGATCGCGGTCTGGCAGCGGGCCGAACTGTTCCAGGTGGGTCCGGCGGGCGCGATGGACGGGGTCGCCGGTGGGGAGGACATCCGAGACGACATCTACTCGTGGCCGCTCACCAATCGTTGCCGCATCGATCAAGAGATCGCGGACGAAGGCTATTCGGACATGACCATGCTTCGCGAGACTGCGGTCAACGTTCGCGGTCTCGATACGCTCGAATACCTGCTGTTTGTCGCCAGCAATGAAAACAACTGCGCGCCGAACAGCCGGATCAACCGAGACGGCACTTGGGCGGCGCTCGACGAGGCGGCCCTCGCCAGTCGGCGGGCCGCTTACGGGGCGGCGCTCGCGACGCTGGTACGAGAAAAGGCTGAGGAGCTCGTCAACGCTTGGGACCCGGCTCAGGGGAACTTCGTCGGCTCACTCAGCAACCCCACCTCGGGCACGGTATACGCCAGCCCTCAGGAGGCCCTCAACGCGCTCAGCGATGCGCTGTTCTACATCGAGAGCGAAACCAAAGACATGAAGCTTGCGGAACCCGCGGGCATCACGAACTGCGAGGAAGCGACCTGTCCCGATGCCCGGGAGTCGCGTTTTGCGAACCGGTCGCGAGAGCACGTGCTGGAGAACCTTCGTTCGTTCCAGCGAGCCTACTTTGGCGCCGAGCCAGGCACCGACGCCTACGGCTTCGACGATCTTCTGCGAGAAATCGGGGCCGAAGAAGTCGCGACGGCGATGGAGACCGCCCTCGAAGGTGCGATTAGCACTGCGGAGCAGATGTCGTCATCGTTTGCGGAGGTTCTCGGAAGCGACGTGTCGCAGCTGATTGCCCTTCACGATGCCGTGAAGGGGATCACGGACGTCCTGAAGACGCAGTTCATTGGTGTGCTCGACCTCGAGCTGCCAAAGCGCGTCGAAGGCGATAACGACTAGTCCCTAGTTCGGACCGGGGCTGTGGTACGACACAGGCCTCGGTCCGGGCGCGCGGTGCGGGGAGTCCGGTCCCAGGTCCTCCGTGAGCCTCAAAGAACGCGCACTCTCTGCTCTGGCCCGACCGCTCGATTCGGTAGGTCTAGCTGCGTTTCGCGTGCTCTTCGGAACGGTGCTCTCGGTGAGCGCGTTTCGCTTCTTGGGAAATGGCTGGGTCGATGACTTCTTCATCGAGCCGAGCTTTCACTTCTCCTACTTCGGCTTTCCGTTCGTCGAACCCCTTCCCCGCGGCTGGTTGGTTGCCGGGTTTGTGGTGCTCGGCATCTGCGGGATCTTCGTCGCCCTCGGGCTCTTTTACCGAGTCGCGGTGGTCACGTATTTCGTGCTGTTCACCTACGTCGAGCTGATCGACGTCACCTATTACCTCAACCACTACTACCTCGTTAGCCTGCTCTGCTTGTGGATGAGCTTTATGCCCCTCCACCGCGCGTGGTCGTTGGATGTGCTTCGAAAGCCCGCGCTGCGGCAAGAGACCTTCCCAGCATACTTTACCTACCTTCTCCGGTTTCAAGTGGGCGTCGTCTACTTCTACGCGGGAGTCGCGAAGTTCGGCTCCGACTGGCTCCTTCACGGTCAGCCGCTTTCGATCTGGCTGTCGGCTCGGACCGATGTGCCGCTCGTTGGTTCGCTCTTCGACGTGCCGTACGCAGCGCTCGTGATGAGCTGGGCGGGTTTTCTCCATGACATCCTCGTCGTTCCGTTCCTCCTCTGGAAGCGCTCTCGGCCCTACGCGTACGGGGCCCTGGTGGTCTTCCATCTCGTCACCGGCATGTTGTTCAACATTGGGATGTTTCCGTTCATCATGATCGTAGCGGCCTCCATATTCTTCTCACCTAGCTGGCCCCGACGGGTGTTCGGTCGCTGGCTTGGACCGAAGGTCGAGACCAAGACCACGTTGGAAGTCACTCTTGGTCGCAGGGGACAAAGCGTCGCCCTCGCTGTGGCCGCACTCTGCCTGTTACAGGTCCTTGTCCCGCTCCGTACTTTCGCGTATGGCGGGGACGTGCTGTGGCACGAGCAGGGCATGCGCTACTCGTGGCGGGTCATGGTTCGCGAGAAGAACGGCTCCGTCACCTATCGTGTTCGCGTCGATGGCGAGTCCCGTGAACGACACGTTTATCCGCGACGCTACCTGACGGAAAACCAAGAACGAGAGATGTCCGGGCAGCCGGACCTGATTCTTCAGCTTGCCCACCACATTCGGGACGAGTTCGTCGCGAGGGGCCACCGCGATGTCGAGGTGCGCTGCGACGCGATCGCTTCGCTGAACGGACGGTTGGCGGTCCCGTTGATCGACCCCGACGTGGATCTTGCAACGGTCGAAGACTCGGTGTGGCCGGCACCGTGGATTCAGCCCGCGCCGACGAGTCCTCCGATCGAGCTGCGGTCCCCGCGCGGGCGCATCGCCGGGAGCCAACCGTGACGCTGCACGAACGCTCGCTTCGATTCGCACTGGTGGTTGTGCTCTTTCGCGGAATCGCCGCGCCGGCTCCGCTGCTCGCCCAGGACATCGAAGGCGCGGACCCACCGGCGGAAGACGACGCAGCCACGGAGGATGCGCCTTCGGGTGGGGATGAGGCTTCGGCGGAAGAGGACGGTGATGCTTCGACCGAGGATACGGGCGAAGGCGACTCCTCCGGCGAGAGCGACACGTCCCCGGAATCGGCGGATCCTGATGGCGACTCGGATTCGGCGGAACCGGAAGCCCCAACGGAACCCGAAGAGCCGCTGGTGCTCAGCGAGGAAGACCTGATCGTCACCGAAGAGGAACTCGAGCTGGAGGAAGGCGAGGTTGGGGGTCGCGACGCACCGACCGAAGTCGAAGGCGTGGTCGTGGAGGCATACACCCTCGAAGATCTCTTTCGCGAAGGGGGCGCGGTGTCGCTCCTCGACGAGGAGGACCTCGAGGCGATGGAGTACTCGGACCCGCATAGCATGCTCCTTCAGGTGCCCGGGGTGTACGCCCGTGGAGAAGATGGCTTCGGCCTTCGGCCCAATATCGGTCTCCGGGGGGCGAGTTCGGAGCGGAGCCGGAAAGTCACCCTCATGGAGGACGGTATCCTCTTCGGGCCAGCGCCCTATTCCGCACCCGCGGCGTACTACTTCCCCCTCGTCAATCGGATGGTGGGGGTCGAGATCTTCAAGGGTCCGTCGGCGATTCTCTTTGGGCCGCAGACGGTGGGTGGTGCGGTCAACTTCCGCACCCGGCCGGTGCCCCGAAGCTTGATCGTCGGCGCGGACGCGTCCCTTGGCTCGTTTCTCTTCGGTCGTTTTCACGCCTATGCGGGCTACGGAACGGAGGACGCGGGATTTCTCGTCGAGGCGCTTCACACCCGGTCGGATGGTTTCAAGGACCTGGATGGCGGTGGCAATACCGGGTTCAACCGGACCGACGTGATGGTGCGCGGGAGCATCAATACTGACCTCGATGCGGACGTCTATCACGAAGTCGGAGTAAAGTTTGGTCTTGGCCTCGAGGGCTCCGACGAGACGTACCTCGGCCTGAGCGACGAAGACTTCGAGCTTACGCCCTATCGGCGTTATCCGGCGTCCGCCCTCGATCGAATGGAGTGGGACCGCACGCAAATCCAGCTCGATTACACGGTAGGCATTGGAGACAACGTTGAAATCGTCACGAGTGCCTACCGTCACGACTTCCATCGCGAGTGGTTTCGGCTGAATCGCTTTCTGGGTGGGCCGGCGCTTGCCAACATCGTCCGTTCGCCTTCCTCGGGCGAAAACGAAGTGTTCTTTCGGATTCTCACCGGCGAAGACGATTCCGACCCGTCGACCCGGGAGACCACGCTGATGGTGGTCAACAACGCCCGAACGTTCTGGTCGATGGGCGTTCAGTCGATCGGGCGGATCCGGTTTCGGACGCCGGGGGTTCGTCACCGCATCGAAGTTGGCCTTCGCCTTCATGCCGATCATGTCGACCGGGACCACCTCGAGACGGGATTCTTGATGGAAAGCGGACGCCTCGTGCCCGCGCCGGTCGAGCCGATCCAGGTCACCGACAACGAAG
>JBCCZL010000518.1:0-7360 GCA_039187775.1 Myxococcota bacterium
CGTGACCGTGTCGAGCCTTGGCAATGCCCGGAGCCTGTCCGGCGGCACGTTGGTGCAGACGCCTCTCTACGGGGCCGACCGCAATGTCTACGCGGTGTCTCAGGGGGGGTTGGTCCTCGGCGGGTTTTCGGCCGGGGGCGGAAGCGGCTCATCGGTCACGCAGAATCACACCACCGTCGGGCGGATCCCCCAGGGCGCGATCGTAGAGCGTCGCGTCGCGACCCCCGAGCTCAGCCGCGAAACCCTCACCCTCACCCTCCGAGACCCGTCCTTCGTTGGGGCTCAACGAATCGTGGATGCGATCGATGAGCGATTTGGGGAAGCCACCGCTCAGGCCCCCGATCCGGCCACCGTGCAGGTTACGGTGCCCGCCGAGTATCGGGAGAACCCCGTCGGTCTCCTCGCCCAGGTCCAGGCGCTCGATGTCGATGCGCCGACTCCGGTGCGAGTGGTGATCGACGAGCGAACCGGCACCGTGGTCCTCGGCGCGGGAGTGAGCATTTCGGAAGTCGCGATCGCCCAAGGGGGGCTCACCGTTGAGATCAACGAGAGCTTTCAAGTCTCGCAGCCCGAGACCCTTGGTGAGGGTCAAACCACAGTGGTTCCGGAGTCGGAGGTGCAGGCCACCGTCGCACCCGGGTCGCTCCACCATATTCAGAGCACCGCGAGCTTGTCCGACGTGGTGACCGCTCTCAACTCGCTCGGGGCCACCCCGCGCGACCTTATCTCGATCTTTCAGGCGCTCCGCACCGCGGGCGCTCTCCAGGCGGAGGTCGAAGTCCAGTGACCGTGGGCCCCGCATCGGTCGACCCGAGCCTCGTCGACCCGAGTCTTGCCGCACCGGAGACTCCCGTGCCCGATCCGCGGGCGTCCCGCGAAGCCGCACAGCAGTTCGAGTCGCTGGTGGTGCGCCAGCTGCTCGCCGTGCTTCGAAAGACCGCGCCGTCGGGTACGATGATGGGCGGTGGTCAGGCCGGCGAGATGTACATGCAGATGTTCGACGACGCGATCGCCGAGCGCCTCGCCGAAGGGGGGGGCATCGGGCTGGGTTCGATGCTCGAAGGAGCGCTCGGGGGCGCCGTCGAGGCGCTCCCGTCGCTGGCGTACGAGACCGATTTTCGAAGGTACGCCGGACCGCGAATGGGGGCGCCGCTTCCGGGGGCGGGAGCAAATCTTCAGGCGGCGGCTTCCGAACTCCTTCAGGGCTCGCATCGCTGGAGTCGCGAAGGACAGCTTCTACCTCGCGACCTCCAGAGCGACTTCTCGACGGAGACGCCCGGGGGCGAAGCGCGGTTCAATGTGCGCGACGCGAACGGCTACCGCGGCTACTACAAGTGCAACCTCTTTGCCTTTGAGCTCGCCCGACGGGCGGGGTTCCAGGTGCCGGTGTCCGGCCGGCATCGTGGCTGGGGTTATCCCGCGCCCAACTCGGTGACCGTGGATGCGTCGGACGGTCGCCTGGAGCGAAGCTGGGCTCGGGTGGTCACCGGGGAGACCCGAGAGCGGCTCGATGCGGGGCTTCAAGCCGGGGAGCGGGGACTCATGCTCACGGGCTCCGCTGCGGCGGAGGGCCGCGCGGGCCACATGGCGATCATCGAACGGATTCACGAGATCGACTACGACGACGACGGCATGGTGCGCCGCGTGGTGTTCGACGGCTGGGAGGCCCGACGGGATGGCGCCCAGCATCTGACCCGACGGACCTGGAATCGGCGTGGCAATTTTGGCGGGAATCTCGCCCGAAACGGCTTTGCGAACATCGAAATTCTCGAGCTTCGTCGGCCGCAAACCATCGAAACTCCAGAGGTTCCTATCTCGAGACGGGCTGGGGCGTCGAATTTGGATAATCGTGCCTCAAGTTTGATCTCCCGTCGTCCGAATGAAGGTTTGGAGGAATAGGCATGAAGGTAGATCGAGCGCAGGGGACCATCGTCCTTGAGACCTATCGACAGCAACGGCAGCGCGCCGAGGTTGCGTCGGAAAAGGCCGAGCGCGGGGAGAAGGTGGAGCTCTCTTCCGAGGCGCGGAAGCTAGAAGAAATGCGCGCGTCGGAGAAACCCGACGCGGAGCGGATCGAACGGCTCAAAGAGGCGATTCGAAACGGCACGTTCCAGATCGACGCGGAGCGGATCGCCCAGACCATGTTGGACGAGGAGCGCTGATGGAGACGCCGGCCGGAGCGATGCGCCGCCTTCTTGCCGATGAGCGAGAGGCCCTCGCCCGCGCCGACCTCGAGCGCCTGGTGGCTCTTCAAGAGCCCAAGCGCAAAGCGCTCCTGGCGCTAAAGACCGATCCGGTCGATCCGAAGGAAGTTCGCGAACTTCGCCAGCTCGCGAAGCGGAACATCGAACTGATGCGTCAGTTCACATCGCTCCTCCGTGGCCTCGCGACGGGAGGAGTGAGCACCTATGGCGCGAGTGGCGATCGCATCGATCCGCCCGCGCGCATCAAGCGAGGAAGCTTCTAGTGAGTCTGTTTGGTCTCCTTAATATCGGGACGACGGGAATGCGGACTCACCAGTACGGAGTCCAGGTCCACTCCAACAATGCGACGAACGCCGCGACGGAAGGGTACAGCCGCCGCCGCGCCCAGATCGATCCACTGGGGCCGGAGACCGCAGGTTCGCGGGCTCGCGGTCAAGAACGGATCACCGATCCGTTTGTCGAGCGCCGACTGCTCGGGGCCCGCTCGGCCTACGGAGAGGCGGACGCCCGCTCGAGCACGCTGGAATCTCTCGACTATCTCTTCGCCGACGTCGAGGGCAACCTAGGGCAGCTTCTGAGTGAGCTTCAGACCGCGTTTTCCGACATGGCGGACTATCCGGACGACCGCGCGGCTCGAACGGTGGTGCTGAGTTCGCTTGATGAAGTCGTGCGAAGCTTCAATCAGACGGCTGACGAGCTTTCCTTGGTCCGGCGAAACACCAACGACCGGATCGTTGGCGAGGTCGACGACCTCAACGCCAAGCTCGAAGACATTGCGTCCCTCAGCACCCAGATCGGTCGCGACGAGGGCATCAGCAATGAGGAAGCCGCCGACCTTCGAGATCAGCGCGACCAGCTCATTCGCGAAGTGTCGGAGATCGTGCCGGTCAAAGTGCTCGAAGAAGACAATGGCTCGATCTCACTTCTGTTGGGCGGCTCCCACGCCCTAGTGTCGCCTGACGGGAGCGTGAACCCGCTCGAAACCTCCGAGGACCCGGTCACCGGCGACATTCGGCTCTTCCGAACGACGGCCGGCGCCCAAGAGGACGTGACCGGTCTGGTGGACGAGGGGCGGGTCGGAGGCTTGATCGCGGCTCGCGACGGGACATTGACCGAGACGCAGACCGCGCTCGATCAGCTCGCCTTCGATCTTGCCGCGGCCTACAACACCGCCCACGCGGCGGGAGTCGGACTCGACGGAGTGGGGGGGCGCGACCTGTTCGAGCCGCTCGTGGGGGTCGACGGAGCGGCGAGCCTGCTTCGAGTCTCGACGGATGTCGCGGGTGTGCCCGACAATCTTGCGGCGGCGCAGGCCGGTGGCGCGCTGCCCGGGGACAATCGGAACGCCCTCGCCCTCCTCGCGGTGGGTGACCAGAACACGGCTCTTGGTGGCACCGCGACGTTTCAGGAAGGGTATGGCGCGATTCTTGGGAGTGTCGGTACCGCCGCGCGAACCGCGATGAACAACGCCGAACAGACCGAAACGGGCATGGCGCAGATCGAGGCTCTCCGTGCGGAAGTCTCCGGCGTGTCTTCCGACGAGGAGATGGTCAGCTTGATGCAGTTTCAGCGAGCCTATCAGGCGTCGCTTCAGGTCATTCAAACCGCGGACTCGCTCCTCGCAGAGCTCATCAACCTGAGGGGCTAGCGTGCGCATTTCGGATCAGCATCTTTATGACTTCTCGATGGCGCAGCTCAGCGACGCGCGCAACTCGGTGGACGACCTGCGCGAAGAGGCGCTCACCGGCCGCCGGGTGCGCAAGCCATCGGACGACCCGGTGGCCGCCAATTTGGGAGCGCGGGAGGCGGCGCGAGAAATGCGCGTGGAGTCCAACCGCCGGGCGGTGAACAACGGGGTCTCGTCGATCCAGCTTGCGGACAGTGCGCTCTCGCAGGTGGGGGATGTGCTCGTGCGGCTCAAGGAGCTCTCCGTGCAGTTTTCGAACGACACGATTAGCGCCGACGAACGAGACGCGGCGGCCGCGGAGGTCGACGAGATCCGCGAGACGATCCTCGATATGGCCAACACTGCCCACAACGGCCGCTATATCTTCGGAGGCTATCTCGACTCGGCGCCGCCCTTCGACGCGGCGGGGACCTACGCGGGCGACGGGGGGATCCGCGAACATGAAGTCGCTCCGGGAGTTCGGCTCGCCGCGGGGCTGCCTGGAGACGAGGTGTTTAGCGCGCCCGGCGGGACCGACGTGTTTCAGATGGTCGACGACTTTCGGGTGGCGTTGCAGGCCAACGATCTCTTGGGGGTGCGGGCGACGATCGACCAGGTGGATGTTGCCCAGGAACAGATCAGCGACTCGCGCGCCCGCCTCGGCTCCCAGCAGTACTCCTTTCAGATGGCCGGGGCGTTTCTCGACCAGACCGAAGAGCATGCGGCCCGGCGACGGGACGAACTCATCGCCGCCGACACCACCGAAACCTACCTGAAGCTAAACCAAGCGGAGTCTGCGCTTCAGGCGGCTGTGCAAATCGCGGCCCAGCTTCCGCTCCCCGGCCTGCTCGAATCGTGAGGTAATCCATGCTCAACCTGTCCCGGAGAATCGGCGAGAAGATATCGATTGGAGGCGACGTCGAGGTCGTCGTGCTCAGCGTGTCTCGAGGCCGGGTCCGGCTCGGCATCGTGGCCCCCCGCGAGTTGCCGGTGTACCGCTCCGAGCTCATCGCGAGCATCGAGGCCGAAAACCGTCGTGCGATGGCGAGCGAACGACCGGTCGCTACCGATCTTGGAGGAAACGTCTTCGATCCACCGAAGGAGGCTCGGCTGCATTTTGCGCAGGGGATCTTCGGGCTTGCGGACCATCACGAGTTTGTCATTTGCGACCTGGAAAAGAGCAACTGGGTCAAGGCCCTCGTCTCCTGCGTGGACCCGACCGTCCAGCTCTGGATCGTCGACGCGCCCCAGGTGTGGGAAGAGTATCCGGTGGATCAGGCGCGCCGCGTGGCGGGCTTCAACGACGAAGAGGTTGCCGTCGCAGTGGTGATGAACGCGCCACGGAACGCGCCGGCCACGGTGAACCTGAAAGCGCCGATCGTGCTTGGTCTCGAGTCCCGCACCGGCGTCCAGGTGGTGCTCGACCGGCCGGAGCTTGGAATGTGCCATCGGCTGGTCGACCTCGATGCGGCGGCCGGCGAGATCGAGCCGGTGGCCGCGGGGGGAGCTTCATGAGTATTTCCGGCGAAGCGGTCTCGGGGATTGGGGGAGGCGCCGAAAAGAAGAGCGTGGACATCGCCGTCCGCATCATGCGCGGCGCGGTTGCGGCGAAGGCGTCGGATGTTCACCTCAAGGCTGACGCGGTGCCGCTGGTGCGGATCGGGGGCGAGCTTTGCACCCTCGAGCATCCGCCGGTTCCCGAGGTGGTGGTGCAAAGCGCGGTCCGGGCCATGGCCAGCTGGTCCAAGTTCGATGCGACGAAGCTCGAAGGAAACCAAGCCGACTTTGCGGTGGAGGTGCCGGAGGCGGGCCGATGGCGAGTTCATGCGTATCGACAGTCGGGCAAGCGAGCGTGCGTAATGCGGCACATTCCGATGCCCGTCCCGGACTTTGCCCAGCTTCGGTTGCCGCCGGTGATCAAGCAGATCGCAACGGCGGCGCGAGGACTCGTGATCGTGGCGGGGGCCACCGGCAACGGAAAGTCGACGACGATCGCTTCGATGCTTTCGTTCCTCAATCAGCAGGAACCGAAGCACGTGGTGACGATCGAGGACCCGGTCGAGTTTCGCCTCGACGATGAGCTCTGTAGCTTTTCGTTTCGGGAGATCGGACTTGATGTCGACTCCTTTGAGCAGGGAATCGCGGGTGCGATGCGCGAAGACCCCGACGTGATCTTTCTCGGCGAGATGCGGACCCTTCAGCAGTTCGACTCGGCGCTCTATGCGGCGGAGTCGGGCCGACTCGTTATCTCGACTTTCCATGCCGCCGACGTGGTCCAGGCCCTCAACCGGATGGTCTCGTTCTATCCCGTCGATGCCCGAGAATCGGTGGCCCATCGCCTCGCCGATGCGGTGACGGCGATCGTATGCCAGAGGCTCGTGCCTCGCCGTGGCGCGCGCGAGCGTATCCTTGTGACCGAGGTGCTCCGCCGGACGCCGCTAGTTCAAGACTGCATTCGCGATCCAGGGCGCATTCGAAGCGTTCACACTGCGCTCGAACGCAGCACGAACGAGTTCGGCACCCACACCTTCGACCAACAGCTCCTGCGCCTGGTCAAAGACAAGCTCGTCGACGTCAATACCGCCAAAGCCATGGCGAACAGCCCCCACAACCTAGTCCGAGCCCTCAACATCTCGCGCTAGCGGCCTTCGCGGGGGAGGGGCTTGCCATCGGAGGTGCGGAGATCGACTTCGGTGTCGTCGGCTCGGCGCCTGGGGAGCGGGGGCGGGGGTTTTACGAAGGGGTGAACCGCGTCGAGGAGGTCGGGGCTCGCGCTGCTCGGGGGCACCACGTGCACCTGCGTATCCTCATCGTAGCTCGGCTCGCCCCCAATGATGATGATCTCGGGATAGTCATCGTCGAAGGTCCCCGCGGGGGCCTTGTTCTCGGACGAGTGGGAGGTTTCGGACGCGTTGGGGCTGGACGCTCGCGCCGGCACGGGCGCCGCGGCGGACCGATGCCGCCGGGTCGGTCGGGTCCGAGTCGGCGCCTTCATGAGCCCGACGGCTCCGGGTGCCAGGTCGCAGCCGATCACCATGCAAGCGACGTTGTCCTGAGCACCGGCGTCTTTGGCGAGGTCGATCAGAAGGCGCACCTGCTCGTCGGGCGTCGGAGCGAGACGAAGGGCGTCGGTGATCGCGGTCTCTTCCACATCGTCGGTGAGCCCATCGCTGCAGAGGAGGAACCGGTCGGCCGGCCGAACTTCGTAGGATCGGACGGACACGCGAAGCTTGCTGCTCATGCCCAGGGCTCGCGTGATCACGTGACGGGGGAGCTTCGCCGCCCGCTTCGGATCGAGATCCGGCTGGAGCTCGAGCACGTCGTTCACCAACGTGTGGTCGTGGGTTAGGAGTTCGAGGTGGCCATCCCGAAGCCGGTAGCAGCGGCTGTCGCCGACATGAGCCAGGTGCAACACCGGGCGCCGCTTCTCGAAGTACGCCGCGACGATCGTCGTCCCCATCCCGTGGTGCCGCTCCGAGGTCTTGGCGAC
>JBCCZL010000519.1:0-7342 GCA_039187775.1 Myxococcota bacterium
GCCGAGGGTCCCTTGCACCGCAAGGCCCGACACGAGATCGCGCAGCGCACCCCCGACGCCGATGCCCACCCCCGCGACGGTGGCTTGAACCGCGCCCCACGCCCCGATCGCGAGGCCGCTCTGGCCCTTCTCGGAAAGGCCCATCGACGCAATCAAAGTGCCCACCGAAAACCACCCGCCGCCGAAGCCGATCGCGGTAGTTCCGGCCCAGAAGCACGGGACCGAGCCGAGGGGGGCGGCGAAGATCACCGCGGTGAATCCTCCGATGCCAATCAGGGATCCAAGGGCGGCGATCTTGTAAGGATCGCCGCCGCGCGAGAGCCAGCGAGCGGCGAAAAAGAGCCCGGCCAGGGTTCCACCGGCCATCATCGCGGTGAGCACGGTGGTCGCCGAAACCGAGAGATGGAGGAGCTCTCCGCCATAGGGCTCGAGGAGAATGTCCTGCATGCTGAATCCGGCGCCGCCGAGACCCACCGCCACGAGGAGCCGGGTGGTTGGACCGCCCGAGAGAAAGCCGCGAAAGGTTTTTCGGAAAGACGGCAGCGGTTCGTCGTCGGCGGGGCGCGCACCGCGCGGTTCTTGCTGCCAGAACGAATAGTGGTTCAGAAGAAACGTGATCACCGCGGCGCCCTGAATCACCTGCACGAGCCGCGTATAGCTGAAGTCCTGAAGCAGTCCCCCCACCGCGAGCGACGCGATCACCATGCCGACGAGGAGCATCACGTAGAGAAGAGCCACCACCCGCGGACGGCTTTCCTTGGGCGCGAGGTCGGTGGCGAGAGCGACGCCCGCGGTTTGGGTGGTGTGAAGCCCGACCCCGACGAAGAAGAACGCCAAGGCCGCTGCGACCTCCCCCACGAAGGGGAAGTTGTAGGTGCCCCGTCCCGACAGGACGAGCAGCGAAAACGGCAGAATCGCCAGGCCACCGAACTGAAGCAGCGTGCCCATCCACATGTACGGAATGCGCCGCCAGCCGAGGATCGAGCGGTGGTTATCGGAACGAAACCCAATCAGCGCGCGAAACGGCGCGAAGAGCACTGGCACCGCGACCAACGCCGCCACGAGCCAGGCGGGAATTCCGAGCTCGACGATCATCACCCGATTGATCGTTCCGTTGAACAACACGAGGACGAGGCCGACGGAGATCTGGAACATCGAAAGGCGCAGCAGCTTTCCGAGCGGGAGTTCTGGCGTCGCCGCATCGGCAAAGGGCAGCGCCTTTGGGCCGAGGGCTTTCCAGAACTCGATCATGCCGCGCCGAGAGGTCATGCCCGAAGAAGCTCCAGGGTTTGCGAGGTGTAAAAGCCGCTCTCGACGCGGTCGCTCCGACCGACGGTGAAGTCTTCGAGGTCGCTCTGCTGGGCGATGCCTTCCCGGAGCGCGCGCTCGGCGATCGGGGCGATGTTGGGCGAGCGGCTTCCCCGAGGGAATGCCTTACCCACGGCGTGCATGACGCTGAGCAGTGGATTGCTCGGGGCGAAGGTGAAGAAGAGCCCCTGCGAAGCCCGTTCGCCTAGTTTGGCAACCAGGGTGACCAGATCGGCCGCCTCGTAGTGGATGAGGGAGTCCATGGCGACGACCCAATCAAAGGTGCCGAGGGCGGGGTCGCTCATGTCGCCGACCCGGAAGTCGATCGTGCCGTGCCCCGAGGCAAGCTCGGTGCGTTCCCGGGCAAGCTGAATCAGTGTCGGCGAGATGTCGATCGCCACCACCTCGGCCCCCCGAAGGGCTGCCTCCACGGCGAGGGCTCCGGTTCCGCAGCCCGCGTCGAGCACTCGCTGGCCTTCGAGATTTTCCGGAAGATAGCCGAGGAGCGTCTCGCGCATTCGGTTTCGGCCCGCGCGAACGGTGGCGCGGATGCGGCCCACCGGCGCGTCGGAGGTTAAGGCCGCCCACGCCTTCACCGCCGTCCGGTCGAAGTACTCCTCGAGCTGGCTTCGCTTGGCTTGATAGGTCGCGGTCTCCATCATTCAAACCCTAGAAAGTCGAAGATCTCGCGGTCGGCCATCGAGCGGCCATCGAGCGGCTCGGTGCCCGCGTAAAGCCTTGCGGCGAGCTGAAGAAACTCTTTCTGCACCGCCTCGAGTTCGGGCGACGGATCCATCTCGAAGAGCGTTGCCTTCTTCAATCGGCTTCGCCGAATGATGTCGAGGTCCTTTACGTGCGCGAGCCGAGTGAGGCCGCAGGCTTCGTTGTAGCGGTCGATCTGATCGGTTTCGCGGCTCCGATTGGCGATCACTCCGCCGAGGCGCACCGCGTAGTTCTTGGACTTGGCGTGAATCGCCGCGACGATTCGGTTCATCGCGAAGATCGAGTCAAAGTCGTTGGCCGCGACAATGAGCGCCCGCTGCGCATGCTGAAGGGGCGCGGCAAAGCCACCGCAGACCACGTCGCCGAGCACATCGAAGATCACCACGTCGGTGTCTTCAAGAAGATGGTGCTCCTTAAGGAGCTTGACCGTCTGCCCTACCACGTAGCCGCCACAGCCGGTGCCCGCCGGCGGGCCGCCCGCTTCGACACACATGACACCGTTATAGCCTTCGACCACAAAGTCTTCGGGGCGGAGCTCCTCCGGGTGGAACTCCACCGACTGGAGCACATCGATGACCGTCGGCTGGAGTTTCTTTGTGAGCGTGAATGTCGAGTCGTGCTTTGGGTCGCAGCCGATTTGAAGCACGCGCTTTCCGAGCTTGGAGAACGCGACCGATAGGTTCGACGAGGTGGTGCTCTTTCCGATGCCGCCCTTGCCGTACACCGCGAAGACCTTGGCCCCTTCGATGGTGGCTGGCCGAGGGGCGTGATACTGCACGCTGCCCAGCCCATCGCCGCTTCGGTTCTTTGAAATCTGTACCAGGTCCATCGTTGGTTCCGTTCTGTTCCGCCGGCGTTAGGCGACGCGCGATCCCACTCCCTCGAGCCGGTCTTCGAGTTCGTCTCCCGCGGCGTGAAGCGCGGCGAGCATTTCGTCGTCGGGCTGCCAGTACTGGCGCTCCGATGCCTCGACGAGGCGGTTCGCGAGCTTGACTGAAGCCTTCGGGTTCAGTTCGGCCAGGCGTTCGCGCATCGCAGGGTCGAGGACATAGGTCTTCGTAAGCTCGCGATACACCCACGGCTGCACCTGGCTGGTGGTCGCCGACCAGCCCAGCGTGTTGGTGACCTGCGCTTCGATCTGCCGGACGCCTTCGGCGCCGTGCTTGAGCATTTCCTCGGCCCACTTGGGATTGAGGGACCGGGTGCGGCTCTCAAGGGCGACCTGTTCGCTCAGCGTTCGAACTTCGCCGTCGCTCTGCGTCTGGTCCCCGATGTACACGGGGAGCGCTTCACCGCCCTTGGCGCGGGATGCGGCTCGTCCGATCCCGCCGAGGGTGTCGAAGTAGTGGTCGATGGTGGTGACGCCGAGTTCGACCGACTCCAGGTTCTGGTAGGCGAGTTCGACGCCGGAGAGCACGCTGGTGAGGAGCTCACGCTGCTCCGCGGCCACGCCGTTCGGTCGGTAGGCAAAGCACTTTCGACGCGAGTAGGTCTCCGCGAGTTCGTCTTCGTCCTGCCAGGTGCCTCCGTCGATCAGCTGATTGACGTTCGCGCCATACGCGCCTTCCGCATTGCTGAATACCCGAAGCGACGCGGTTTCGAGATCGCAATGCGTGCGCGCCTGGTAGGCGAGGGCGTGGGCTCGGACGAAGTTCTTTGACGCCGGCTCGTCGGCACTCGCGGCGAGGAATGCAGCTTCGGCGAGGAGCCGGGTCTGGAGCGGGAGAAGATCGCGGAAGATCCCCGAGAGGGTGACCAAGACGTCGATCCGTGGCCGACCGAGCGACTCCAGGTCGATGAGCTCTGCGCCCGATAGGCGCCCGTAGCTATCGAAGCGCGGACGTGCGCCAATCAGCCACAGGGCCTGCCCGATCGGGCCGCCGCCGGACTTGAGGTTGTCGGTGCCCCAGAGCACGAGGGCGATCGATCGGGGAAGGGGAGTTCCGTCGGCGGTGTGGCGTTCGAGGAGCCGCTCGGCCTGCCGGGCGCCGTCGGCAAGCGCGTAGGCAGTCGGGATCCCGAAGGGATCGAAGCCGTGAAGGTTTCGCCCGGTGGGGAGAATGTCTGGATTGCGGAGAAGGTCGCCGCCCGGGGCGGGACGAATGAACCCTCCGCGAAGCGCGCGGAGAAGCGCGGGGAGCTCGTGGTCGTCGGTGAGCGACGCGTTGATGGTGGCGAGTTCACTCGCCAACGCGACCGCCTCCCGATCTTTCTTTCGGCCTGCCGCGGCGACCGCCGACTCGGCCGATGCGCCCTCCGCAAGCGCGTTCAACGTGGCGGCGGGGAGCGAGGTCTCCGCGTCGCGGCTCTCGGCGACGGCTTCGAGGTATTCGCGACGAGCGGCCGTGGGCATCGGTTCACCGAGGATGTGAAGCCCTGACGGAATCAATGTGCGCTCGAGCCTCTGGAGCTCGTCGGCGAGCGCTTCGAGTTCGGCGGTGGCGGGAGCGGTCCAGCGCGGCTCTTCGCTTCGGAGGTCGAGGGCGACGGCCTGCGCCTGAATCGTCGACACGAGCCGTTCGAGTTCGCCGTCACCCGGCGGAAGAGAGCGCCAGCGCTGGAGCGACTGGCGAAGACCTTCGAGCTCCCGGTACAGCCCCGCGCGCGTGATCGGCGGGGTGAGGTAGCTGACGAGGGTCGCCGCGGCGCGCCGACGAGCGAGCGCGCCTTCGGAAGGATTGTTGGCGGCGTAAAGATAGATGTTCGGCAAATCCGCGATCAGCCGGTCCGGCCAACACGCGCCGGAGAGGCCGACCTGCTTCCCCGGCATGAACTCGAGGGCGCCATGGGTCCCGAAGTGAAGCACCGCACTCGCTTCGAAATCTTCCCGGAGGTACTGGTAGAACGCGGTAAACGCATGGGTCGGAGCGAAGCTCGACTCGTAGAGGAGCCGCATTGGGTCGCCCTCGTAGCCGAAGCCCGGCTGCACGCCGACGAAGACTCGACCGAAGCGGGCGCCAAGGACGAAGATCGACGAGCCGTCGGTCTGCTGGCGCCCCGGGGCGGGTCCCCACACCGTTTCCAGCTCGTGGAGGTAGGGCGTCTTTCGTACGTAGTCGTCCGCCGAGATGCGCGCATGCACATTGGCGTCGGTCCCGTAGCGCGCCGCGTTCCCTTCAAGGACCGACCGCCGAAGCGCGTCGACGCTCTCGGGGACATCCACGTCGTATCCTTCGGCTTTCAGCGCGATGAGGGTCCGGTGGAGCGATGCGAATACCGAAAGAAACGCCGCGGTGCCGGTGGCTCCGCCATTCGGCGGGAAGTTGAAGAGCACGATCGCGACGTTGCGATCGGCGGCCGGGGTGGCTCGAAGCTTCACCAGGCGGTCGATCCGCGCCGCGAGCATGTCCACCCGGTCCTTGATCCCGGTCATGCTCGACGCGCCGTTTTCGCGGCCGCCGAACACCGTGGGCCCCGTCGCGCCGTCGAGTTCGGGAATGGCGACCATGATCGTGGCTTCGATCGGGGTGAGGCCGGTCGACGAGTGCTCCCACTGGTCGATGCTCTGAAATTCGAGGGGCTGGGCGGCGAGGTACGGCACGTCGAGTTCCGCGAGCATCTCTTCGGCGGCCTTGGCATCGTTGTAAGCGGGACCGCCCACGAGCGAAAAGCCGGTCAGCGAAAGGACCGCGTCGACCGCCACGGATCCGGCCGGGCCTTGCTTGCCGGCGGTGTCCGAGGGATGCGCATCGAAAAAGAACTTTCGGATCGCCGGACGGGCGTCGAGACCGCTCGCAAACGCCGGAATCACGCGGAGTCCCCGTCCCTCGAGGGCATGGATCACCTGGTCGTAGTGACCGGTGTCGCCGGACAGAAGATACGACCGCATCAGGAGGAGCCCCACCGTGCCGTGCGCGTTCTTCGGGACGGGAAGGCCGTCGCGGTCGTCACCCAACCGACCTTCGAGGGCCGGGTGGTACACACCGGTTTCGGGATACTGGCGCGGAGGATTGGGATGCAGGGTCCCGCGAAGGGGACGACGCTCGCCATCCGCGTAGCGGTTCACGAGAAGGCGGACCATGTTCGCCAGGTTGTCGGCGGACCCCGAGAGCCAGTACGAGAGCGTCAGGAAATAGGCCCGTAGGTCCTGGGCTTTGCCGGGGATGAGGGCGAGAAGCCGCGGAAGACGCCGGAGCATCGCAAGCTGCGCCTCGCCTCCGTCCTTCGATCGGTCTTTTCGACTGCCGCGGAGCTTCTTTAGAAGGTTCATGCCCTTCTTCGAGCCGTCCATTTGAAACCCGCCCATGCGGGTGAGGCGCATCACTTCGCCGGCGGACATCGTGCACACCAACGCATCGCACGCGTCTCGTCGCGCGGTGAGCGCGGGAAGCACCGCGCGAATGTGCTCTTCGATGAAGAGCATGTTGGCGAACACGATGTCGCCCTGGGCAATGTCGCTGCAGCATGCTTCGACCGCCTTCGGATCCGCGAAGCTGGTCGCGGCGTGAAGTCGAAGGTCGAGGCCAGGAAGCTCCTCGCGGAGCTCCTCGCGAACCCGCGTGACCGCGCCGCCGATATGGTGATCCAGGGTGAGGATGACCACCCAGATCAACGTCCGATTTGCGTCAGGCTTGGAAGTGCGCTTTCGCATCGTAAAGCGTCTCCAAGGTGATGCGCGCGAAGCCACGCTCGCGGGCGAAGTGTTCGGTGTTTCGCCGGGCTTTGCCTCGGACGAAGAACGGGATCTTCTTGAGCTCCTTTTGCGCCTCGGTGGTCCAGGAGACCTCCCCGACCTCAGACGAGGGAGCGGGCGCGCCAATGTCCGGAGCACGGTTCGCGGCTGGGGCTTGGGCTGGGTCTTGGGCTTGGGTCGAAGGAGTCGGCGAATCCGTCGCCGGTTCAGCGACGAGCGCTCGGGTGGCCGACGCGGGTTCCGAATCGGTCGGGCCCACCTTGCCGCCTCCCAGGTGCGAGGGCGCCACGCCGTCACGGAACTCGAAGTCGTCGCGGAACATCGCGAGGAGATGCTCTTCGAGGCCCATCATCAACGGGTGAACCCAGGTGTCGAAAAGCACATTGGCCCCTTCGAAACCCATCTGTGGCGAGTAGCGCGCCGGGTAGTCGTGCACGTGGACCGGCGCCGAAATGATCGCGCAGGGAAGGCCGAGGCGCTTTGCGATGTGGCGCTCCATCTGGGTGCCAAGCACCAGCTCGGGGTGGAGGGCTTCGATCTGCTCTTCGACTTCGAGGTGGTCCTCGGTGATCAGCGCGTCGACGCCGTATCGCTTCGCCGCGGCTCGCACCTCCCGCGCCTGCTCCCGGCTATAGGTGCCGAGGCCAACCACCGAGAAGCCGAGCTCCTCGGTGGCGA
>JBCCZL010000520.1:0-7333 GCA_039187775.1 Myxococcota bacterium
ACGAGCTCGGGTTGCTCTTCGTGGAAGAGGTGCCCACCGTTCGGAATCACAACAGTTTTTGCATCGAGAAGACGTCGGACCGCTCGCTCCTGATCGCGAAACGGCACCGCTTGGTCGTGTTCCCCCGCAAGAAGAACGCATCGACTGCGGACCTGGCCCAGCCGGTGGAACAACGGTTCGAGCTCCCAAGCCGCCATCATCGCCAGCACTGCCCGAAGATGTTCCGGCTGACTGGCCAGTTTCTGGTAGCGGCGAACCACCGCCGCGGATGGCTCGGTTCCCGTGCTTCGAAGGACCTCGCGAACCCGACGAGTCCCGGCTTTCGTGGCGAGCCAGCGGGTGGGTCCAGCGTTCGCGAGAAGGGAGGCCGCCGTCGGAAGAATCCGCCGGGAGATGCCACGGAAGGGAACGAGCGCGGCTCCGATGCCGACGATCAGGTCGGGGTGGATGGTGCGGTCCAGCGCCATCTGCATCACCACCGCCGCGCCCGCGGAGTGGCCTACCGCGACGGTGGGCCGGAGTTCAAGCTCGCGAAGGAGCCGGCTGAGGATGCGACTCGTCTCGCGGAGCGAGGGCACAAAGCTTGCCGGCGTCGAGGTTCCCGCATGGCCCGGGAGTTCGGGCGCAATCACCGTAAACTGTTGCTTCAGTAACTGACCGACGCCGGCGAAAGAGTGGCTCGACGCGCCGGTTCCGTGAATCGCGAGGAGTGGAGGACCTTCTCCGAGGATAACCGCACGGAGCCGAAACCCGTCGAGGGTGAGCTCGTGGGTGTGTTCCCGGGGTGGCCAGTCTGGCCCGACCGAGCTCAAGGCAACGAACCCGCGGAAAGGGATCGAACCGCTCCGACCAATCCAGATCGGTCCAGGTAAGGTAACGGGACGTATCGCGCGCCCATCGCTTCGGCGAGCTCTCGCGCCCGCGGGCGGGGCCGCGGCGAGGTGTCGAGAAAGAGGGTTCCGATCCCTGCCTCGCGAAGCGCCCGCGCGCTTTCCAACGCGTCGGCCGTGGCGCGGGCCGAACCCTCGGAGCCGTCACGGGCAATGTTGGCTTTGCCGTCGGTCATCAGGACAACCAGCGGGGTCCGGCCGCGTTTTCGCGCGTCGAGCCCCAGGGCCCGGGCCGAGTCGATCCCCGCGGCCAGTGGCGTCGCACCCCCGCCCGCGAGGCCGCTGAGGCACCGCCGCGCCCGCGTGAGGGAGCGGGTGGGCGGAAGGAGGAGAGAAGCCGCGTGGTCCCGGAATGCGACCAGCGCCACCTGGTCCCGTCGCACATAACAGTCGGCCAACACCTGCTCGACCGCGCCTTTGGCCTCGGCGAGGCGTTGAAGCGCCGCCGACCCGGATGCATCGACGGCGAACACCACGGTGGTCTCGCTTCGCTGGCGAAACTGGGTGGTGCGGAAATCTTCGCGCCGGACCGCGATCCGGGCGCGCGTGGCGGGCGACCCGCTCGGTGGCGCGTGGGTGCGCAACCGTTGCCAAGGGGCAGCGGCTCGGAGGGTCGCGACCACATTGAGCCGTTGTCCCGGTCGGGGCGGCGCGGCGAGGGTACGTGCCGGCCGTCCGCTGGCCGATGCCTGAGCTGCCCCCGAGCGTCCGCCCTGCGATGAAGCGCGCGATGGGGTGACCCCCGCGCGGAGAGTGTCGAGGAGGCCCGAGGGGAGTGCGCTCTGAATCGCGGCCACGACGATCTCTTCGGGATCGCCCGCCGCTTCGGCACCGCGATCGCTCGAGGAATCAGACGCCGCGCTGGTCGGATCGGGCGCTTCGCGGGCCGCAGGCTCACGGTGCTCGTCCGGGGTGGAGTCCTCCGGCGCAGGAAGAGCCCTCGCCCGCGATGCCAGCACGAGGCGCGCGGCGGCCTGAAGGTCTTCCGCACCGACTTCGGCGCGCCCCTCGAGCGCGGCGTGGGCGCGGGCGGCCCGGACCGCAAGAAGCGGAGCGCGAAGGGAATCGATGCCGGCGGCCATCGCACCTTGGCACAGCGCTTCGATGCAGGCGTCGCTGATCTCGACGGATCGAAGGCAGGCGGCGCCCAACGCGATCCGTACGGGGTCGGGAGGCGATCCCTCGAGGGAGCGGAGCTGAAGCGCACGGAGATCGAGCCACAGCGCAAGCCGCTCCCGAATCGGCCGAGGCACGGCTTCGTCGTCGATGCCTTCATCGAGCGCTATGACACCGATCCGGGAGGCGAGCCGCGCGGTGATCCCTTCCCGTTCGACTGCGACCTCCTGCCGGTCGAGGGCTCCGCACAGATACGATGTGGGAAGCGCCTCGAGACGCTCGGCCATGGGAACGATGACCAGGCCGCCATCCGCTCGGCGAAGGAGCCCCTCTTCGATCACGGGGCGTCCCCGCCGCAGGGTCGCCGCAAGGTTGAGCCCTCCGAGGAGCCGGTCGTCGGGGGCATGCACCGGCATTCGAACGGTCGGGCCAAGGGACGGCAGCTCATCGATCCACGAAAGGAGTTGCTCTCGTTCGGGGCCTGCCGGGCCGCGGACGACGAGGCCTCTGAGGCCGACTCGGTCCACGGCGAGGAGCTCGAGGGCGAGGGTCACTTCGGACCAGCCCAGAGGCCGCGGGATCTCATTCACGACGTGAAAACTTCGTCGATCGCCTTTTCCACCCGAACCGTCGAACCCACTTCGTCGAGCGGCGCGCGCCGAAGCCGGTGCCGAAGCGCGGTGGGCGCAACCTGGATGAGGTGGGCGTCGCCGACCTCGGGATCGCCAGCGAGGCTCGCCGCGGCCCGGGCCGCCCGGATCAGCGTGAGCTCGCCCCGGAGGCCATCGGTCTGGAGCAACTGGCAGAGCGTACTCGCGCGTCGGAGCGCCTCGTCGGGAACCCGTACGTCGTCGAGTCGCCGACGCGCCGCTTCGAGACGCGCGGTCAGTCTGGCTTCCGACGTCGCGTAGCGCTTGATGAACTGGTTCGGTTCCTGCTCGAAGGCGAGACGTCGCTTGACCACTTCGACCCGCACCGACACGTCGTCCGGAGTTCGCACTTCGAGCGACAGGCCGAAGCGGTCGAGAAGCTGTGGTCGAAGCTCGCCCTCCTCGGGGTTCCCGCTTCCGACGAGAACAAAGCGAGCCGGGTGGCGAATACTGATGCCTTCCCGTTCCACGACGTTTTCACCGGATGCTGCGACATCGAGGAGAAGGTCGACGAGATGGTCGGGCAGGAGATTGACCTCATCGATGTAAAGAAAGCCGCGGTGCGCTCGGGCCAGAAGCCCGGGCGCGAAGTTCCGCTCGCCGCGAGTGAGGGCCGCCTCGAGGTCGAGCGCGCCCACCACGCGGTCCTCGGTGGCGCCCAGCGGCAGGTCGACCACCGGGACTGGCGCTTCGATGGCGACTCGCTCGCCGATGGCGGCCGAGCACCCGTCCACGCAGGAGCGGCCTTCGTTTGCTGGATCGCACTGGTATGGGCAGCCGTCGACGACGCGCATCGGCGGAAGCAATGCAGCGAGCGCGCGGATCGCGGTCGACTTTCCGGTTCCGCGATCTCCAAACACCAATACCCCACCGATGTGGGGGTCGACGGTGGCGAGCTGAAGGGCGAGCTTTAGCTCGTCCTGGCCGACGAGCGCGGTGAATGGGAACGGGGACACGTGCGAGTGCCGCCCCGCGTTAGGCGATGGCGTGCGGGCCGATGGTAGACGATTCCTCTCGCTTTTTGCTTCCCGATGCCCGGTTTGAGGAGGGGTCGTTCGGAGATGCCGTGTCGCGAGCCGCCGCGGCCTTGGTGGCGGCGGCTTGGGCGTCCGTCAGCTCGGCGCCGCTGTACGGGCACTTTGCTGGCGCCGGTCGTCTCTGCGCTCGCCATAGGGCCCACGTACCGACGGCGAGGCCGCCGAAGAAGATCAACGCGGTTCCTGGCTGAAGCAGCAACCACGGCTCGCGCATGACTCCCCACTTCGCGAAGATCTCGATCGGTGTCCAGACCACGATCATCGCCGCGATGGCGTAGCGGGTGGCGGGGCCCCAGCCGGTCTGTTTGTGGAGACGCCACATGCAGTAGAGCGAGCCGGCGAGCGACGCGAACAAAATGGCTTTGGTGACGAGGGAATACACGCCGAACACGCTCTCGTCGTAGGCCCAAAGGAGCAAGAGATAGAACGCCCACACCGTGGTGGAGTACTGAAATGCGCTCCGGGGGCCATAGTTGCCGATCTTTCCGCTGACGAGCGGTCCGCGCATGGTCGGAACCTGCTTTCGCCACGTGAGGAACAAGGGGCAGCGGGACGACTCGAGGAAGAGGAGGTACGCGAGCACCAGGGCGAGGGGACCCCAGGTGTATTTGAGGAGCACATACTCGCCGTAGATCGCCACGAGCTGCCCATCCATCACCCCGACCGTCTTGCCGATCCCGAGGGTTCGGGAGGCGAGCGTGAGTCCGTACTCCACACCGCCGGTCCACAGGAGATTGCCGCCGAAGATTCCGACGATGGTCTGGGCCGTGTCGCTCTTGAAGCGCGACGTCAACCAGATGAGCAGCACGCCGACCACGCAGAGGAGGATCGCGGTCCAGGCGAGGAACGGGGTCACGGGGAGAGTCTTGAGGGCGACCGGCTCGCCCGCCTGCGCAGCGGCGAGGGCGGCTTCGACGACTCGACGATCTTCGTCGGTCTTCGCCTTCAAGAGGGTGCCCTCGAGCTCCTCGGTCATCGGGCGATCGCTGAACATCCGCGCGTCCATTCCCGCCACCGGCTGGGGGGCTTCGACGGCTTTTTCGGCTGCGTTGATCACCACCATGAACAGGTGAGCCGCCGCAAGCATGAACAGCACAAAGACGCTGGTGAGGGTCGTGCGGAGCCACGCGTTCTTTTTGAGCCGTTGCCCGAAGCCGCCGCGTCGGGGGCCGTCGGGGTCGCCGTCCTCTCGGTCGAGGGTGCTCGGCGGGGTGGGCGGCGAGATCGCCTGACGAAAGAAGTTTGGACTCGTCGACATGTTCCTACACCTGTCCCGCTGCGTAGCTGCCTTGGAGCGCGCTCGACCGCCGCTCCTGTCGGACGAAGGCGGTTTTCCACGCGATGTACTGGGCGACGAAGAAGGCCAAGGCCTCCAGACCAAACACAAACGCGTAGGCGCCGCCGGAGAGATCGGACCCCCACTTCACCACGTCGACCAACGCAGTCCCGAGAAAGCCCCCCGCCGCCATCGCGATCGCCTGAGCGGCTCCCCAGATGCCCATCCGGGTACCTTCGCGGGCAGTGCGGCCTTGGCCGGCGAGCGACATCATCCCCGCGATCGCGGCGATCGAAAATGCGCCGTTGGCGACTCCCAGAACGAACACATTGGCTTCCAGCGGCCAGGCGCCGCCTCGTACCCCGGCCACGAAGAGGCCGAGCATCGCGATTCCCGAAGCGATGCAGCCGCCGATCACCCAGCCCTTGAGCGAGGCGAGCGGGGTGTTCTTGAAGACGGAGGTCACGATCGCCACGAGCAGCATGCCGGCGAAGATGCCCCCGTGCTGCGTCCCGGCGAGGGCCGTCGATTCGCCCGGCGAGAAATCAAACACCGAGCCCGCGAAAGGTTCGAGGATCAGATCCTGCGCGCTGTACGCGAGCATCGACACGAACACGAACACCGTGAAGCGACGCGCGTTGGGCTCGGACCAGACTTGTGCGAGCGCCGCCCAGAAGGCAGCCCGATCCTTCTTATTCTCTGTCCTGGGTGAGGGTGCGTCCGCGGCCGACGAGCCGACTTCGGTCCGGCCTTCAAGCCGCCACATCGCCACGACGGTGATCGTGATGGAGACCACCGCGATTCCCGCCGCCACCGCGAGGAGCCGCGCCGAGGAGAAGGGATCGAGGAGCTTGCCGGCGACCGTCGCAGTGATCGCGAAGCCCGCGATCATCATCATCCACACGACGGTGGCGGCGGCTCCCCGACGCTCTGCCGCGACACGCTTGGCCATCAGGACAAGGAGCGAAGTCCCTGCCGCGCTGACTCCTGCGCCGATCAGGGTGTACGAAACGATCGCGAGGGCGAGCCCGGGGAGGAAGTAGCTCTCCATGACTGCGGTGGCGGCGGCGGCACCGAGCCCCCCACCCGCAAGGGCGATCATGCCGCCCACAATCCATGGAGTGCGACGCTGACCTACATCCGAGCCGTACCCCATTCGCGGACGGAAGAGCTGCATCGCGTGATAAAGGGTGACCAGTGCTCCCGGAAGCATCGCCGCGAGCGCAAGCTCGACCACCATGATTCGGTTGAGGGTCGACGTGGTGAGAACCACCACCGCACCGAGCGCCGTCTGCACGAGCCCGAGCCGGAAAATGCTGAACCAACTGAAATTGCTGTGATTCATGCCCTGCTACAACCTCCGACCCACGGCCTCCCCAGGGTTGAATGATTATGCTTGACACTCTAGTGTGTCAAGGTGAATTGACAGTGCCGAGAGGTACTGGAGATTGTTGAGGTTCTACCTTGTCAGCGGTGGTTGACACCCCAACTCATGATGATCGATGACCTTCGAATCCGACGAAGAGGGTTCAGAAACCCTGGCCCCTGCCGTTCCCGGCGAGACCTTTGAGCTGACCGATCCCGCGTTCGGTCGGCTGGTCGTCTATCGCGATGGCGACACCCGCCCCGGCGAGGCCCCGGTCCTCTTGATTCACAGCGTTAACGCCGCGGCGTCGGCATTCGAGATGCGACCTCTCTATCAGCGTCTGGCGAAGGAGCGACCGACCTATACGTTCGATCTTCCGGGATTTGGGCTCTCCGACCGAACTGCGCGCCTTTACACCCCTCGGCTGATGACCGATGCGGTGCACGCGGTCGTCGAAGCGATCGGAGAGCGTCATCCGGACATGCCGGTCGACGCGGTGGCATTGTCCTTGTCTTCGGAGTTTCTCGCCCGGGCGGCCACGGAGCGTCCGGATGCCTTTCGCACCGTCGCCCTCATCAGCCCCACCGGCCTCGATCGCCGGGGCCGTCGGGATGGGCCCCCGGAGACCACAAAGGGGAGCGCGGTGGTCCGCTCGATCGTGACCTGCGGGCTTTGGGACGACCTGCTCTTTTCGTGGCTCACTCGGCCGCGGGTGGTGCGCTATTTTCTCGAAAAGGCGTTTGGCCGTCCGGGAGTGGACGAAGGTCTTCAACGCTACGCGGTCGACACCGCGCAGGAACCGGGGGCGAAGCACGCGCCGTTCTCGTTTTTGTCGGGCTATCTCTTCAGCGCGGACATCACCCGGGTGTACGAAGCCTTGGACCGTCCTGTGTTCATGGTGCACGGAGTCCGCGGCGACTTCGTCGATTTCACCGGGGCGGAACCGATGCGGGCTCGGGGCTGGGAGATCCAGGAGTATCCGACGGGAGCGCTCCCTC
>JBCCZL010000521.1:0-7325 GCA_039187775.1 Myxococcota bacterium
GTTTGCGCGGCTTACCTCCTCACTTCTCGCTCGAAGTGCCTCAAGCACTCCTCGCTCCGAGGCTGTGGGGGCACTCGCGCATACGGCGAAATGCTTGGTTTCCCCTACGGATTCAAACCGATCGCCGCTCTAGCGCTCGGGCTGGTGGGCGGCGACCGTGCTGGTATCGACGGCGGGGCCGGACGCGGGGAACGCGCGCGCGGCGAGGGTTCGAAAGAGCGGCGCCCAGATCACCCATTTGTGGCCACCCTCGATCGACGCCACGTGGCTTTCGGGAAGCGCCGCCCCGAGGAGTCGGTGGTTTTCGCTCGAGCCGTCCTGCGCGCCGAAGCCGATGTACACCGGGGGCGCGTCGGGATTGTCGACCCAGCCTTTGAGAAGCGCCCACATCTGATACGAGACCCGTGTCGCCGGGTCGCTCACGTCGGCCAGGCTCTCGGGCGGAGTCCAGCTTCGAATCCCGCCGGCCTCTCGCACCGACTCGACCACCTCACCGGTGCCGAGGTACGGCGCGAGAAGAATGACTCCGGCAACTTCCTCGCGGTAGTCCGTCGCGTACGACAGCGCGCCAAAACCGCCCATCGAAATACCGACGAGCCAGATCTCCCGATAGCCGGCGCGTCGAGCCGGACCGATCACATCGTCGCGAAGCCGCGGGCTGATCGTCCCCGTTCGGTAGTAGCCAAAATGCGCATCGGGGGTCACCACGTCGTAGTTCGTATTCTCGAGGACCCACTCGACGAACCCGTAGTCTTGAAAGTGCTCGGGGGTATCACCGAACCCCCCAAGAAGGACGACAAGGCCATCGGCTTGTTCCGGTCCCGCCGCTTCGTAATTGAAGCCGCGCATCGGAACCTGAGGAGACTTGATGAACTGGCAGCCGCCGAGGGCGACGGCTCCCAATACCAGCGCGAGGAGCGCTTTCTTTCCACGATGCATTCGCCGCCAATGATAGGGCGACTCGTGCCAAGAGAGTAGTTGGCGGCGCCTGGCACGGCCGACGACAACGACGCACACTACCTTTCATGAGCGACCCCTTAACTTCGACCAAGAACCCTTCGGATGGCAGGGTAGGACCGCTGACCGAACCCGAACGTCGCGCCCTCCTCGACGCCCCGCGGCCCAAGCGTTCCCTTCCGGTCGCTCCGAAAGCGCCATCGGCCAAGCGGCACCTCCCATTGCTCGCGCCACGCGCCAAGGACCAGCGCTACCGGCCGCTCTACGCGGTCTGGGAAATCACCCTCGCATGCGACCTCGCCTGTCGTCACTGTGGCTCACGTGCGGGCCGGGCGCGCGAGGGGGAGCTCAGCACCGAGGAATGCCTCGACGTCGTTCACCAGATGGCGAACCTCGGGGTCACCGAAGTCAGCATCATCGGGGGCGAAGCCTACCTTCGCGACGACTGGACCACGATCGTCCGCGAGATTCGGAACTGCGGGATGTTGGCCAACATGACGAGCGGAGGTCGCGGCATCACGCCGGAGCGCGCCCAGGCGGCGGCCGAGGCGGGCCTTCAGAACGTCAGCATCTCGGTCGACGGGTTGCAGGAAACCCACGACCGACTGCGCGGAGTGAACGGCTCCTGGAAAGCGGCGTTCGACGCGATCAAGAACCTTCGCGCGGCGGGCGTGCCGGTGGGTTCCAACACGCAGATCAATCGCCTCAGCATGCCGGAGGTGCCCGCGCTGTTCGAGCTCCTCGCGGACGCGGGGATCCGCGGATGGCAGATCCAGCTCACCGTCGCGATGGGCCGCGCGGTCGATGAGCCTGAAGTCTTGCTTCAGCCATACGACCTCCTCGAGCTCTACCCCATGCTCTCCAACCTCAAGGATCGCTGCGACGAACGCGGTGTCGTGCTCTGGCCGGGAAACAACATCGGCTACTTCGGTCCCTACGAGCACAAGTTCCGCGGGACGCTGCCGAAGGGTCATATGGGAAGCTGCGGGGCAGGCCGAGTGACCTTAGGCATCGAGGCCGACGGCACGATCAAAGGCTGCCCGTCCTTGCCCACCGCCAAATGGGCCGGCGGCAATATCCGGGACAACTCGCTCCGCGAAGTGTGGCAACAAGCCGAGCCGCTCCGCTACACGCGGGACCGGACCAAAGCCGATCTTTGGGGCTACTGCGCCGAGTGCTACTACGCCGACGAGTGCCGCGCGGGATGCACCTGGACATCGAGTGTTTTCTTCGGGCGCCCGGGCAACAACCCTTACTGTCACCACCGGGCGCTCGAAATGGACCGGGTGGGCATGCGGGAGCGCGTGGTTCGCGTCGACGACGCGCCGGGCCTCCCCTTCGATGAGGGACGCTTCGAGCTGGTCGTCGAGCCCCGGCCTGAAGAGCCCTCAAAGTGAGTGACCCAGAATAGGGAAGGAAGCGAATAGGAGAACAGTAGGACGGCTTGCATCTTCCGCAGGCGTGCTAGGATTCAGGTAAACCTGGGGAGGTTTTGTCTGATGGCTACACATTTGCTTCCTTGCCCCGGCTGTGGCCGCCACATCCGGGCCCTCGAATCTGTCTGTCCGTTCTGCGCGCACACCTTACCGATGTCATTTCGCTCGCGGCCCGCGCCGAGCCGGCCCCGGAAGCGCCTCAACCGAGCGGCGATGTTCGCATTCGGCGCAGCGATCACGGTGGCGCCGGCCGTCGGCTGCGGGGGAGACGACGAGGCAGGGCCCGCCGACGCGACTCCAATGGCGGACCGGAGCATGCCCGATGGAATGGTCGCCGACGGCAATCTGCCGGATGGGAACCTTCCGGATGGGAACCTTGCGGACGGCAACCTTCCGGACGGAAACGCACCGGACGCAATGGTCGACGCCTCGCAAGACGCGACCGTGGATGCCGCAGCCGATGCGGGTCGCGATGGGCGCGTTGAGGACACCGGGGTGATTGCGCTCTACGGCGCGATCCCGGTGGACGCGGGTGCGGAGGGTGGCCAGGACGCCGAGGCCGACGGCGACAGCGGTGGAGTGATGGCACTCTACGGCGCGATGCCGCCCGTCTGAGGCGCTCACCGACTCCCGAGCTCGACCGACCCGGTCCAGGGCGCGCGATCAGGCGCGAGCGTACCCGTGTACCCTCGGGACGTGACCGCTCGTCAGTTGACCCGCACAGAAGAGTTCCTCACCCTCGAGTTCGAGGGACTCTACGTGGTGCGGTGGTTTGTCCCGGTGCCGCCGCCCGCCGGCCTCGACACCATCCTGCGCGAGGTGGAACCGCTCGCGAGAGAGCGATCCCTCGCCTACTGCGGCATCTCGGACGAGCGATTGGGTACACCGAAAGACGACGCCCACAAGAAGCGGCTCGTCCAGGTGAGCCTCGAGGTCGCGGAGATCGTCGACGAGTTTCATATCGTCCTTCCTGGAACCTCCGCCCAAGCCATGCTGGCTCGCTCGATGTACCGAGGCATGGTCGTCGGAGCCCGACTAAGCGGGAAGATTCTTCACTTCGCCGCCGCGAAGGTTGCTCACAAGCTTCACGTTCACCGTTCGGTTCCGGACGTGGCGAAGCACGCAAGTCGAAGGATGCGGTGTTCGCCGAGCGAGCTCATGCACGCGCTGGATTCGGCCGGGGCACTCGACGGCATGGGCCAACGCGACCGGATCACAAGTCATCCATAGACGCGCCAGTTTTCATGTCTGTCACCGGCCTGTGATCTCCTGAACCCAGAAAGATCTCCCGTAACTGTCGCGTCACTTTGACGATCCTTCGATTTTTCCTCGCCGCCCTTCGGAATTCGCAGAGCTCGCCGATGGTCGGAGATGTGAAGATCTTTTCGAAGCACCTCCAAACTGCCGGAAGCATCGCGATGGCGGCACTCGGGGCCTGCGCCATCGGATGGCTAGTGGAGGACGCAGGAACCGACGAGATTCGCTCCATCTTCACCGAGGCCGCACCGTTCATCCTCGTTGCACTGGTCCTTGAAGGCGTCCGGATCGTCTTCGAAGCGCTTGGCACGCAGGCCCTCCTCGGCGACGCAAAGCGGCGCGTGGCGTGGAGCACGATCTTTCGGATTCAGCTCGTGAGCTACGCGGTAGCGATGACCCTGCCGGCCGGCCGAGCCGCTGCCGAGGCCACCAAAGCCGCTGCCCTTCAGCCTCATGTGGGACTCGGTCGGGGCGTGGCCATCGGCACGTTTTCTCAGGCGCTCAATTTGATGGCGAACGCCACGGCGGCGATTCCCTGCGTCATCGCGGCGTACTCGCTTTGCGGCTGGTCCTCGACGACCTGGGCGGTTGGCACATTCTCGATCATGTCGATGCTGCTCGGCCTGCTCGTGCTGGCGATCGTACGCTCGGACCGGCTCGCACAGTGGCTCAGCCGCTCCAAGAAACTCGCACCCAAGGTGGCAAACTTTCGTTCGGCGTCGGCGGAGTTCGGGATCTTTCCGACGAAGGCGTTTCTCGCGTTCTTCATGGCCCGCTGCACGGAGATCTGCGTGGTCACGGTCCTCGCCGCGGGCGTGGGCCTCGGCCTGGGTCTCGACACGGGTCTTCTCGTCTACGGCATTCAGGCCACCGCCACCGGAGCCGGCGAGTTCGTGCCCGGCCAGATCGGGGTCACCGAAGGCGCCTTTCGCTTGGCCGCTCCCGCGCTTGGTGCCCCCGCAAGCACCGCGGTGGCGGTCGCCCTCCTCGCGCACCTCGTGCAGCTCGCCTGGGTCGGCGCCGGTTCCATGGCCCACGTCGCTTCTCGCCTCGCTGGCGCACTTCGACCCTCCGGAGAAGCGCGAACCGCCGCCGCACCCCTCCCCGTCGCCCACTCCTAACTCGGGGACCACAACTCCCGGGGACGAGGTAATTATTTTCCCCACCACGATCGCTAACCCCTTGAAACCACGTCGACCCGGGCGTGGGCGCCCCACTCGGCGCTCTCCGCCACTCCTCTTGGGCTCCGTGTCTCTGGGCTCCGTGTCTCTGGGCTCCGCCTGTCTTTGAGCTCCGCTTCTCTTTGAGCTCACGCCGCACTGCTCGACGGAAACCAGCCTTTCGTTCGATTCGCGAACGCGACCAGCGATAGCATCACCGGGACCTCGATCAGCACGCCGACCACCGTCGCTAGCGCCGCTCCCGAGGACAATCCAAACAGACTGATCGCCACCGCCACCGCAAGCTCAAAGAAGTTCGAGGTGCCGATCATTGCCGCAGGGGCTGCGACGGTAAATGGCAGCTTGAGGACCCGCGCCAGCCCGTAAGCGATCGCGAAGATGCCGTAGCTCTGGATTAGCAGCGGGATCGCGATCAGCACAACCCGGCCCGGCTGCCCAATGATCGTCTCGGCCTGAAAACCAAACAGCAGGACCACCGTCAGGAGCAGTCCGACGATCGATGTCGGTTTGAGTCGTCGGGCAAGCATATCCATCGCGCCGGCGCGGCCGCGAAGAAGCCGCTGGGTCACAATGCCCGCGGCGAGAGGAATCACCACAAAGATCCCCACCGACGCGACTAGCGTATCCCACGGGACCGTCAGGTCCGTCACGCCGAGAAGAAGACCGGCGATCGGCGCGAACGCGAACACCAAGATCAGATCGTTCACCGACACTTGAACCAGCGTGTAGTTCGCGTCGCCCGCGGTCAGATGGCTCCAGACGAACACCATGGCGGTGCACGGCGCCACACCAAGGAGAATCATCCCCGCGATGTATTGCGCGCCGTCCTCGGCCGGAACGAAACCGGCGAACAACCCCTCGAAGAAGAGCACCCCAAGGCCAGCCATCGTGAACGGCTTGATGAGCCAATTGACCACCAGCGTCAGCAGCAGGCCCTTGGGTTTCTTGCCAACGTCGCGAAGACAAGAAGGCTCGACCTTCAGCATCATCGGGTAAACCATCCCCCAGATGAGGACCGCGACGACGAGATTCACCCGCGCGACCTCGAGCGTCGAAACCAAAACGAACAGTTCCGGTACGAGAAGCCCCAGTCCCACTCCGACGGCGATCGCGAGGCCGACCCACACCGAGAGGTATCGTTCGAAGAGCCCCATGGTCAGAGCCCCTCGACGAGTCGTTTGAAGAGCGCCACCCCCGCGGGCTCAACGCAGTAGCAGACCCGCGGGCCGTCGACATCGCCGCGAACGAGTCCCGCATCCTTCAGCTGCTTGAGATGTTGGGACACAGTCGATTGGGCGAGGGGAAGTTGATCCACGATCTCTCCGCACACGCAGCTGTCTCGACCGAGCAAGTATCGAAGAATGGCCACCCGCGCCGGATGACCGAGCGCTTTGGCCAGACGGGCAAGCTCCTCGTTGGCTTCATCCGGGTCGTTCGGCACTGGGCGAGCGGACGCGGGAGGACAACATTCATCCAAGGTGGGTGCCTCAGGCACGGAAGGATCACCGTTCATCGCCGATAAACGATAAAGCATCTGTGCGACGGCTCTGTGTCATTTTCTCCGGAGTCTCCCCGCGCCTTTCGTGGTCTTTCAACGCAGGGCAGAGACAATGTAGGAAATGTAGGTTGGCCTGCGTCCGGGGCAGGGCCGAGCCATGTCACGCACATCGATTTCGCTCGTCGCGCTTCTCCTCGGCTGCGCCCACAGCGTGACCCCTCCTATCAGGGCCCGTCGGGGGACCCGCTTACGGGTGACGAAGACGAGTCGTGGTGCGACCTTAAGACCGCCAAATCGTTCCCGTTCAGGGAACGCTCGCACAGAGGTCTCGAAGACCGCGGGCGATCTCAAGGTTGGCGTCGTGGGCTCGGTCCACTGCGCCGGCCATCTGAAGAAACCCGTGGGGGAGAGTTCCGTAGGTCAGCCGCCGAATCGGGACTCCCGCGCCCTCGAGCGCATCGCCATAGGCCTCGCCCTCATCTCGAAGCGGATCGAAGCCGGCGATCACGAGCAGGGCAGGAGGGAGCCCAACGAAGCTGTCCGCAAGCAGGGGAGATGCCCGCGGATCGGTGAGTGAGCCTTCGCTTCCGAGGTAGTTCGCGATGAACCAATCCAGCGTTCGTCGATCGATGATGAAATTTTTGGCAAACGTCTGGTGGGACGGAAATCCGCGGCGGAAGTCGGCCGCGGGATAGATCAGAAGCTGAAAGTCGGGTGCCACGCTTTCTCCGCGGAGCGATTGACTGACCACTGCGGCGAGGTTTCCTCCCGCGCTGTCGCCTCCCACACCAAAGGGACCTTTGAACCGAAGCTCCGACGCGCGGGCGCGGCACCAGCGGAACGATGCTTCGGCATCTTCCGGCGCCGCGGGAAACGGGTCTTCGGGTGCAAGTCGATACTCGACGGACACCACCACCGTGCGGGCTTCCGCGGCAAGGACTCGGGTGAAGGAGTCGTGACTGGCGATGCTTCCCGTGACGAAGCCACCGCCGTGAA
>JBCCZL010000522.1:0-7317 GCA_039187775.1 Myxococcota bacterium
CGCGCGCGGGCGCATCCGGCGGCCGAACGCCGTTCAGCGGCCAAAGCTGCCCATGCGGAGGGGCGGAACGGGGATCGAACGTCTCGTGCGGCGAGATCGACCGAGGGATCGCGGTCGGAAGAGCGCCGGCGCCATGTCCGGCGGAGCCTCGGCGATCGAGCGCATGATGCGCGCGTCCGCGGGCGCCGATCGCGGAGGTGTGCGGACGCGTGGCGCGTAGGAACGGGGTCCGACGGGGAGGTGCCGCAGCGTGGCACCCTCGACTCCCGGTGGCGGCGGTGGGATGTGATCGCAGAGGATCCGCTCGCGGATGAAGAGACCGCGCTGGGTGGGAGAAGTATCGATCGGTCGCGCGTAGAGCGCGAGGAGGCCGGCGCTGGTGAGGACTCCGCGGCGTTCGGGGGGAAGCGGCGCCTCGACGAACTCTTCGCCGCCTTCGGGAAGCGCGCTCGCGCGAATCCAGTCCAACCGGAGATCGCGATTTTCGGGCGGCATGTAGAAGTCGTTGAGAAACGCGACCGTGACGGTGATCGCACCCGGGTTGGTGGGACGGTCGATGGTGATGGTCTCGGGGGCGGCCTCAGTACTCCACACGTCGTAGCTCCCGGCGTCTTCGCCATCGATTCGAACGCGCATCTGCACGGGCTCCGCGCCGACCTGCGCGCCGTAGACCCGAAGGGCAAACCTCGTCCGGTCGACGCCGGCTGGGATTTCGAAGGTGTGACTGACTTCTTGCTCCGAGCAGATGTTCAGAAACCCCGGGATCGCCTCGCAGCCGCTGCCAGCCACCGCTTCGGCCTCCCACTGCTCGATGAGCTCGCTCTCCGCGAGTCCGAGAACGTCGATTCCGTAGAAAGCAGCGAGGTCGGCGTTGACGAAGCTTCGGTCCGAGGAGAAGAGCGACAGCACGTCGCCGCCGTCGAGCACCCGTGCGCCGATCAGCTGGTCGAGTTCTTCCCGCATCGCGCGGCCCAGGCCATCCGAGTAGGCGGGAAAACTCTCGGGGTTCTTGCTCAGCAGCTCGAGGCCGTCGATGCCCCACCACTCGTTGAAGAACCGGCGGACCGGAGCATCGGCACGAGGTGACGCGAGAAGTCGGTCGACCTGAGCGGCGAGCTCGGCGTCGTCAAGGAGCGATCCATCGTCCGCGGCGGCGAGAAGCTCGTCGTCGGGAATCGAGTCCCATAGAAAGAACGACATTCGAGAGGCGAGGGCGTACCCGTCGAGGGTCCCTCCGTCGCCGAGTTCGGTTCGATAGATAAACGATGGCGACTGGAGTACCGCCGCCACTGCGTAGCGAACACCGCTCCAGATCGATTCGAGTTCCTCCTCGCCGACCGAGACCACCGTGAGGAACCGGTCGACCTCTTGTGCTTCGATGGGCCGCCGAAAGGCTCGGTGGAGGAACCGCGAAAAGAAGTTACGGAGGCAAGGATCGGCGGCATGTTCTGGTTCACAGCCAACCAGATCGGCCCGAAGGGCCGCATCGGAGAACACCACTTCGGCGGCGGCCCGGCCCGCCGCGTCGTACTTTTCGATCGCAAGCACCGACGTTGTGACTTCACTCGCGAGCACATCGCTGAATTCGAAGCTTTCCTCGGCGACCGGATCTGGCTCGAGGAGCGAAGCGACCGACACGTCCATGCCGAAGAGGTCGGCGACGCTATTGCTGTACTGGGCGACCGTCAGCCGCCGAAGGAAGGTCTCCGCGGGTGCGAAGGCAGGCAGCGTTTGGGACGGATTCCGAGGGTCGACGATCTCCGCGCGCGGTGGCCCCGAGTGTTCGCCGCTCTCCACGGTGCCCTGACACCCGAGGGCGAGAGCGATGCCGCCAAGCATGACCAGTTCGCGCATAGCCGGAACCTCCACAACCGGAACGCTACTCCGGACGTCGTTACCAAGCGTGCGCAGTCAAAAAGATACACGATTGTCGAGGGTTAGGGGGCTTCTCGGCGGCCGCCAAAACTTGAACACGTGGCGAAACTGCGGCGCGGCCCGGAGGGTGCTTCCCGCGATCTCGGGGCCGAGTCGCGCCAGCGTTTCGTAGAACCCTAGCGCGGGAATCGCGGCCTGGACTCTTCGAATGTTCGCTCGGGAAATCCCTTTGCGAAGGGCTCCTTTGGAGGCGTCGATCCAGTCGGCTTTTCGCACCGCGTTGATGATCCGTTGGCCCGGAACTCGGATAGGGAGTGATCTTATAGTGCCAATGGATGATGCCTCGGAGGAGCGCGGCGTCCACCTCCCAACCGCGCGCTTCACAGTCTCGCCTTGCCTGCGCTTCGGACGGTTCGAGGTACGCGAGGCGCGGTCCGTGCGTGGTAGACCGGTGCAGTCTCGATCGTGGCACGCTGGCCCTTTCGCCCGTCCAGAAAGTAGTTGGTGTACGAGAGCAAGGGATAGATGTGGCCACGGTACCCGGGAAAGTCGGCGCCGATCGGGGCCTCGAAGCACCAAGTCGCTCTTCGATGAGGGGAGTCTCGGTGATCGCTTCAACGGTTCGCATTGTGTTCTCCGCCCCGCTGTCGGGCCGGAGCGCTTTCGGTTTCGAGGGCGATGGTCGACCGAAACCGCGCCTCGAGTTCTCACTTCGCGCGCTGGGGAACGAGAGACTTAGCTTGCAAATTGCTCTATACTTTGGGGGATTTCGACTCTTCGGCGGAGGTTCCGCGGCACTCGAGAAGGGCCTCTGCCAAAAGCTCGCGGCATGATCGGATGCGACGTGTGGCGCCTCGTCGGCGCTTCAAAAATGTGGGTCCCTCGCCTCATTCTCACCATTCTGGGCGTGGGATGCAGCGACGACCTTACCGTCTTGTTTCCGGGCGGACCGATGCTCGACCCGGACGCCCCAGAGATCATCTACGACTTTGACGAGGGCGCCGGTTCGCGGGTGTTCGATAGCTCTCAGAGTGGACCTCTCGCCCACCTTGCGATCGGGGACCCAGCGCAGAGCGAATGGCTTCCGGGCGCGTTGCGGATCGACGGAACGAGTTTGCAAAGCGAGTCGCCGGCCCGTGACTTTGTGCGCGCTTGCCGCCGATCCGGCGAAGTGACCGTCGAAGCGTGGGTGGTCCCCGGGGCCACCGTGGTCAATGGGACTCGGCGCATTGTGTCGGTGTCGAGCGGTGCGTCGTCGCGCAATGTGACGCTCGGCCACGGCACCCTGAGCACGGAGCCCGCGGCCGATGCCTACGTGCTTCGCGTGCGGACCGATCAGACCAACAATAACGGCTTGCCGAACCTCAGCACTGGTCCCGGCGCCGCGGCATTGGCGCTCACGCACATCGTCGGAACCCACGCTACCGAAATGGTGGACCGAATCTACATTGACGGGGAGCTTCGGGCCGACGCACGCCGAGCCGGGACCCTCGAGAACTGGGACGCGGGGATGTCGATCATTCTCGGAGACGAAGTGGACGTCACTGGCGACGAGCGAAGGTTCGTGGGTGAACTTCACTATGTGGCGCTCTACTGCCGCGCGCTCGGTGAGGACGAGATTCGGACCCACTTCAACGCGGGGGTTCCGTAGGCACACTCAGAGTTCGCCTGAGGCTTACGCGTCGCTGCGAACGACGAGCTTCCCCACGCTTTCGTTGGCGCCCATCACGGCGTGCGCGTTCGGCAATTCATCGAAGGAGAACACCCGATGAAGGTTTGTCCGGTACCGGCCCGCCTGCGCGGCTTTGAAGATGGTCGCCATGCGGTCGTCGTCGCGTGGTGCTTCGACGAGGTCGCTCCGGGTAAAGCTCGACTCGATCCCGTCGGGGATCCGGGGAGCGGCATCGGTGTCCCAAGATTCGGAGAGCTGACCGACGAGGCCGAGCCGACCCCCTTCGGTCATCGTGGCGCAGGAGGTTTCGACGGTTGCCGCCGCGCCGACGCATTCGACGACGGCGGTTCGGGGGCCGGCCTCGGTGAGGACCCGCTCCGCGAAGTCGGGGCCGTCGAGGATGACTCTTGCCTGGGCGCGCTCGGCAAGGAGCTCGACCTTGCGTTCGTTTCGGGTGGTGGTGACCACGTCGCATCCGATGTCTTGGGCGATCGACGCGGCCGCGAGTCCGAGGGCGGAAGTTCCGCCTCGAATGAGCACCCGATCGTGGGCCTCGAGGCGCAGCGCCTCGACGCATACCCCGTACGCGGTGTTGTATGTTTCAGGAAATGCGCCGAGTGCATCCCAGGCAAGATCGACGTTTGCGCGAAAGACCTGCTTTCGGGGGACACAGACGTGCGTCGCATAGCTGCCGTCGAACGATCGACCCATGCCGCCCATGAGGCACGCGACCCGGTCGCCTTCGGTGAGGTCCGAGTCTCCCGGATCGAGAACCTCGCCCACCCCCTCCAGACCGAGCACTCGCGGAAACGAAAAGTCTTCTGACGAGAGGCCTCGCCTCGAAAAGAGCTCGGAACGATTGAGGCCGAATGCCCGCACCCGAACTACCACCCAGTCCGGGCGCGCATTCGGACAGACCCGCTTCACTTTCCGAAACGCGCTCGGCTCGCCGGGACCTTCGAGCACCCATGCGGTCATCATGTCGGTCACGAGGCCTCCGGTTTGACGAAGGCCGTCTCGGCCGAGTGCTTTCGTCGGAACCCATCTCGAGGAACGCTGTCCATTGCGTCGGGTGTACCGCACCCGCCTGAAAGGATCGCAAGCCACGCGCGTCGTTGGCCGGATGAGGTCCCGCGAACCGCTCGACCGCTATTCTCTGCGCCGAATCTCTGCGCCGAATCTCTGCGCCGAATCTCTGCGCCGAATCTCTGCGCCGAATCTCTGCGCGGTTCCCTAGGCGAGGAGAATTGAGCCGTCGCCCTCGGAGGAGACGCCGGTGGCTCGGCCAATGTTGGCCGTGATCCCGTAGCCCTGAAGCACCGCGTTGTAGAGGTCGATGCAGTTCATCGTTCGGTCGGTGAAGAACCCGTTCTTGAATCGAGTGCCTCCGCCCGCGACCGCGTGGAACGCGTTACGTTTGCTGTGGTTCTTCCCGTACTCGGTGCCAATGACCACGCACGAGTTGTCGAGAACGGTGTTTCCGTTGGCCTCCAGGAACGCAGGGTCGTCGAGCTGCTCCAGGAAGTACGCGATGTTGCTCATCGCCAGATGTTGGTACAGGCGTGCGTTGTTCGCTTGGTCCGCGTGGAAGTAGCTGTCGTGCTGCGAGTTCCCGGGGAAGTTCGTGGTGTCTCCCATCGCGCTATACGTCCCACCGAAGTTGGTGTGGCCGCCGGCCGATTCGAACATCAAGTTGCCGTAGCGGACAAGGTCGCACCGGAGGGCCGCCGCCCAAAGATCGGCGTGCAGCCGGTATACGCGCTGGAAGTCCTGCCAGTCGATCGTGGGGGCCCCGCTGCCGGTGCCGTAGGTGAAGCGGTCGTAGTCGGCGATGTTGGGGTCCGACGGGCGGGTGGGGACCGAGCAACCCATGGGCGGAGGGGTGTCGATGATGTCGTCGGCCGGCGCAAGCTGCGTTTCGATCTCTCGAATCGAACTCAAGTGCTGGTCGAGCTTTTCCTTGGACCGAGCCCCGAGATAGGAGCGATTGCCGGTCAGGTAGTTGTACTCCTCGAGGACCGTGTCGAGGACGCTTCGCCGGATTCGAAGCTCTCGCCGCATCTCGGCGACCTCCATCGGGTCGGGACCGTCGCCGCCCCCGGCCGGAGGCATGTACGAGCCAAACACCGTGTCGAAGACTTCCGACGGGCGCTTGATCGGAGTTCGCGGCGAGCCATCCGGGTTGTACACCCGATTGGCCTGGGCATCGCACGCTCCGCGGCGCCACCACAACCCGGAGACGAGCACCGGGGCGGTGGGGTCGAGTTCGCGGCGCATGAGCTGGTCGATGGACGGGCCGCCCGCGACGTTCACGCTATCCTGTCGTTCACCGACGAACACGACCGTCTATGTGTTGCAGTGGGCACCACCCGCGCTCCCCTGCCCGAGCTCGACGGAGAACATCGCCATCTTGCTGGCGAGGGGGGAGAACGGCTCGAGGGGGCCGTTGAAGTCGTTCTGCCACTCCGGATAAAGGCCGAGACCAAAGAATGCGGTGACGAGCCGGCAGGGGGTCGAACCTGGCGCGCCCTTGGCGAGACCGACGGTCATCTCCTCCAAGAAGGGCAAGCCGATGGCGATGGTCCCCGCACCGCGGAGCATCGTTCGCCGTGAGAATCGCCGTCCCATCACTCCACCTCCAGTACGCGGAACAAGTCGTCTTCGACGGTTGTATCGATGAGGCTCCGGTAGCTACCGCCGGATGCGACGAACTGGTCTCGGAGCGCCTCGATCAGGGGAAGCTGATCCGCGTGGAGCCGGCTCCCCAGCGCATACTCGAGCTGGCGCTGGGTCAGGCAGACCTGTGCGTTGTTGTTCGTCTTGAGAAGCCCAAAGAGCTCATCGATGTCGGCGTAGGGAAGGTCCTGCCCGTTGCCGGTAAGCGTTCCCGGAATCCAGCCGTCGCCCTGCACGGGATTGCCGAACTCGTCCTCGGTGCGGACCGCTCCGCGAAAGTCGAACTGTTCGAAGCCGTAGGCGAGTGGGTCGAACTGGCTGTGGCAAGAAGCGCAGTCGCTTCGCATGAGCCGGGTCTCCGCGATCATGCGCTGGGACGCGTCCGGCGGTTGTTCCGCGACGAACTCGTCGATAGCCTCCTCCAACGTTTCGGGCGGGTCGGGCGTCTCGCCACAGAACAGCTGCCGCTGGAGGAAGAGGCCCCGGGCGACGATCTCTCCGCCGTCGGCGTTGGTCATCCCCGCCACGATGCCGGGCTGAGCGAGGAGGCCCCCACGGCCGGCGAGCCCCGACGTGTCGTATTCGCGAATGCCGTTTCCTGCAGATTCGAGTCCGTAGGCAGTGGCCAGCGCAGGGGTAAGGAACGCCCGTTTTTCGGTGAGCAGGTCGAAGATCGGTCGCTCGTTTCGAATGTGGTCCGAATAGAACGCCGCCGCGGAGGCGGTGAGCTCGTCCTTGAGCCCATCCTCGTCGGGAAGCGCTTCGAGGAGTGCCCAGTCGAGGAGGAACCGCTCGATCACGCGGTTGACCTTGTCGGTGTCGCCGAACATGCGGGCCACTTCGCCCTGCACCCCCTCCGGCGTATCGAAGGCGCCACTCTCGGCCGCGGCGTAGAGCTCGGCATCCGGTGCCGACGCCCAGAGCAGATAGGAGAGGCGGGTCGCCATCTCGTAACCGGTGACGACGCGAGGACCGTTGAAGTCTGCGATCCGCTCGACCTCGAGCCGATAGAGGAACTGTGGAGCCTGCAGCATCGTCTGCACCACGACTTGGGCGACGCGATCGAAGTTCACGTCTTCGTCCCCGACCTCGGC
>JBCCZL010000523.1:0-7297 GCA_039187775.1 Myxococcota bacterium
GATGGATTTGGAGAAGAAGGAAGTACCAAAAAACAGTGTGATCGCCCTATTGGATATAGTGCTAATAAACTAGATCAATGCCCTGGCGTTTTTGGTAGGGATAATGGTTGCGAGGTCAATGTCACCAGCCCCACCGGAATCCAGCAGATCTCTCGCCTCAGCGGGGCGGATTGCGAGGCCCAGGTGGTGCGCTGGCTCGAAGCAAAAGCCCGATAATTCACGCAATAATTCAACCGGTTCCTCCTGCGCACCATCTGTAAGCGGTTGGCGCACCGCCGTAGCCTAAGTTGGAGGATATGCGGTGGGCTTGTTCGGTGGTTCTCGTAGCTGCCTTGGGTTGCCAAGGGCAGTTTTCTAGCCCTGGCGGGCCGGGTCGCACGTCCGGTCCCGGTCCTGATGGGCCGGCGCTGACCCAAGCGAAGTTCTTCAACGCCCAGGAAGCTTACGAACACCACAGCTTCGCCGAGTCGTGCGACCCGGCCGCCGAGCCGAGCGTTCGGCCTCTCCTTCGCCTCACCAAGCGAGAGCTCGAGCGCTCGCTTCGAGACGTATTGACCGAGCTCCTTGGCACTGAGGCAGGGACTGCGGCCTTCGGTGCGATCGAAACCGACTTTGCCACCATGCCCGCGGATGAGGTCTCGACCGAACATCATGGTCTCTTCGCCAATGCGGAAACCGTGGTTCAGGCGACCTATTTCGAGGCGATGCTGCCGGTGGCTCGGGAGCTTGGAACCGTCGGCCAAGATCTCCTCGGGGCATGTGACGAAGAGCGGGCGTGCTTCGAGCGGTTCCTCCAGAACGAAGCGCGTCAGATCTACCGCCGCCCACTAGGCGATGAGGACGTCGCTCACTATCTCTCGGTCTACGACGAAGGGGGCCTCGAGGTCGCGGTGTCGTCGCTCTTCATGGCGCCCCAGTTCTTGTTTCACACCGAGTACGAACATTCGGTAGGCGAAGGCTCCTTTGCCCTCGACCCGTACGAGCGCGCCTCACGTTTGTCCTTTGCGCTCTGGGAGACTTCGCCCGACCCAATGCTCCTCGATGCCGCCGCCTCCGGTGAGCTCGAAACGACAGAAGGCTTTCGCGCCCAAGCGGAGCGACTGTTCTACGACCCGCGCTCCGAGGAGAGCATTCGTCACTTCATCTCCGAATGGCTCGAACTCGATTCGGTGGCGCTGATCGACCTCGACAACGCCCGGGCAAGACTCCAGTGGGAGACAGAGGCGGGCGCACCGACCGAGCTCGACGGCGCCGCCCTTCGGCAGGAAGCGATCGACGAGATCGAGGACCTCATCATCCACTTTATCTTCGAGGCGTCGTCCGACCGGTTTTCGAACCTCCTTCAAACGCGCCTTTCCAATGCGGGGCCGCTGCTTTCGGAGGCGATCTACGGAGAGGGCGATCCGGCCCGCGATGCCGATGGGCGCTTCGAGCTCACTGATCCGAACCGGCAGGGGATTCTCGGCCGGGCCGGATTCCATCTCATCGACGGGGCGAACCGGCGCCCCATCATGAAGGGCGTGCGACTGCTCGAGCGGGTGCTCTGCCGAGAGATCGCGCCCCCCGCCGACAACGCGACGCCGCCGGAAGCCGAGCTCGAAGACACGTTTACGACGCGAGAGCGCACGACCGCGATCACCGAGATCGAAGGCACGAGCTGCGCCGGATGCCACGGCGTCATCAATCCCCTGGGCTTCTCCCTCGAGACATTCGATGCCTTTGGCCGGGTGAGCGAGATCGAATCGATCGTCTCGCCGACCGAAGCCGAGCCCACCGATTTCGTGGCCGAGCGTGCGGTCGATCCGACCGCCACCGTGCAGCTCAATGGCGAAGGCATCGCGGTGGAGGGCCCGGAAGACCTGAGCCAGGCGATCAGCGAGAGCTTCGAGGCGCACCAGTGTTTCTCTCGGTTCTGGTGGCGGTACATCAACCGACGAGAGGAGAACCTCGACCGGGGCGATGCTTGCCATCTCCAGGCGATCTACGAGGGCCTCGAAAACGGCGGGCGGGGTCTCGACCAGGCGCTTCTCGACGGAATCCTCCACGCCCACTTTCGGACCCGCTGAGGAAGGACCACCATGGCAAAGTTCATTCGGAGCTCGCGACGGCACATCCTTCTCGGATTGGGAGGGACCGCGGTGTCCCTTCCGTTCCTTCCTTCGCTCTGGCCGAAGGCGCTCCACGCGGCGCCGGCCACGACCAACGAACGGTGCTTTGCGGCGTTTCAAATCGGGCACGGAGGCTACTGGGCGGAGGATATGGTGGGCGAGCAGCTCGGGCCGATCGACGCGCCGCCCGCGAGTCTGACGCGAGAGCTCTGGCTCTCCGGTGGCCGAGATTCGGGCTCCGGCAACGACTTTCCCGACCACTACATTCACCACGGCGATCTGACCAACTACGTGCAGACCGCAAGCGCGGCGGGAGAGAGCGCGGACCCGGACGGCGGCGCGCCTCGCCTGTCGTATGCCCTGGGAAGTCGCGCGACGCCGCTCCTTCCGAAGATGAACATCCTTCGCGGCATCTGCCTACCGGTGAAGAGCTTCGGTCATCAGAGTCGGGTCACCCTCGGTCAGTTTGGGAGCAGTCAGAACGGCCCCGATTACCCGAATACGGCCTCCGTCGACTACGTCATGAGCGAGTCGTCGTCGTTCTATCCGAACCTCGGCGGGGTCTCTCGTCGGGCACTTCGCGTCGGCACGATGAGCACCGACCGCATGGGCCGCTCGGTGACCGAGTTCCACGCCGGCGATACCCGCACCACCGAGTTGTTTGATGCGGTGTTTGGCACCGCCGATTCGAGTGGCGAGCCAGAGCGGGATCTCCTCGTCGATAGCGTCCTTGCCGACTATCAGCGTTTCATGTCTCCCGCATCTTCGACCGGGTCACGGATCAGCAGCGAGGATCGGGTCACCGTCGAGCAGTCGGTAGAGCACCTCTTCGAGCTTCAGCGACGAAGCCGCGTTTCGGTGAGCTGCGGAGATCTCACCCGTCCGGACAACATCTGGCGCTATCCCGGATATCCGGCGGAGACGTACTTTCCCATCATCACCGACATCATCTCGTTGGCGTTCGCGTGTGGCGCCTCGCGGGTCGGTACGTTTGGGTTTGACGGGCGGTGGATCGGTCGCGATGACTGTGGGTGCTCTGACTATCACCAGGACATCGCCCATCAGCTTGCCAATCGGAACAACGCCAGAGTTCACCGAAGCGGGCTTCGCACCTTCTATCAGCAGCTTCTGTTGCCGCTCGCGGAGAAGCTCGACCAGTATCCGGGAAGCCAGCCGGGGACGACCAAGCTCGACGACAGCCTTCTCGCGGTGACTCCGGAGTCGGGCTTCGACACCCACCGGTTTAAGGACGACACCATCGTCACGTTTGGCGGCGCCTGCGGCACCCTCAATACCGGCAAGTACATCGACTACCGAAACCTCCAAAACCAGGCCTATGGCGGAGACGGACGTCGGCCGTATCCCGGTGCGCTCCGCAATACCTTCCTCTCGACGACCCTCGAAGCGATGGGCATTCCGCGCAGCGAGTGGCAAGACGAAGGTCGCTATGGCACCAAGGCCTACGGCGGGTTTCTCGTCGACAACACGTCGCGCAACCATGGCCAGGTATCGCACAGCACCAATCCCGGCGCCCACGCCGACCAGATCCACCTTCCAATCTGGTGGCGCGGCTAACCTCACGGCTCCGCAGCGTGACCGCCGAACTCGTAGGTCTCTTGAAGCGTGGCGGATAGTCGTACCCCACGCCATGCGGCGAGGTAGCTTCCGCGCGCGAGGGGTTCGGTCGCCCGTGGCTCATGCCGGACCAGCCGACCCTCTGCAAGCCGGGCTAGACACAAGGAGAGTGCTCGGTCGGTCACTGGCACCAGCTCATTGCGCAGCTGACCGAAGGACCGAGGCTCGACGACGAGCCGCAATACGGGAAGTGCCCAGGCGCGCCGCACGGCGTCGACTTCGGCGGGTGAAAGGGACTGCAGAAACTCCGCTGCCCAGCGGCTAACCGGTCGACCCGCCGGCGTGAGCTGGAACTCCGGGCGCAGCGGATGCCCATGCCCAGGGTTCCGTGCGAGCAGTCCGAGGGAGACCAGATGCGTGAACGTGTCTCCGACGATTCGACGTCCTCCGCCCAGCGCCCTCGCGGTTGGGGAAACGCGCCCCCCGCCGCGGTCGGCGAGGTGCGCAAGCACCGGGAGACTCCACGCACGAGAAGACAATTTCGCAAAATCGTGGTTGTTCACTTTTTATAGTATGATAGCACTTCGCGACGGAGGATTCATGGCTACGGTGACACTCAACGATCAAATTACCCTGTCTTTTTCGGTCTCTGACCGCACCAAGTCGACGCGTTGGTATGTCGATCACTTCGGCTTCAAAGTGACCATGACGAACGACGATATGGGGTGGACGGAGCTCGAAACGAACACCCCTGGGGTCGTTCTGGGGCTCGCGGATGCGGCCGAACCGAGCCCGGGAAACTGCGTTCCGGTGTTTGGCGTCGCCGATCTTTCAGCGTCGAGAGCCGCATTGGAAGCGCACAAGGTTCGATTCGACGGCGAAACGATCGTCGTCGAAGGGATGGTCAAGCTCGCGACCCTCTACGACCCAGACGACAACGCACTCATGTTGGCGGAGGACCTCACCGAGGCGGCCGCTTCATGAGCGTGGCGCGCCTTGCTCGGTTGCTCATGTGCATCGGGCTCGTGGGTTGTGGAGCGTCATCGGCGGCCACCACCACACCCACGACAACGTCGAGCGCGGATAGCTCACCGCCCCCCACGCCATCGGGGGAAGTGACGGTGGGGGTGCCCGTCCCACAGCTCGACGAAGCGCGGCAGTGGTACGCTACCCTCATCGGTCGCGATGTACCGACGCTCACTCCGGCCGACGGAGTGTTCGAGTTCCTCATTGCCGATGGTGCATGGCTTCAGCTTTTCGCGACCGAGCCCGCCGAGTTCTCGCCGAGCCCCACCATTGTTCGACTTCAGACCGACGACATCGACCGCGAGTCTCAGCGACTTGCCGGCGTGGGCGTCGAAGTCGGTGAGATCGTCCGCATTCCGGATGTGGTGGCGTTTGTGGAGTTCACCGACCCGTACGGCAATGGCGTCGGCCTCTACCAAGTCCTGGCCGACGTTCCGAACTAGTCGCTTTTCGAATAGGTCGCGATGCCCATCCCAAGGCCGGCGATGCCAATGAGACCGCATGCGAAAACGCCCACAAAGCCAACCGCAAGGGCGGTTCCCCCAAGCACGAGAATCTCCGTTCCTCGGTGAGCTTCACGTGGGGTCCCAGAAGAAGGGGTGGGGGGATAGTTCGGGGTCATGTCGTTCTCCTCCACGCCCCACTTATCGGCGTCGCACCCGCGGAGTTGCGTCGCTTCGTCCGCTTGAAGAGTGTCAGACGAATGGGCGATCAGACCGAGAAGACCATTGCTCTCATAGAAGGATGTACTTTCGAAGCGTCTCCCACTCAAGGGTTTCGTGCCCGTGTTCGTTTACCAAAGCGCGGCCGATCGCGGTGAACACGACGACTGCGACGACAGCGGTGGCGATGGTGACGACTGGCCCTGCGCCGAGCGACGCTGCGACGAATCCACCACCAAGCCCCTGCCCGGCGATAAGTAGGGTTAGCAGTCCGAGCGTCTTGCCGGTGGAGCGAGTCGAGGTGGCGGACGAGAAGTTTTCGCCGACTCGAAAGTGAAGGTGGGTTCGGCCGAGCTGAAGCTCGGTGCCTTCAGTGACTCGACGACGCTGTTTGGTTGCGTCGAGGTGGAGAGTAGGGCCGAAGAGGCTCCTGCCCACGCGAAGGCCGAGGCGCTGAAAGAGTGCGCTCTGGTTTGCCTGCGACAACCGAAGAATCGTCCCGCCGGTGTCAGGCGCCGTCCGAAAGTCGCCTTCCGCATTGGAACGCACCGCCACGTGCGTTGGATGGCGGCGGGTGACCAGGAAGGCGCCCACGATGCCCAGGCCGAGAAGGAACGTCACGGCCAGGGGAAGGACGGGACTTCCAGACGTCGATGCCACCACCACGAACGTGCGGTCGCGAACCTGGGCCGATGATTCGACCGAGGTCGACGACACATTCCACCACGGAACGTGTACGCAGACCGTCCGCGCATCCTCGCCGACCGTTTCGCTCCACGGAGTGGGGACGCAATGCTGTCCGGACTCCTGGAGTCCAAGGTGCTCGAACTCGATCGAATGGCGGATCGGCGCGACCTCCGGATACACCGATGTGTAGGAGAGAACGAGTTCGTGGGTTCTTGCGATGTCGCCGATGCCAAAGAGCGCCGCGCTTCGCTCCCCCTCTTCCCGAGTAAGGATTGGCAGGGAGCGGCCATTAAGGGTGGCGGAGAAATCCACCAAACCTTCGCGGAGGAGTCGCTGTGTGTCGCCGCTGTGTGCAACTTCCGCAGAGCGTGTGGAGCCTCCGAGGTGCGTCAAAAGAGGAGGAAGCATCGCGGGTGCTCGGAAGTCCTCTCCAGGGACCACCCGTGATGGGGGACGAGATGAGTCTCGCGGGACTGCGCTTACGATCTCTGAGTGAGGGGCCGCCCGGTCGACGACCCGCGCAAACCCATTTGCGCTCATGATTCCGATTCCCCCTCGGCGAATGCTCGGCGAACCGTCGGGGCCGACGAAGCACTCACGGCCGTTTGCCAAGGTGCACGCCATGCCGACGACTTCTTCGGCTTCGAGATCGGAGAGATTCACATAGCTCACCGACTGCCAGTTCGGGTTGTCGACGCGGGTGAGGCGAAAGTCGCCGTCCCCTCGAATCACGATCAGTGCCGTATCCCGGGTGGGCGGAAGCTCGTAGACGGGTGGTTCCACATTGCACGTGCTTCGAGCGACGGGGCGCGAGCCCACCTGCAGGTACTCGATCGGTGATTCACCGCCAGGGGGGATGTTCTCGATCAACATCTCGACCCTCCCGGCCGGCCGGAGCAGCTCCTGGCGAGTGTTTCTCCATGTCGGTATCGTGACGATCGGATCGACGGCTTGATCGATCGCAGACTGACCCACGGGAGGCCCGACATGGGTAGGACGAAGGCATTCGTCGGTCCCCGAATGGTCGATGGCCACGAACGGGCTCACCGCGATGGTTTCGCGGTGGGCCCAATAGCGGCCGTACGCATCCATGAGGAGAAGCGCTCTCCCACGATTGCTTGCGTTGTGGGCCAGCTCGGGGGCGACCACGAACACGACATCCGGAGGGTTCCAGCTCGCCTCCTGAGCGGACGTGGGCCGCGGGCTGAGGGCCAGACCGGCGGAGGCGATGAGGGCGAA
>JBCCZL010000524.1:0-7295 GCA_039187775.1 Myxococcota bacterium
GCGCATGCGGATCGCGTGCGGCTCGAGAAGATCGGGCTGATCTTCCTGGCCTTCGAGGATCGCCGGGCCCACGACGTCGGCTACGCCTTGTCCGCCGAACATGGCGAGCGACACCCCAGACGAAAACACCGGATCGAGGAACGCCGCGGCATCCCCCACGCATCCCCAGCGGCGGCCGTAGGCGTCGCGGTTCAGATAAGCAAAGTTCCGCAAGACCCAAGTCTGTCCGCGCGTTGCCCCTTGGGTAAGGCGGGTGAGGAGCGGTGACTCATCGATGCCCTCATCAAGCATCGCTTGGCCGAGCCCACGCTCCTGGGTGACCATGCCGATGCTGACGCGGCCGCGAAGTGGGATCACCCAGCCCCAACCGTCCTCGCGGATCAGGATCTTGATGTTGCCCTGCTCTTCAAGTTCGGCCGTGACTGCCGGGTCGAGGTCTTCGAACACCGTGGCCACCGCCACCACGCCGAACCCTTTGATCGGCTCGATCGTTCGCTTTCGTCGCCCGAGGAACGCGTCTTGGCCCGTCGCGTCGACGAGGTAACGGGCGTGATGGGTGGTGACTCCGCCGTCGGTCACGGCTTCGACGCTCACGCGCTCGTCGCTGATTTCGATATGGCGCACCTTCACGCCGAACTGGACCTCGACGCCGTTGTCTTGAGCGATGGTCGCGAGGTCCGTGTCGAAGCGCGCACGCTCGACTTGCCAGGCATGCGGGGGCGTGCCCTCGAGCGCGTCATCGAACCGGTAGAGCGCGAAGTCGCCGGTTTCTTCGTTGATGAATTCCGCGCCGACCTTGTAGACGTAGTTCGACTTGTCGGGCACGAAGCCGAGCCGCTCGAAGATCGGAAGATCTGCGGGCAGAAGAGATTCGCCGATGTGCCAGCGAGGAAAGATCGCCTTCTCGAGCACCCGTACCGAGATCCCTTGTTTTGCGAGAAGGGTGGCGGTGGTGGTGCCGGCGGGTCCCGCGCCCACCACGATGACCTGCGGTTGGCTCATCGAGTTCTTCCCAGCTTTCCGAGGATCAGCGACGTATTGATGCCGCCGAATGCGAAATTGTTACTCATTACGGTGCTCGAAGCCAAAGGCTTAGGGTCACCGAAAACGTACGCCAAGTCCGCGCATTCCGGATCGCGTTCTTCGAGATTTCGGCTCGGAGCCACAAATCCATCGCGCATCATCGCGATGCACATCGCGAGCTCGATCGTGCCGCATGCGCCGAGGGTGTGGCCGGTGAAGGCCTTCGTCGAACTGATGGGGATCGCTGGGCCCATCACGTCATGGGTGGCCCGGCTCTCGGCGATATCGCCGACGAGGGTTCCAGTAGCGTGCGCGTTGATGTAGTCGACGGCGCTCGGGTCGAGCTCCGCGTCCGCGAGGGCGAGCCGCATCGCCTGGGCCATTCCCTCGGCCGAGGGCGCGGTGACGTGGGCCCCGTCGCAGTTGGTTCCGTAGCCGAGAATCTCCGCGTAGATCGTGGCCCCGCGGGCTTGGGCCCGCTCCAGGTCTTCGAGCACCATGGTGCCGGCGCCTTCGGACACGACCAGGCCGTCGCGCGCACGATCGAAGGGCCGGGGGCTCTCGTCGGGTCGATCGTTGTACTTGCTCGACGTCGCTTGAAAGATGTCGAACACGCCGGCGGGAACCCAGTGGAGCTCTTCGGAGCCGCCGCAGACCATCACGTCCTGCACGCCGCGGGCGATCGCCTCGTAGCCGGTGCCCACCGCTTGCGATGCGCTGACGCACGCGGCGCAGGTGGAGACCACGCGACCGCGAATGCCGTAAAGGAGTGCGAGATTGGCGGTGGTGGTGTTGCTCATGAAGCGAAGGAACGCGCTCGAGGGCACGCCTTCGAAGGTGTCGTTGGCGAACACCCGCCGACAAAATTCCTCGAGGGCAAGGGACGACCCGTGGGTCGAGCCGTAGCAGAGCCCGGTCCGACCATCGTGAAGGGTGTCTTCGTCAAGGCCCGCGTCCTCGATGGCGCGATCGCTCGCGTATGCGGCGAGCTGCGAGACGCGGCCCATCGTGCGCGTTTTTTTTCGTGGCCACCGGCCCTTGAAGTCGAGGTCGGTGATCTCCCCGGCGAGGCGAGTCATCATCTCGCCGATCTGGCCCCACGCCGACACATGCCGAATGCCGTGCCGGTCGTGTTGAAGCGCATCCGAGAGCGCATCGAGGTCGTGCCCGATTGGCGTAGCCAAGCCGATTCCAGTGATCACAACGCGGCGAGCCACGCCGGAGGTTAACAGAACCCCGCCCTATACGCCCGCGGCTTGCGGATGATGCAGCGAACGCTCCGACGATCGATGTTGGCCGCTCGACGCGACTTCGGCCTCGGAGCCGCCCTTCAACCTGGTAGGCTGGCGGCTTGGATGGACGAGTTTTCCGATCGCCCGCCCTTTGATTTCGGCGACCCCACCGATGTCGTTGATGCGGACGACGGTCCCACGGTTCCTGGACCGGGTGCTCCACCAACCGATCCCAGCGGAGTGGAGGCAAGCGCGGTCCTGTCGCCCGGGACCCAGATGGGCAAGTATCGAATTCGGCGCCTTCTCGGGCAGGGAGGGATGGGAAGTGTGTACGAGGCATACCGTCAGGACCTCGAACTCAGCGTTGCCCTAAAGGTTCTCCATCCAGAGGCGTCGGAGATCCCGGGTGCGGCGGATCGCTTCTTGAACGAAGCAAAGGCCATCTCCCGAATCGACCATGAACACGTGGTGCGAGTGTTCGATGTGGGTGTTGCTCACGGTAGGACGTTCCTGGTCATGGAATTGCTGGAGGGAGCCTCGCTCGATGGGATCTTGGAGACACGGTATCTCGAGGTGCAAGAGGCAGTGGCGCTCACCTTAGACGTGATCTCCGCGGTGGATGCAGCCCACCAAGCCGGCGTGATCCATCGGGACCTAAAGCCCGCGAATGTGTTTGTCGTCTCCAAGGGAGGCCGCTCCCGGGCGAAGGTGGTGGACTTCGGAATCTCGAAGGCAAGAGACCTGAACGCTCAGCTCACGCAGACCGGAGAGTTCGTCGGTACCCCGGGCTACGCTGCGCCGGAGCAGCTTCGAGATGCGAAGAGCGCCACCGCGGCCGCCGACCAGTACTCGATCGCGGTCATGCTGTACGAGATGCTGATCGGCGCCTTCCCGTTCGCCGAAGAGTCGCCGTATGCGGTGATTCACCGGGTGCTGAGCGGCCAGGTGGCACCAGTGCCCGGAGACCGCGCGATCCCGGATCCGTTGCTTGCCGTGGTCACGCGCGCGATGCACGTCGAACCGGCGAAGCGATTCGCGACGCTGAAGGACTTCGCACAGGCGTTACTTCCCTACAGTCCCGCGGGCGACCAGCGACGTGACCTTGGAAGTGAGACCGCGGGGCTCGCCGTAGAAAATGCGATGGCGAATGAATCGCCGGCGTCCTCGGGGAAGCGAGCGCCATGGGTGCTCCCCGTGGGCGGTGCCGTCGCGGCATTTATCGTGGCGGTGGTGGTATTTGCGGTCGCGTGGTCCAATCGAGCGCCAGAGGCGATACCGGTGGTTCCGCCACTCGTCTCGGAGAGTGCGTTGCCCGCCGGACCACCGGTTTCGCTCGGCATCTCCAACGTGATCGGTGCGGAGCGGCTGTCGAACGATTATGCACCGCTGGCCGACTATCTCACCCGGGAGCTTGAACGCCCGGTTCAGCTCATCGCACTTTCGAGTCACGACCGGGTGGGCCGTGGCGTGATCGCAGGCGACGTGGACATCGCGTGGCTCCCGGCCTATGAGTATGTACGCGCCGCGCGCAACGAAGACCTTGAAATCTTGGCCGCCCCGGTGGAGCGAGGCGACCGGCGGAGCTATCAGGGCATCATTTTGGCAAAGGCGGGCGCGTCGAACGACCTGACCGCGCTTCGGGGCAAGGTGTTCTGCTACGTGAGCCCCACTTCGTCTTCGGGGTATTTCTATCCGCGCATCCTCCTCGAGCGGGCCGGCGTCAACCCGGACGAAGACTTCTCGTCGACTCGTTTTGTGGGCAACCATCAGGCGGTGCTACCGGCGGTCGCGGAGGGGAGCTGCGATGCGGCGGCGACCTACGCGGGAACGCTGTACAACGCCGACGAGGCCGATCTTCGATCGGAAGACTTCACCATCGTGGCGAGCACGGGAGCGATTCCTTATGGGCCGTATGTCGCGGGGCCCCATCTTCCCCAGGACACCGTGGAGACGATTCGGCGCGCGCTGCTCGAGCTCGCTCCGGGGAGCGCCGACGCGCAGGATGTGTTCGGCGATCGCTCCTTGCTCAGCGGATTCGAGCCGGCCGACGACCCGATCTACGACGTCCTCCGAGCCAACGCGGCCAACTGACCTCCGCGTAGAATACGGCGGCCGAAAGATGCGTCCGATGAGAGGTGCTGCCGTCAGCGTGTTTCGCGCGCGTGGGGGCGGCGGAGGGGGACGAGGGCTTCCTCGGGGGCGAGACGCTTGGCTTCTTCGGGTTCGGCGTAGTCGCTGTGGCAGGGGGCTTTTTCGTCGGTCCTCCTGGACATGGTGGCTTGGAGTTTGCCCTTGGCTTTCGCGGCGAGCTTGTGGATGGCCTCGGGGGACAGATGACCGCGCTGCTCGAGGATCGCCTGCTGTTCTTTGGTGAGCGCGGCGGACTTTCTTGCTTTGCCTCGCTCGAAACCTGCGGCCTTGCCGCTGGCCCACTCTTGGATCTCTTTCGAGATCCGCACACTGCACCAGTCATGGCCGCACATCGCGCAGAAGTCGGTGTCGACGTCGAGGTCCTCGTCGTGAAACGCCCGGGCGGTGTCCCCGTCGAAGGCGAGCTCGAAATGCTTCTCCCAGTTGAGGGCGGCTCGGGCGCGGGTGAGATCGTCGTCCCAGTCGCGGACGCCGGGGATCCCGAGGGCGATGTCAGCCGCATGAGCGGCGATCTTGTAGGCGATGCAGCCCTGCTTCACGTCATCCTTTTTGGGGAGGCCGACATGTTCTTTGGGCGTCACATAACAGAGCATGCTCGCCCCGTGATAGGCGGCATTGGTCGCGCCGATGCATGACGTGATGTGGTCGTAGCCGGGGAACACGTCGGTGACGAGGGGGCCCAGTACATAGAACGGCGCACCGTGGCAGATCTGGCGCTCGGCCTTCATGTTGAACTCGATCTGGTCGAGCGGAACATGCCCGGGGCCCTCGACCATCACCTGCACGCCGCAGCGCCAGGCTCGTTCGGTGAGCTTTCCGATTTCCACGAGTTCGGCGAGCTGAAGCTCGTCGGTCGCGTCCGCGAGGCCGCCCGGTCGACAGCCGTCCCCGATCGAGAAGGTGACGTCGTAGCGCCGCATGATCGCGCAGATCGCCTCCCAGTGCGTGTTCATCAAGTTTTCCTTCCGGTGATGGAGCATCCACTTTGCCAACAGGCTGCCCCCACGGGACACGAGGCCGATGAGCCGATGCCGCGCCAGCGGGATGTGGGCCTCAAGGATTCCCGCATGAATCGTAAAGTAGTCGACGCCCTGCTTCGCCTGATGTTCGATGGTGTCGAGGACGATCTCCGGAGTGAGTTCTTCGATCGTTCGGCCGATGATCATCGAGTAGATCGGGACCGTCCCGATCGGAGTGGTGCTGTGTTCGACCAGGGCTTGTCGGGTGGCGTCGAGGTCGCCCCCGGTCGAGAGATCCATGACGGTGTCGGCACCCCATCGCTCCGCCCATCGGAGCTTCTCGATCTCTTCCGCCGTCGATGAGCTGACCGGCGAGGCGCCCATGTTCGCGTTGACCTTGGTCTTGCTCGCCCGACCGATGCACATCGGGTCGAGGCGATGCTGAAGGTGATTTTGGTTCGCGGGGATCACCATCCGACCGGCCGCGACTTCGTCCTTCACCTGCTCTGCGCTCAGGTGCGGCTCCCGCTCCGCAACGCGGCGCATTTCCTTGGTGATCGAACCGATGCGTGCGTGTTCGAGCTGAGTGATCGGAACAAATCCCTCGGGGGCTCGCCACGCGCCGGCGCGCTCGTGCTGGTCGAAGTCGACGCACTGCCAGTCGCTCGGCATGAAGTCCCACGCGGTCTTCTTGGGCAGGCCAGGCATGCCCGGCGTGTCCGGCGAGCTAAACGTCGCCGCGCCGGCTCGCCCCGGAGAGATCTTCGAGGGATTGGCGAAGCTTCCAGGGGTTGTGACGGAGGAAGTTCCTGGGTTGCCCCCAACCGGCGGCAAGATGTAATCCTTGCCGGCGCGGGGGGAATGCGGGTTGCTCATGGGGTGCGGTCCTTTGCCAAGGGGTGCATACCGAGCAGGTCTTCGTGTCCGCGGAGTTCAGCTCCACGATGTCGGTCGTCGGGGCTCGTCCGGCAAGACCGGACGTTGCCATGCCGCGAGTTGGCACAGCGCACGCTAAGCCAGCGGTTGCCGACTTCAAAGGCGTGACGCCATTCGCAGATGTTGACCGATAGCTCACGTTCCCTACGCCGGTACGAACCGGATCAGGTTCAACGGGTGCTTCTCAGTGTCGAAATGATCGACACGCCCCGCGCGATACTCGATAAAGCTAGGACGCCAGTGGAAGGGCGTCAACGAGTTGCGACGGGGTGCCGCGGGTAGCGTTGCGCGGCCGCCAAAACGTTGGGATGTGGACGCCAGCACCCGAAGCCCCACGCCGCGCTTGGCCTCGCCTTCGTGTGCACCTATTCAATTCTACGGATGTGTCGAAGCGTTGGTTCCTACCCGCACTGCCTTGGCCGAAGACCCTTGAGTGATACACTCCCGGTTCCATGACGCGCAGGTTTTATGCGGTCACTGCCTACTCGGCGGTCAACGCCCTCGGGCAGACGACGAACGAAGTATTGGCCGGCCTCGACGAAGGCCGCTCTGGGTTGGGGCCCTCGCCGATCGACATCCCGATGGACACGTTTGTCGGGGCGGTGCCCGGTGAACTCGCGCCTCTTCCGAGCGAGTACCGTGCGTTCGACTGTCGAATGGCCCGGATTGCGGCACTTGCGCTCGTGGACGTTCGGGGTGCTGTCGATCGTGCGGTGGGCCGCTGGGGTGCGGATCGCGTCGCGGTGATCCTGGGAACGAGCACCGGGGGACTCGAAGCGACCGAAAACGCGTTTTCCGCGTGGCGAGACACCGGTGCGGTGCCCGAGCAGTTCGATTATCACCGCCAGCATGATTTCAACGCCATGGGAACGTTGTTGTCGAAAATGACGGGCATTGAGGGCCCAGTTTACACCATCAGCACGGCGTGCTCCTCCGGCGGAAAGGTGATGGCGGTGATAATCGAACTGCTCGGGCACCGCACCGGTGTCTCGCC